>JBBQZK010000026.1:0-26973 GCA_038207785.1 Candidatus Limnocylindria bacterium | reverse complement strand
TCGCGGCAGGCTCGCCTAACGCCGACCTCGCCAGCGCGGGCGAACAGCCGCAGACGGTGGCGGAAGATCAGGTCATCATTGGTCACGGCGGACCCTCCTCTTTGGACGTCGAACACCCAAAGAATGGGCCGCCGTTTTCTTTGGGGCTAGTTAGCCCCGATGTGTCGGGTCGACTTGGTGGCTGTGCAAGCTAGGCGGGTTGGCGCGGACGCCGGGAACAGCAGCGGCACGACGAACACATGCGAGAGGCCGGCCCCTGCGGACCGGCCTCTTCACGACTGTGCGATCGCGTACCTACGCCGGCTTGGCCTCCGCGTGCAGCGGCTTCCGGTCGATGCGAAGGAGCGTCTGATCCTTCGCGGCCACCGTGAACGGGATCACGCCCGGGATGAGCCACTCGGTCCACATCTTGTCGACGGTGGCCTGGAAGTGCTCCACGTCCTCGTCCAGGAAATGCGCGAACCGGCCCTGGCGCTTCAGGTACTCGTACACCGGCTTGCGCTTCTTGCGGCCCTCGGCGATCTGCCGCGTGGGGCCGGTGAGGTTGCACACGCCGTCGATGACCTCGTACAGCGGCCAGATACCCGTCTCCACCGCGAGGTGGCCGAGCTCCTGGCTGTACTGCGGGTGGTAGTCCCAGCCCTTCGGGCACGGGTCGAGCGTGTGCACGAAGGTCGGTCCGCCCAGCTCGAGGGCCTTGCGGATCTTATTCATGAGGTCCACCGCGTACGCGGCGCAGCCAGCCGCGATGTACCGCGACTCCGGGTGGCCCGCGGCCATCATGCCCGGCATGTTCTTCTTCCACCGGGTATGCATGAGCCGCTTCTCGGTACCCGACGGAGAGAACGTCGTCACGGCGCCATAGGGGGTCTGGCTCGAGAGCTGGATATCGGTGTTCGCGTACGACTCGTTGTCGTACAGCAGGATGAGCGAGTTGTAGTCCTTGTGCGTGAGCGTCGCGCTGATCGCGCCGATGCCCATGTCCGCGCCGCCACCGTCACCGCAGAACGCGATGACGTTGATCTTCTCGTCCTTGATCTTGCCCTTGCGCATGAGGACCTTGAGGCCGGCCGCGGTGCCGAGCGCAGCGGAGCCCGAGGCGCCGAGCTGCGTGTGCATCCACGGCACGACCCACGGCGTCGTGTAGTACGTCGTGTTCGCGACGTACATGCAGCCCGTCGATCCGAGCACGATGGTGCGCGGTCCGGAGGCCTTCACCATGTGCCGCATGACCAGCGCTGACTCGCAGCCCTGGCAGGTCCGGTGACCCGACACGAAGAGCTCGTCGTACGGGACGTCCTTGACGCCCTTGATCTGGGGAAGGTCGAGCGGGGTGTTGCTCGCGGTCACTGTCATCGTCGTCTCCTCTAGTTCCGCACGCCGATCCAGTGACAGATGTCACCGGACGCAAGCCCGCCGCCGGCGGCGGCCGTGAGCTTGTCGAACATCTCGCGGGCCATCGGCTGCTCGATCTCGCGGCCGCCGAGGGCCGCGATGAAGCCGACGATGGTGGGGCGCTTTTCGGCCGAGTACATCGCCGACCGGATCTCGTTGTAGAGCACGCCGCCGTAGTACGGCGAGCCGAAGCTGTAGTCCCGGTCGATGACCCCGACGGCTTTGAACCGGCTCAGGCTCTTCACCACGTCCGCGGTCGGGAACGGCCGGAACCACTTGAGCCGGACGAGGCCGACCTTGTGGCCCTCCTTGCGGAGCTTGCGGATCGCGACCTTCATCGGCAGGGACAGGGTGCCCTGCCCGATGAACACGACCTCCGCGTCGTCGGTCATGTACTCGTCGAGGAACGGGTTCTCGCCGCCGCGACCGAAGAGCTTCTTGAACTCGGCGTGGGCCTCGGTGATGACGCCGAGCGCGTTGCGCATCGCCTGGTCGTTCTGCATCCGGATCTCCATGAGCCAGTCCTGGTCCACCTGGGGCGCGATCGTGATCGGGTTGTCCGGGTGCAGCAGCCGGTCGCCGAGGTCGAACTTGGGCAAGAACTGGTTGACCGCGGCCTGAGTCGGGATCTTCACGATCTGCTGGGAGTGGGTGAGGAAGGCGCCGTCGAGGCCGATCGCGAGCGGTAGCGACACCCGCGTGTCCTCCGCCACGCGCCACGCCGTGAGCGCGAAGTCCAAGGACTCCTGGGCGGTCTCGGCCCAGCAGAGGAGCCAGCCGAGATCACGCACGGCAAGGGCGTCGTTGTGCTCGCAGCCGAACGCGCCCGGATCGTCAAGGGCCCGGTTGCCGCAGATCGCGACCACCGGAAGGCGAAGGCCGGCGGTGACGGCGATGGCCTCCATCGCGTAGAACCAGCCGACCCCCGAGGAGCCGACGAACACGCGCGAGCCGACGGCGCACGCGTGCTTCACGATCTCGAACTGGCTGTGCTCGCCGTCGGCGACGATGTACTCGACGTCCATCTTGCCGTTCGCGATCAGCTTCGCCGCCGCCTGCATCACGCCGTCGTACGGGCGGATCGGGTAGGCGGCCATGACGTCGACGTCCGCGAGGCGAATGGCTTCGGCGATGGCCTCGCAGCCCGTGGCGAGCTGCTCGGTCTCGACGTCGCGATGCTCTTGCTCCTTGATCTGGATGGCCATGGTCAGTCGTCACCTCCAGCGGTCGTCGGATTGGCGCCGGGTGCCGCGTTCTCGGCCGCGCTCGACGCGAGGGCGGCCCGCTTCGGGTCGGCCGAGACGCCGCTCTTCTGCTCGAACCAGCGGTTGTAGGCATCGTGATCGTTCTTCCAGAGCTGCCACTTGTCGTCGTTGTCCTCGAACTTCAGCTCGTCCACCATCACGATGCAGTCTTTCACCGGGCAGACCTGGGCGCAGATGCCGCACCCGATGCAGGCTTCGTACACCACCTCGTAGTGACCTTCGGGAGTGACCTCGAAGCACTCGTCGGGACAGTCGAGCCAGCACATCGTGCACTTGATGCAGGTGTCGAAGTTGACCACCGGGCGAAGCGTTCGGGCGCCGTACTTCTTGTAGTACGGGTTGCGTTCGCCGGGCTTGCGGGCGTCGACGATGACGCCCGGCCGCATCGTGGTCCAGCCGGGCTTCTCGAACTGCAGGACCTCGTGGCCCGTGGTGCCCTCGCCGACAGTGATGCGCCGGAGCTGGGTCCGCTCATAGCCCTCTTGGGCCGAGGCCACCGCGCTGCCGTCCTCGGTCTGCTCCTGGATGAGCGTCTTCACGTCCTCGATCCGCACCCAGTCGGGGGCGACCTTGGCGAGCGCGCCGAGGACCCGGTAGTCCGTGTGGTCGTCCTTGTAGACCCAGAGGCCCGCGAACGACGCGAGGCCCGGCACGATGCCCATGAGGTACGGACGCTCGGCCGCGTCGGTCTGGGCCAGGACCGCATCGAGCGTGTTTTCGGAGGTGACGAGGACCGCGCCGCCCTCGTGGACGGGCTTCCAGATCGGCTGCCGGCCGTACCAGGCCCACGACTCGACGCCCTTCACGAGCGTGTCGTCGACCGCGACGGCGATATCCACGACGCTCGGCTCGTACTTGGCCATCGACGCTTCCAGCTCGAGATCGTTGATCGCGACGACGGCGAAGTACTTGGCCGGCACGCCATTGCGCTCGGGCGAGTCGCCGTACCGGCCGAAGGCCGTGCCGGTGTAGCCGCGCTTTCGCGCCGCGAGCACGACGGAGCGGCAGATCCGCTGGGCCAGGGTCTTCTGGAAGATGCCGCGGTAGACGATCTCGATCGTGATCGACGCGGGATCGGTCTTGACGACGTCGTTCATCTTGCTCCCTTCGCGATTGCCTGAGTGGCCGTGGCGTGCGTTCCGGCCTGCGAGCGCTCGTTCTCCGCGATGCGCCTGAGGATCCCTTCGCCGACCGCGCGGATGTGATCCGCGGCCGCGGCGCGGGCGGCGTCGGGGTCGTGTGCCTCGAGGGCCGTGAGGATGCGCTGGTGCAGGTCGATCGACGAGTGGGCCCGCTGGTTCGTCTGGAGCCACTGCTCGCGCGAGGCGCGCAGGACGTCCCAGATGACCCCCAGCATCGTCACGAGGAGCTCGTTGCGCGCGGCATGGCCGATGAGCTCGTGGAAGCGGGTGTCCTCTTCCGCGTATGACGCGCCCGAGTCGATCTTGCGGGCCTGCTGCTTCAGGATCTCGCGCAGCTCGTCGAGCTTCGCCGCGTCGATCCGCTTTGCCGCGGCGGCCGCGATCGCCGGCTCGATGAGGCCGCGGACCTCGATCACGTCGGCGAGGCTGTGCCCGCGCCCGATGAGGTTCGAGAGCGGCCGGGCGAGGTCCTCCGGCACCATGCGGCGGACGAACGTGCCGCCGCCGGCGCGGGTCTCGACGACCCCGAGGAGCTCGAGCGAGCGGAGCGCCTCGCGCACCGACGCCCGTGAGACCTGGAACTGCTCGGCGAGGGCCCGTTCCGGCGGCAGCTGGTCGCCGGGGTGCAGCTCGCCTTTGTCGAGGAGGGCCTCGATCTGGCTAACGATGTCCTGATAGAGGCGGCTGCGACGGACCGGCTCGATGACTGCCAGCGGAGGCCTCCCCACGGAATTGGTCAGGTGGTCTGACCAGAACGCCGAAACCCTATCAATGGGCGGGAAGACGGTCAAGTGACGGTCGTTACGCCGAGGGCACCCCTTCGGCGTGCCCGGCCATGAGCAGTCCGAGCCGCTCCTCGGTGGCCTGCGCTGCGGGCAGGGTGGCCACCACCCGGCCCTCGAACAGGACGGCGATCCGGTCCGAGAGGGCTCGGATCTCATCCAGCTCGCTCGACACCAGGAGCACCGCGCAGCCCCTGGCCCGCTGCTCGAGCAGCCGCTCCCACACGTATTCGGTCGAGCCGATGTCGAGGCCCCGGGTCGGCTGGCTGATGACGATGAGCCTGGGCTCTTCGCAGAGCTCGCGTCCAAGCACGACCTTCTGCTGGTTGCCGCCGGAGAGATTGGCCACGATCGCGCGCGCGTTGGGCGGCCGCACATCGAACTCGGTGGCCAGGCGGTCCCCGTTCGCGCGGATCGCCTCGTTCACGAGCACGCCGCGACGGCTGAACGGGGCGTGATCCTGCTTGCCGAGGATGAAGTTGTCGGCGACGGTGAATGCGAGCACGAGCCCCTCGGCGCGTCGGTCTTCGGGCACGTAGGCGACGCCGCGCTCGCGCGTCCGCTTCGGGTCGTCGTGCGCGACATCGGCACCGCCGATGAGGATCGATCCCGCGGTCGGCTCGCGGAGCCCGAGCAGGCACTCGGCGAGCTCGCTCTGGCCGTTCCCCCCGACGCCCGCGATCCCGAGGATCTCGCCGGCGTGCACGACGAGATCGATCCCCTGGAGGGCCGGCGCGCCGCGGTCGCTCTCCACCCGCAGGCCGCGGATCTCGAGCACCGCTCCCGTCGAGGTGACGGGCGTGCGAGCCTGCACCTGGCGGAGCTCGCGGCCGACCATTAGTCGCGCGATCTCCGACGGCGACGTCTGCTTCGTCACGAGCTCGCCGGCGTTCCGTCCAGCCCGCAGGACCGTGATGCGATCGGTCACCGCGAAGACCTCGCGGAGCTTGTGCGTGATGAAGATGACCATCTTGCCCTCGTCACGGAGCGTCCGGACGATCGCGAAGAGCTCGCCGACCTCCTGCGGGGTGAGCACCGCGGTCGGCTCATCGAAGATGAGCACCTCGCTCCCGCGATACAGCACCTTCAGGATCTCGACGCGCTGCTGGAGGCCGAGCGGGAGATCTTCGACCTTCGCGTCAGGGTCGACGCCGATATGGAACCGCTCCTCGAGCTCGCGCACCCGCACACCGAGCGCGCGCTGGCTCAGCATGAGACCGGAGCGCTCGTCGCCGAGCACGACGTTCTCGGCGACGGTGAGCGGCGGGATCAGCATGAAGTGCTGATGGATCATGCCGATGCCGCGCGCGATCGCGTCACGGGGCCCGCGGATATTGGCCTCCTGGCCGTGGAGCCTGATGGTCCCCGCGTCGGGCCGGTAGAGGCCGTACAGGATGTTCATGAGCGTGGACTTGCCCGCGCCGTTCTCGCCGAGCAGCGCGTGGATCTCATGCTCGCCGACCACGAGATCGACGCCGCGCAGCGCGACCAGGTCGCCGAAGCGCTTGGTGATCCCGCGCATCTCGATCAGCGGCACGAGCTCCGCGCTCATGCGTGGCCCTCGGTCTCATACGGCACGCCGTCGGCGGCGGGTGGGCGTGACCGGCCGACGAACCCGGCCACGGCGAGGATCGTGAGCACGTAGGGGAGGGTGCTGAGCAGCTGCACCGGCACTCTCGTGGCGCCGATCGTCGCGCCCTGCAGCGAGGTGGAGAGGGCATTGCCGTAGCCGAAGATGAGGGCCGCGGCGAGCGCCCCGACCGGCGTCCAGCGGCCGAAGATCATCGCCGCGAGCCCGATGAAGCCTCGGCCGCCGGTCATGCCGTCGGTGAACGAGTGCGCGACGCCCAGCGAAAGATACGCGCCGCCCAGGGCGGCGAGGGCCCCGCTCGCGATGACCGCCGCGTAGCGGATGCGCCGGACACTGATGCCGACGGTCTCGGCGGCCCGCGGATGCTCGCCGACGGCACGGAGGCGAAGCCCGGCCACGGTCCGGAACAGGAAGATCTGCAGGACGACGACGAGCGCGAGCATCGCCCACACCATGCTGTTCTGTCCGCCGATGGCCTGGCCGACGAACGGGACGCCGTCGAGGAAGGCGAGGCGCACATCCGGAAGCCCTGGCAGGTCCGCCGGCGTGCCGGTGCGCCCATAGAGCTGGTAGTCGAGATAGGTCGTGAGCCCGAGGGCGAGGATGTTGAGGGCCATTCCGGACACGATCTGATCGCTGCGAAGCGTGATCGAGGTGAACGCGTGCAGGAGCGCGACGACGATGCCCGCCAGGAGCGCGACGCCCAGCGCGATCCAGATGTCGCCCGTCCGGTCGGCGGCGACGATGCCGAAGAACGCCCCGACGAGCATGGATGCTTCGAGGGCGATATTGGTCACGCCGCTGCGCTCCGACACGACGCCGCCGAGCGCGGCGAGGGCGATCGGCGCGGCCAGCCGCAGGGTCGCCGCCGCGACGCTCGCCCCGATGACCATCTCCCAGGTCAGGCGATCGCCTCCACCGGCTTGCGTCCGCGGCGCCGGGTCAGGGACCGCACCAGCGCTTCGGCCGCGATGACGAAGAGGACGAATGCCTGGATGATCGCGACGAGGTTGGATGAGATGTTGGCGTGCGATTGCATGTACGCGCCGCCATGGACGAAGGCGCCGAACAGCAGCGCCGCGAAGACGATGCCCACCGGCGAGTTCTTGCCGAGCAACGCGACAGCGATGGCGTCGAACCCGTAGCTCGAGGAGAAGCCGTCGTACACCCGGCCGAAGACGCCGCTCACCTCGATCATCCCGCCGAGGCCGGCGAACCCGCCGGCGATGGCCATGACCAGGATCATGTGGCGCGCCGGATCGATCCCGGCCTGGGCCGCGGCCCCCGCCCCGAGCCCGACGGCGCGGAGCTGGTAGCCGAGCGGCGTGCGCCAGAGCAGGAACCAGAACACGACCACCGCGAGCGCGGCGAGGATGATGCCGGCGTGGAGGCGGCTGAACAGCACGAGCTCGTTCGGGATGATCACCGGGAGCCGCGCACCCGCGCCGATGGGCGTCGACGCCGGCGTGCCCAGGGCGTTCTGCGCGGTCATCGGGCCGGCCTGCAGCAGCCAGTGCATCACGAAGACGATCGTGTAGTTCAGCATGATGGTCGTAATGACCTCATTCACACCGCGCACGGCTTTCAGCACGCCGACGATCCCGCCGTAGAGCGCGCCGCCGGCGATGCCGAACAGGATGACGATCGGCATGAGCACGAAGCCCGGGAGCGACGGCCACTGGGACCCGGCCCAGCCCGCGGCGAGCGCTCCCACGAGCAGCTGGCCTTGCGCACCGATGTTGAACAGGCCGGTGCGGAACGCGACCGCGACGGCGAGGCCGGTCAGCACGAGCGGGATCGCGGCCACCAGCGTTTCGGTGATGTCGTACGCGGTCCCGAACGCGCCCTGGACGAGCGCGGCGTAGGCCTTCACCGGATCGTTGCCGCTCAGGAGGACGAACACGGCGCCGATGGCGAGGGCGATGAGCACGGAGAGGACCGGGATGGCCGGACCTCCGGCCCACTGGAAGGTCAGCTGACGCACGGACGGGGCCGGGCGTTCTGTGCCAGGCCCCGTCGTCGTCGGTTGCTGGATCTGGGTCACCAGGTCACTTGACCTGGACGGTGTCCTTGGGGGTGATCTTTCCCGACTTGATGTCCGCGAGGGCCTGCGTCGCGGCGGCCTTCGCGTCGGCGGGCACGACCTTGTCGAGCGCCCCGAAGCCGATGCCGTCATTCGTCGCGTTGAACGAGTTGTCGCCCGACTTGAAGGTGCCAAGACGCACCGAGCGGACGGTCTGGAATACCGCGACGTCGACCTTCTTGAGCGCGCTCGTGATCACGACGCCCGGAGCGACCGCGGCCTGGTCCGCGTCCACCCCGATGGCGTAGACATTCGCGGTCTTCGCCGCCTGGATGTAGCCGAGGCCGCTACCGCCCGCGACCTGGAACAGGATGTCGCAGCCCTGGGCGATGTGGCTCTTGCCCACCTCGATGCCCTTCTGCTGGTCGACGAAGTCCTGGCTGTAGCCGTTGAGGATCTTCGTGGTCGGGCTGACGGTCTTCACCGCGTCCTGATAGCCCGCGATGAAGCGGTCCACCGGCGGGATGGAGAGGCCGCCCATCGAGCACACGGTGTTGTGCGTGGCAGCGCCGACCTTGTTCTTCGCCATCGTCGCGGCGATGACGCCGACGACGTACCCGGCCTCCTGCTCCTTGAAGAACAGGTTGGCGACGTTGGGCAGGTTCTTCACCGTGCCGGCGTCGTCGTTCGGTGCGCCATCGATGATCGCGAACTTCACGTTCGGGAACTGCGAGGCGACCTTCCAGATGGCGTTCTGCATCAGGAAGCCGACCCCGATGACGAGGTCGTACTTGTCCTGCGCGTACTTGGTCAGGTTCGGGACGTAATCGGCCTGCTGCTTCGATTCGGTCACGGAGGTCGTCACGAGGAGCTGGCGCTCCGCCTGGAGGCGGCCGGCGTCGGCGAGCGAGTTGAAGCCCTTGTCGTTCAGGCCACCGACGTCGGTGACAAGGCCGATCTTCAGATGCTGCCCGGTCGCTCCGCTGCCGCTCGCGGGCGCGCCGGAGCTGGTCGTGGTGCCGGTGGTCGCACAGGACGCCACGATGGTGACGGCGAGCACGGAGAACGCCAAGATCCGTTTCATCAGCTCGGAAACCCTCCTAGATCCGCGCCGAGTGGTGGGGCGCGATCGAGGCGATGGTAGCGCGTTACCCGGCGAAGACGGTTTTCAGGACGTAGGCGATGAAGATCACGTACAGGCTGCCGCCGAGGACCAGGGCCGACAGGCCGAGCGAGTCATCCTTGGTGCGGACGCGGAGCTGGATGAAGACCACTGCAGCCGCGATGAGCGCGAAGATCGCCGCGATCGTGCCGAACGAGCCGAGCTGCCATGGGGTCAACAGGACCCCGAACGTCACCGGGATCGTCGACTGCAGGACCATCGAGCCGCAGACGTTCCCGAGCGCGATCACGTCCTTCCCATCGCGCGTCCAGAGGAGGCTGTTCGCCGCCTCGGGCAGCTCGGTGGCGAGCGGCACGAGGAGCAAGGAGACGAGCAGCGCGTTCAGCCCCATGGATGTCGATAGCCGGTCGATGAAGCCGGCGAAGAGCTCTGCGCCGACGACGATCGCCCCGAACCCCGCGAGCACCTGCACGAAGATCAGCCAGAGCGGCGGCGCGGCCGGCTCGGTCCGGATCCCGATGCGCCGTGCGTACGCGGTGGCGGTCAGCGCCTCGAACGCTTCGGCCTCCTCGCGCTCCTCCTCCAGGTCGATGGGGGTGTGCTCCTGCGGCCGCAGCACGAGGAACAGGTACAGGAGGTAGGCCGGGATGAACAGCCAGCCGGCCACCGGGCGGATACCCTGCAGCGGCGCCGGCAGCAGGGCCAGGGCGACGGCGACCGAGTAGCAGACGAGGAAGAACCCGAGATCGCGTGACGCGTGGGCCCGGTCCACGTGGAGCGTGAGCCGCCCGCGTTTCTCGCGAAAGACATACGCAGTGACGCCGATGAGCAGCATCACCAGGGTCGCGAGCATGAACGGCGCGCCGAGGATCGCGCCGACGCCGATCTCGTCCGCCTTGGCGGAGTTCGTGAACACGATCGCGACCACGGGGACCACGGTCTCCGGCATCGCCGTGCCGATCGCCGCGAGCACGCTGCCGGTCGCGCCGGCGCCCAGACCGAGCCGCCGGCCGAGCCACTCGACCCCATTCGTGAACAGCTCCGCCCCGAAGAGGATGGCGACGAAGCCGATGACGAGGATGACCGCGTCGAGGGGGCCCACGCTCAGTCGATCGCTGTGCCGACGGTCTCCGCCTCGACGCTCGCCGCACGGCCGCGCGAGCGCACCGTGCGGATCAGTGGGATCGCGAGCAGCACGACCGCGAGGATCATGAGGATCGTGGCGATGGGCCACTGCACGAGGATCATCGGGTTGCCCCCGCTCGCGATGAGCGACTGGCGCAGCGTCTTCTCGGTGGAGTCCCCGAGGACGATCGCGACGACCAGCGGCGCGAGCGGGTACTTCATTTTCCGCAGCCAGTAGCCCACGAGGCCGAACACGATCGTGATGAAGACGTCGAGCATGCTGTTGTTCAGCGAGTACGCGCCGATCACCGAGATGAGGACGATGAACGGCGTGAGGATCGCGTAGGGGATCCGCATGATCGATGCGAGCAGCGGGACGGCCAGCAGGCAGATCACGAACGTCAGCAGGTGCCCGAGGTAGATGCTGGCGATCAGCCCCCACACGAAATCGTGGTGCTCGGTGAACAGGAGCGGTCCGGGCGTGAGTCCCCAGATGAAGAGGCCCGCCATGATCACGGCGGACGTGGGAGAGCCGGGGACGCCGAGGGCGATCATCGGGACGAGCGAGCCCACCGCGGCGGCGTCGGCCGCGGCCTGCGGGGCCATGATCCCGGAGATCTCGCCCTTGCCGAACTCCGCCTTGTTCTTCGACCACTGCCGGGCCAGGCCGTAGCCGAGGAACGAGCCGGCCGTCGCCCCGTGGCCCGGGAGGATGCCGAACCAGAACCCGATGATCCCGGTGGAGACCACGAGCCAGATGCGCTTGCGCAGCTCGCGCAGCGTCTCGAGGAGGTCGGCGAACCCGACCTTGGCGCTCAGGCGCTCGACGAACCCGATGCCCGACTCCTCGGCGGAGGCGAGGATCTCGCCGATACCGAACAGGCCGATGGTCACGGGCACGAACCCGATGCCCGAGAGGATCCCGATCTGCCCGAAGGTGAGCCGCGGCTGTCCCGTGATCGTGTCGAACCCGATGGCCGCGAGGAGCAGGCCGAACGAGATCATCATCACGGCCTTCACCGGCGACTCCGCGCCGAGCCCGATGAGCGTCGCGAACGACATCACGAAGACGGCGAACAGCTCCGGTGGCCCGAACGACAGGGCGAAGTCGGCGAGGGCCCGGGCGAAGAACGTGAACAGCACCGTCGCGAGGAACGCTCCGACGAAGGACGCGAAGAAGGACGACGCGAGCGCGACGCCGGGCTTGTTCTTGCGCTTCGCGAGCGGAAAGCCGTCGAACAGGAGGACGACCGACCACGGCTCGCCCGGGATGTTGAACAGGATCGACGTTACGACGCCGCCGAACAGCGCGCCCCAGTACACGCCCGCGAGGAGGATGACCGCGCTCGTCGGGCTGGTGCGCGCGATGATGACCGTGATCGGCAACAGGATCGCGACGGCGCTCGTGCCGCCGAGACCCGGCAGGACGCCCACGATGAGCCCGAGCAGCACGCCGACGAACAGCATGAAGATGTTGAACGGCTGCAGCGCGGTGGCAAAGCCGCCGGCCAGGTCGCCGAAGACGTTGAAGAACTCTATGTCGATGCTCCGCTGCGCCGCATCAGAACGGCAGCACGCCGAGGTCGTAGAGGAAGCTCTTCGGCAGCGAGACGCGGAAGCCGAGCTCGAACGCCGAATAGATGGCGGCGGGCATCCCGACGGTGAGGAGCAGGACCCACAGCCAGCTGTACCGGCCGATCCAGCGCGCGAAGAGGCCCATGTACAGCCCGCTCACGATGTAGAAGCCGAGCCACCTGATCGCGACGACCGCGAGGATCATCGGGATCACGAGCTTGAGCACCGCGTAGATGCCTTCGCGGCCCTCGTACGCCGGCGCCCCCTCCGGACCGTTCCACGACTTGTACGCGACGACGGCGGCGCAGGCGAACACGACGAATGCGGACCAGAACGGATAGAAACCGGCGCCGATGCCACCGGGCTGCGTGCCGGTGGTGTCGACCATCGCACCGGCACGGGAGTCGATCATCGCGACGGCGGCCACGAACATGAACGCGGCCGCCGTCGCGACCTGGTATTGCCTCAAGCCGCTATTGGACCCAGTTGAACTGCTTGGCGATGTCCTCGTGCAGCTTCTGGTAGTCGTTGACCATCTTCTGGAACTCCGCACCGGAGCGGAAGTCCGCGTTCAGGTTGTTGTCGGTGACGAATTGCTTCCAGTCGGCGGAATCTGCGACCTTCTTGAATACGTCGACCCAGTACGCCTGCTGTCCCGCGGAGAGTCCGGGGGCGGCCATGATCGCTCGCATGATGTAGTAGTCGCTGATCGCGAGGCCCTGCGACGTGCAGGTGGCGAGTCCGGCGAACGTCCCGGTGGTGGGGCTCGCCGGCTCGAAGGTGCAGAGCGGACGCAGCTTCCGCGGGCTGCCCCCGTACAGGCTCTTGCCCTCGCTCGGGTTGTTCACGGTCGCGACGACGCCCCCTTGGTGGCCAGCCAGGGCCGTGGCCACGGCGCCACCGCCCGACTGCGGGACGTACTTGAAGGCCTTCGTGCCGGCCGTCGTCTGGATGCGGTCGAAGAGGGCTTCGTCCTCCTGCTTGGACCCGGTCCCGGCGACCACCAGCGAGTCGGCCTTCGCGGCCGTGATGAAGTCACCCGCGGTCTTCCACGGGCTGTCCTCGTTCACCCACAGATAGAAGGGATCGAGCGCGAGGTTCGCTATGGGGGTGAAGTCCGGTCCCTTGAACGGGAGCTTCTGCACGATCAGGGTCGTGAAGAACGAGTTGAGGGTGATCATGATGAAGCTCGAGTCGCCCTTGTGGTCGTACACGTATTGGAACGCCACGGCTCCCGAGCCACCGTCCTTGTTGACCGGCGTGACCGGCTGCGAGGACAGCTTCAAGGTGTCGATCACGGCCTGCATCTTCCGCGCGTAGATGTCCGAGCCACCGCCGGGGGCCGTGCTGATGACGAACTCAACGGGCTTGGTCGGAGCGACCGCGGCGGCCACACCGCCCGACCGGGCTGCGCTCGCGGCCGGCGTGGCGCCGCCGCCCGCGCCTCCGCAGGCCGTCGCCACCAGGAGCCCCGCGATCGCGAGCGAGATCGACCGACTGACCGGATTCCGCATCGATGTGACCTCCCGCTGTTCCTCGCCTGGGTCTGTACGCACGACCGCGCTGGTCAGACCAGACCACACCGTGGTCAGACCGGCGGCATCGTAGGCCGGTCCGTCGGAGGGGCGCAAGGCCGCGGAAGTACGCCCGAAGGGCGGCGAACGGCTCAGGTGGCAGAATTGCCGCCACGACGGCACGGCTGATGCGTCACCCGCATCCCTAGAACGCGAAGCGAACGGAGGGACAAAGAAGATGGTGAAGGAGCTGACCCGGCCGGCGGTACCCCTGCGACGCGGCGCGGCCCCCGAGAGCGCCTTCGCCTTTTTCAACGGCGAGTTCGTCCCGTTGCGCGATGCCAAGGTCAGCGTCCTGACGCACGCGTTCAACTACGGCACCGGCGTCTTCGAGGGGATCCGGGCGTACTGGAACCCGGAGCGGCAGCAGCTCTTCGGGCTCCACCTGCTCGAGCATTTCGAACGGCTCCACCGGTCCTGCCGGGTCATGCGCCTGGACCTTCCGTACTCGGCCGAGCGTCTCGTCGAGATCACCGTCGAGCTGCTGACCCGGTGCGGATACCGGGAGGACGCGTACGTGCGCCCGCTCGTCTACAAGAGCAGCGAGCTCATCGGCGTCCGGCTCCACGACCTCGAGTCATCGTTCACCGTCTTCGCCGTGCCATTCGGCACGTACATCGATATCGATCGCGGCATCAGCTGCGGCGTGTCGAGCTGGCGCCGCGTCGACGACAATGCGATCCCGGCCCGCAGCAAGATCACCGGTTCCTATGTGAACGCGGCGCTCGCGAAGAGCGAGGCGCAGGACGCCGGGTTCGACGAGGCGATCGTCCTGACGAACGACGGCCACGTATCCGAGGGCAGCGCCGAGAACCTCTTCATGGTGCGCAACGGGACCCTCATCACTCCGCCGGTGACCGACAACATCCTCGAGGGCATCGTCCGCCAGAGCCTCATGCGCATCGCGACGGACGAGAGCGTGCCCGTCGAGGTGCGGTCGATCGATCGGACCGAGCTCTACATCGCGGACGAGATCTTCCTCTGCGGCACCGGAGCACAGCTTTCGCCCGTCACGTCGGTGGACCACCGGCAGATCGGCACTGGCGCTCCTGGCGCGATCACCAAGGCCCTGAGCCGCGTGTACTTCGACGCGGTGCGGGGCAACAGCGATCGCTACGCGGAGTGGCTCACGCCGGTCTACTAACGGTCTAGCGGCTCTTCTTCGCTTTGCGCTTCGTCGCGTTCTCGCGGTCGGCGATCGCCTGACGGACGGTCTTGAAATTTCCGGAGAGTCCGGCGCGCCGGTCTTCGCTGATCTCCTGCTGCATCTTCGGGCTGCGCGAGACCTTGCGCGCACGGCTCGCATCCTTCGCGCTGGTGTCCACGATCTCGGCCAGCTTCTTCAGGCCGGCGATCTGTTTCTTGAGCGGCATGGGCGGCCCTCCTAACGCTGCAGATCGGTCGCGAGACCTTTGAAGTCGCTTCCGACCACCACGACGATATCCGCGTCGCTCTGTTCGGACGAGCCTGGGTCGCGCACGGGGATGCCGCTGAGCTGCTGCGAGAGCTGCTCCGCCGTGTAGCGCTTCGCGCTGTTCTTCACGAGGATCTCGGAGCGCCCTGCGGTGCCGGTCGTGACGCGGGCGACCCCGAAGGCGCGGGCCGCAAGCCGGTCGGCGACGTCCTGCGCCGCCGTGCTCCTCGTGGCGCCGCGGACCTCGATCCGGGCCCGCTCTTGCCGGACGCGGGTGTCGTAGAAGAGCTCGGCCACGAGGTTCGCGATCTTCGCCTTATCGGGTACGAGGTAGTAGCCGCGCGCCGACTGGTCCTCGGTGAGCTCGCAATGCGGTACCTGGATATCGCAGGGAAGGAGCACCTCGCTTCGGATGTCGGTCGCGCGGATGCCGCCGCCGAGCCCCGCGAGCGGCAGGATGTTGGCGGGATCGAAGTTCGTCTCGACGGCCGATCCGACCTCGTTCACGATCCCCGGGATCCGCCCGAGCCCCCCGTCGCCCGAGAGCCGCGCCCGGATCGCCGCGATCACGTCCTGCTGCCGGCGCGCGCGCGAGAAGTCGTTGCTGTCGTGGCGCGAGCGGGCGTACTTGAGCGCGACATCGCCGGGCATGAGCTGGGGGCCCGGCTGGATGTTCAGCCGCTCGACGCCGAAGTCCGCGGTCGGATACGACTCGTCCCGGATCGGGCGTTTCACGTCGACCTGCGCGCCCCCGACGGAATCGACGATCCTGGTGAAGGCCTCGAAGTTGATGAGCGCGTAGCTGTTGATCCGGATCCCGAGGAGGCCTTCGATGGTCTTTTGCGTGAGGTCCGGTCCGCCGAGCGAGAACGCGGCGTTCACCTTGTCGCTGCCGTGACCGGGGATCGCGGCGAAGGTGTCGCGCGGCACGGACAGCATCGCGGCGGTCTTGTTGAGCGGGTCGATCGACAGCACGATGAGCGTGTCGGTGTTCTGGGTGTCACCCGCCACGCCGCGGGAGTCGACGCCGAGCACGAGGACGTTCAGCCGCTCGCGGCCGTTCCACGCCGGAAGATCGAACGAGGTGGTCACGCCACGCGCCGTCGCGCCGGCGACGGGGGCGAAGACCTTTGCCGCGAGGCCCGCCCACGCGTTGGCTCCCCGGTAAACGCCGCCGTAACCGGCGATGAGGGCGAGGGTCACGACGCCGAGCGCGAAGTAATCCGCCGCGTGCCTCCCGCGCAGGGTGGTGCCATCACGGAACACGCTCGCGAAGGCGTCCGCGACCGTCCACAGGTGATAGACGAACAGCCCGCCGATCACCACGACGGTGAAGACGACGGCGTATCGGATGACGAAGGACGTGAGTGGATCGAACGTCGCGACGAACGCGCCGCCGAGCGCGATCGCGAGGACAGGGATGAGGAAGACCACGATGCCGCGGATCCACCGCTCCTGGTACAGCTGGCCGAGACCCGGCACGAGGGCGCTGCAGATCGCAGCAAGGCCCGGCGAGCCGGACTCACGCACCCCCCCGGCGCCGCGCGCAGCGCCGCACCGGCGGCAGGATCGTGCGGTCGAGAGGTTGAGCGTCGAGCAGCGGGCACACGGCCAGGGTTCGCGCGGCCTGCGCATGGGACCCGTAGCGTATAGCGGGTGGAGCGCGTTCCCCCCGTCGGCACGGCCACCCTCCGCGGCGCGCGCGCGGTCGGCATCGTCTGCGTCGCCGCGTTCCTGGCCCCGGTCGTCCTGTCGGTGGTGTTCCCGCAGGCCTTCCTGTTCACCCCGTACCACGATGCCTACCAGCGCATCTTGTCGGCGATGCTGTTCGCCTTCGCGCTCGGGCTCGCCCTCGCGATCCGGGACCCCCTTCGGAATGCCGGCGTCTACGCCGTCATCGGCCTCGCCAGCGGCTGCCTCACCGGGGCGATCGTCTACACGCTGCTCGTGGACCCGGACCAGGATCCACTACACTGGGTCGCCCAGGTGCCGCTCCTCGGTCTGGTCGCGATCGCCCTCGTCGTGACGTACACCCGGCTACGCCGCCCGCATCCGGTGATCGTCCGCATCGTGGTCGTCGCGGTCATCCTGTTCCCGGTCGCGCTGTTCGTTTACGACGTGGCATTGCGGTCGTTCGTCCCGCACTGATACTGGGCGGGGTCATGACCGCCATCGTTTCCGTGCGCGATCTCCGCAAGCACTACGGCGACATCGAGGCGGTGCGCGGCATCACCTTCGATGTCCTCGAGGGCGAGATCTTCGGGTTGCTCGGCCCCAACGGAGCGGGAAAGACGACGACGGTCGAGATCCTCGAGGGCCTGCGCAAGGCCGACGGCGGGGAAGCCGTCGTTGACGGGATCGATGTCTCGAAGGATCCGGCGAGGGCCAAGGAGCGCGTCGGAGTGCAGCTGCAGCAGAGCGCATTCCCCGAGAACTTCACGGCGAAGGAGACCGTCGAGCTCTTCGCGCTCTGCTACGGAGTGACCGTCGACGCGATGGCGCTCCTTCAGGAGGTCGATCTGGCCGACAAGGCCGGCCAGCGCCAGGAGAAGCTGTCCGGAGGGCAGCGCCAGCGACTGTCGATCGCGACGGCCCTCGTCAACCGGCCGCGGGTGCTGTTCCTCGACGAGCCGACCACCGGTCTCGACCCCCAGGCCCGCCGCAACCTCTGGGAGCTGGTCCGCGGCATCCGTCAGGCGGGCACGACGGTCTTCCTTACGACGCACTACATGGACGAGGCCGAGGTCCTCTGTGACCGCGTCGCGGTGATGGACCATGGCCAGATCATCGCGATGGATGCGCCACGCATCCTCATCACCGGTCTCCTCGGCCGGGGCTTCAGCAAGCCGGTGATCCAGCAGCAGGCGAACCTCGAGGACGTGTTCCTGGACCTCACCGGCCACGAGCTGCGAGAGGACTGATGCGACAGGCGCTGCGCCTCACGCTCATGTACCTGCGCGCGTACCTGCGCGACCGCACGGCGGTGTTCTTCTCGCTCGTCGTGCCGCTCATGCTGCTGCTCATCTTCGGGTCGCTCAACCTCGGCGCCTTCGGCAAGGTGTCGCTCGCGATCGACGACCAGGCGAACAACACCGGGAGCCAGGCGTTCATATCGACACTGGAGAAGATCGACACGCTGTCCGTGAAGCACATCTCGGCGGACACCGCGCTCGCGCAGCTGAAGCGCACGGAGCTGGACCTGCTGCTGGTCGTACCGAAAGACTTCGCGATCGCATCGACGCGCGCCGGGCAGCCCGTCCCGACCCTGACGATGTACGGGAACGACGCGCGCCCCCAGCAGGTCTCCGTCGGCGGATCGATCATCAACGAGGTGATCACGAAGCTGTCGTTCGCGGTCAACCAGAGTGCTCCGGTCGTGCGCTTGAAGCAGGAGGACGTGCAGGGCGTCAGGCTTCGCTACGTCGACTTCCTCGTCCCGGGCATCCTGGGTGTGAACGTCATGCAGCTGGCGATCTTCTCCGTCGCGTTCGCCCTCGTCGTCGACAAGCGTCGGGGCGTCCTGCGCCGGATCATGGCGACACCGCTGAAGCCCGCGACGTTCCTGGTGTCGCAGGTCGTCACGCGACTGATCATGGCGACGCTTCAGGTCCTGATCATGCTCGCCGTCTCGGTGTTCCTCTTCGACGTGCATCCCGTTGGCGGCATCCTGCCGCTCCTGCTGGTCTCGCTCTTTGGCGCGGTGCTATTCCTGACCATCGGCTTCGCGCTCGCGGGATGGGCCGAGACCGAGAACCAGGTGCCGGCGATCGCGCAGCTCATCACGCTGCCGCAGTTCTTCTTCTCGGGCGTGTTCTTCTCGAAGGAGGCCGCGCCTGAGCTCATCCGTCCGGTGACGAATCTGCTGCCGCTCACGTTCCTCAACGACGCGCTCCGCGAGATCTCGGTCCAGGGTGCCGGCCTCTGGGACGTGCGGGGTCATCTTCTGGGGCTGCTCGTGTGGACGATCATCGGGTTCGCGCTCGCGGTGCGCTTCTTCCGCTTCGACCGCTTCTAGCCGGACAGCTCCCGCACGCTCGTGGGCCAACCGGTCCGGGTCGACTCGGCCGCCATGCCCGCCAGGTCGCGGGGTCGCACGTCGATGACCGCAAGCTCGACCAGAGGTACGCGCACCGCCCGATAGGACCCGCGGTCCGGGAGGTCGTCGCCGCTCATCTCGCCGCCTCGACCGCTTCCGAACGTGCCTCCAACGATCCGGGCCAGGTAGTAGCGCTGCTCGTTCCCCGCAAAGACCTGTGTGGCGACGAGGCGCTCGATCGCGATGTCGAGACCGAGCTCCTCGCGCGCCTCGCGGACCGCCGCGGCCTCGGGTGCTTCACCGGCCTCGACGCCACCGCCTGGGAACAGGAAGTAGCGGCGGCGCTCGCGCACGCGTTCGATGAGCGCGACCGTGCCGCGATCGAGGAGCACGACCGCCACGCGCATCAGCGGGTGAGGGCCTCGTGTACCGCGCGGTGCGCGTGCGCGCGGAAGCGACCCCAGGCGTCCCAGTTCGGGATACCCGGCGCGCCATCGGCGGAGATCCGCTCGAGGCGCTCCGCGACTCGCGGGAGCTCCCCGAGCGGCGCCTCGATGTACGACTCGATCTGCTCGTGCTCGTCCAGCGGCGTCACCGGCGCGCCGGTCGGATCGTCCAGCAGGAACGCGAAGGTGTGAAAGACCGGCGGGCCTGCGGGTCCATCCCGATACGTCAGCGCCGCGAGGAACCGCCGCACCTCGACCGCCAGCCCCGTCTCCTCGTGCGTCTCCCGCAGCACGGCGTCGAGGATCGTCTCGTCCTTGTCGATGCCCCCCGTCGGCAGGCGATAGGCATGGCGTGGATAGAAGGTCTTGATCGAAAGGAGGAGCTCTTGGCTCGGACGGCGTACCACCATGCAGACCTCGGCGAAGCGCGACGGATTCCCCACCGGATCGAAGGCGATGTCATCCAGCGCCACGTCGCGGGTGATCGGCGCGCCGAACCGCGCCGCCAGGGCCGCGACCTCCGTCCGCATCGCCGCGGTGAGGGGCCGGGCGACGTTCGAGAACGGGCCTGTGTGCACCCAGCGATCGTAGGAGAGCTGGATAGAATGGAGCGACAGGCGATCGAGGGGCCATCGACCCCGAGCCTCCGCAAGAACGCCGCACCGGCAACTAGACGCGGACGGAGCCGCACCGTTAGAGGCGGGATCGAGCGCGGCGCGCCGCCGAAAGCCGGGCGCGCCGAATGTGGGTGGTACCGCGGTCCGACCGACCGTCCCATGGAGGGACGGTCGTCCTATATCTGGAGGGATCGTGGTCGAGAAGACGCATTTCACGCCGGTCGGGTCGAGCGTCGACCTGCCCGAGCTCGAGCACGGCGTGCTGGAGCTCTGGGAGCGGGAGCGCAGCTTCGAGACCTTGCGGAAGAAGAACGCCGGGGGGCCTCGCTACTCCTTCTATGACGGGCCGATCACGGCCAACGTCGAGGCGATGGGGATCCACCACGGCTGGTCTCGCACGTACAAGGACCTGTACCAGCGGTATCACGCGATGCTCGGGCAGGACCAGCGCTACCAGAACGGCTTCGACTGCCAAGGCCTCTGGGTCGAGGTGCAGGTCGAGCGCGAGCTGAACCTCAACAGCAAGCGGGACATTGAGTCGTACGGCATGGACCGGTTCGCCGACGCCTGTCGCGCGCGCGTCGACCGGTCGGCCGCGGCGATCACCAAACAGTCGATCCGGTTCGGTCAATGGATGGACTGGGATCACTCGTATTTCACCTACGACGACAACAACATCTCGCACATCTGGCACGTCCTGAAGATCTGTCAGGAGCGGGGATGGCTGTACAAGGGCCATCGCTCGATGCCGTGGTGCGCCCGGTGCGGCACGGCGCTGTCGCAGCACGAGATGATCGACAGCTACCGCGAGATGACCCACACGAGCATCTACGCGAAGCTGCCCATCGAGGGACAGCCGAAGTCGTTCTTCCTCGTGTGGACCACGACCCCGTGGACGCTGCCGGCGAACGTCGCACTCGCCGTGCACCCGGACCTCGAGTACGTGCGCGCGACGCTCGATGGCGAGACGCTCGTCCTGGGCAAGAAGGTCTTCGAAGCGCTGGCCCTACCGGGCGCGACCGTGGTCGCCACGGTGAAAGGTGCGACCCTCGTCGGCGAGCGCTACGGCGGGCCGTTCGACGAGCTGCCGGCGGCCGCGCCGGCGAAAGTGATCCACCGGGTGATCGCCTGGGACGCGGTCAGCGAGGAGGAAGGCACCGGGATCGTGCACATCGCGCCCGGCTGCGGCGCCGAGGACTTCGCCCTCTCGAAGACCGAGTCGCTGCCGGTGCTCGTGCCCATCGATGAGAACGCGCGCTTCGTCGGGGGCTACGGCTGGCTCGAGGGGAAGGAGGCGCGGGACGTCGCGCAGGAGATCGCCGATGACCTGCAGACCCGTGGCTACCTGTTCCGCGCGATGCCGTACACGCACCGCTACCCGGTGTGCTGGCGGTGCAAGGAAGAGATCGTGTTCCGAGTGGACGACGAGTGGTTCATCGCGATGGACGAGCTGCGCCCGCAGCTCATGTCGGCGGCGAAGGACGTGACCTGGATCCCACCGGCCGCTGGTGCGCGCATGCAGAACTGGTTGCAGAACATGGGCGACTGGAACATCTCGCGCAAGCGCTACTGGGGCCTCCCCCTGCCGTTCTACACGTGTGCGAACGAGCACTTCTTCGTCATCGGAAGTGAGGAGGAGCTTCGGAAGCGCGCGGTCCGCGGGCTTGATGGCCTCCGCGACCTCCACCGCCCGTGGATCGACACCGTCGTCGTGAGCTGCCCCACGTGCAAGGCCGACAGCACCCGGGTGAAAGAGGTGGGGGACTGCTGGCTCGATGCCGGGGTGGTGCCGTTCTCGACGCTCGACTGGCTGCACGAGCGCAGCCACTGGGAGCAGTGGTTCCCCGCGGACTTCGTGGTCGAGATGGTCGAGCAGGTGCGGTTGTGGTTCTACTCCGCGCTGTTCTTCAGCGTCGTACTGACGGGGAAGGCGCCGTACCGGACCAACGGCTCGCACGAGAAGGTCCTCGCCGCGCCGGGTCAGGAGTTCCACAAGACCGGCGCCAACATGCTTGACCTTGGTGAATCGTGCGAGGAGGTGGGCGCGGACGTCATCCGCTGGTTGTACACCCGCCAGAACCCGCAGGAGAACGTGTACTGGGGCGCGGCACCGACCGACGACATCAAGCGGCGGCTGCTCACCCTGTGGAACACGTATTCGTTCTTCGTCACGTACGCGAATCTCGACGCCTTCGATCCGGACTCGCCGGCCATCGCGGTCGACCAGCGGCCGCTCATCGACCGGTGGCTGCTGTCCGCGCTCGCGCGCCTCGTCCGCGATTGCCGCGAGGCCCTCGACCGGTACGACTCCGCGACCGCGGCGTGGAAGCTCGAGGCGTTCTGGGAAGAGCTCTCCACGTGGTATGTCCGGCGGAACCGGCGGCGCTTCTGGCAGGCGGCCTCACGTGCGGATTCGCAGGCCGCGTACCAGACGCTCTACGAAGCGCTCAGCACGCTCGCGCAGCTGCTCGCTCCGATGATGCCGTTCCTCGCGGAGCACATGTACCAGAACCTCGTGCGCACGGCGCGGGCGGGCGCTGCGGCGTCGGTGCATCACACGGCGTATCCGGAGGCGCATCCCGAGCGCATCGATGATGACCTCGAGCGCCGAATGCGCGCCGCGATGCGGGTGGTCGCGCTCGGACGCGCCGCGCGATCCGCGGCGGGGGTGAAGACCCGGACACCGCTCGCGAGGCTCATCGCGGTGTTCGACGCGACCGATCGCGACCACGGCGCACTCGATGGGCAGACGGAGCTCGCGACGATGATCTGCGACGAGCTCAACGTGAAGTCGTTCGAAGTGCGGGACGAGGCGGAAGGTCTCATGCGCGAGACCGTGAAGCCCGAGCTGAAGGCGCTCGGCCCGAAGCTCGGCAAGGACCTCCCGCGGGTGCGCGCGGCGCTCCAGGCCGGCAGCTTCACCACCACTGAGGCAGGCATCGTGGTCGAAGGATTCACCCTCGGGCGGGACGAGGTGCTCGTCTCGCACGAGGGCACGCCGGGCCACACCGTCGGCACGGATGCCGGCGCGGTCGTTGCGCTCGAGACGACGCTCACGCCCGAGCTCGAGGCCGAGGGTCTGGCGCGTGAGCTCGTCCGCAAGGTGAACGACCTGCGCAAGGACGCCGGGTTCGAGATCTCGGACCGCATCACGATCCGCTACGGCGGTGCGATCGCCCCGACGATCGACCGGTTCCATGATCTCGTCACGGGCGAGACGCTCGCCACGTCGGTCGAGCCGGGGCTGCGGGGGCGCGGCCATGCGTGGACCGGGCCGCTGAACGGCGTCGCGACCGACCTGGAGCTGGAGAAGGCCAAGAACGCCTAGAACGGGCTAGATCGCGCCGATCGCTCGCGCGATGCGGTCGAGGATCGTCGCCATCTCCTCCAGCTGCTCGCTGTCAGCGCCGGGGAGGCGAGTGAGGATCTCGTAGCAGGTGAGTCCGCCCGTGACGATGCCGAGCGCCGACCCGATGTCTGCCGCCCGATCCAGCGGTCGAGCCGGCACGAGGGCATTCCAGGGCTGGAGGTACGCGTCCCGCAGGCTCCGGATCTCCGGGGCATCGGTCGGAAGCCCGGCCGCCTCCGCGGCAAAGCGCTCCGTGACCGCAAGGCTCGGGAAGGGATGGGTGAGCGAGGCATCGCCCCAATCGATGATCGTCGCCCGCCCACCGCCGTCGACGAGGACGTTGCGGTCGTGGAGGTCGTCGTGGTCCAGCGTCGGTCCGATGCCGAAGCCTGCGAGCTCCAGGCAGAGCAGCCGGATCTTCGGCACGAGGGCGCGCACTCGCGAGCGCGGCACTTCGGGGGCCCAGCGGTCGTCGTCAAGGAGGCGGTCCAGCAGCGCGGGCAGCCGGTCCAGCCGCCGGTCCGGCAACCCCGTCGTCAGGAGGTCTGCGTCGCGTCCGATCAGGGAGCGCTGCAGCTCGGCGTATCGCGGCAAGAGCGCGCCCCACACCTCGAGCTGCGCCGCGCCGGGCCGGGCCGCGCGCAGCCGGATGCCGCCATCGCGGAGGATGACCCACGGTTCGGTCGGATGACGCGCCACCAGTGCGGGGACCAGATCCGGGAAACGGCCGGCGATCAGCTCGATCAGGCGCGGCTCGTGGGCCTGCACGACGGACTCGAGCTTGAGGAACAGCGGCCCATCGGCTGCGGGCGCGCGGAACACGGTCGACCACGGCCGCAGGTGGACCTGCTCGATCGGCCCGGTGAGCAGGATGGCCGCATCGGCGGCGACCGATCGCAGCCACGCCTCGGCGCGGGCGACGGTCGGGCCAGGCCATGGTCCGGGTGTCATGACAGGAGTGCGCTTCGCAGCGCGGCGGCCACGAATCGTGGCGCGCGCCGGCCAGCCGGTCCGGTCAATGCGGTGCGCCACGTGGGGTAGGCGAGCAGGGCATGGGCGAGCGCGATGCCCTCCGATGTGCGGACCCGCAGCACCCGCCGGCGGGCGAGACCCTCGAGGGTCCGGGTGATGAGCGCGAGCCGCACGTCATCGAGCTCGCGCAGCACCTCGGCCACGTCGCGGGGCACGCCGCCGCTGGTGAGCGTCTCCAGCGTGGCGCTCTCCGTTCGGTAGGTCCGCTCGTGCAGTGCGACCAGCTCGGTCACGATGCCTTCGGGGGTGTCGCTCCGCGGCTGCCACCGCTCGACGCGACCGATGATCGACTCCGCGCGCCGGCGCAATGTGTCGCGGACCAGGCGCTCCTTCGAGGGCGCATGCAGATAGACGGTGCGGGTCGATACCTTCGCACGCCGGGCGATCTCGGTCATCCGCAGTCCGGCATAGCCGCGCTTCGCCGCCTCGCGGAGGGTCGCCGCTTCGATGGCCGCGTGGGTCCGGGCGCGCCGCCGGGCCCGCTCGCGCTGGTCGTACGGCCTGATATTGGCTACAGAGTCACTGTATCGAAATCAGGCCCGCGGCGTCACTTTGGTAGCCTTGGCCCGTGGCCGCTCCACTCGCATTCGTGTTCCCGGGTCAGGGCTCGCAGGCCGTCGGCATGGGCCGCGCGGTGTTCGAAGCATCTGCCCGCGCCCGCGCGGTGTTCCTGGAGGCGGACCGGATCCTGGGCTACAAGCTCAGCGAGATCTGTTTCAACGGCCCCGCCGAGAAGCTGGATGACACCCGGGTCGCCCAGCCCGCGATCCTCACCACGAGCGTCGCGCTCCTCGAAGCGCTCGCGGAGGACGGGGACAATGCCGGTGGCCGCCTCAGCGACGGGCACGAGCCACGGGGCGTCGCCGCGCTTGGAGATGACCTCCGTCCGGCGTTCGTTGCCGGACATTCCCTCGGCGAGTTCAGCGCGCTCGTCGCCGCCGGCGTCCTCACCTTCCCGGACGCGCTCCGGCTGGTGACCGAACGCGGCCGCCTCGCCGCGACCAAGGGCGCCCGAGGCGCCATGGCCGCGGTCATCGGCATGTCGGCGGCCGATGTGGACCGAGTGATCCGCGAGACGGTGCCGGCCGGGAGCGCCGTGGTGGCGAACGACAACGGACCTGCACAGGTGACCATCGCGGGAGACAACGAGTCCGTCGCGAAGGTCAGTGCGGCGCTCACCAAGAACGGCGCCCGCAAGGTCGTCCCGCTCCGGATCTCGGGCCCGTTCCACTTCCCGGCCATGGGCGCGATCGGCGACGACCTCGCCTCGTTCATGCGCACGCTCAAGTTCCGCGATCCGGTCGTGCCGGTCGTCTCGAACACGAGCGGCGCGCCCCACGAGAGCGGAGCCCGGATCCCCGACATGCTCGTCCGGCACCTGTCGCAGCGCGTCGAATGGCTGCGGTCCGTCCGGTTCATGGCGGAGCGGGGTGCCTCGACGTTCGTCGAGATCGGCGCCGGTCAGGTCGTCAACGGCCTCGTGAAGCGCATCGCCGACGTGAAGCTCATCAACGTCTCCGACCCGCCGTCGATCTGCGAAGCCGTGCGGTCGCTGCGGGCGCGCGTGACGTCATGAAGCGGATCGTCGTCACCGGCGTTGGCGCGGTGACGCCGATCGGCGACACCGTGGACGCCACGTGGGACTCGATGATGCACGGCCGGGGCGGCATCGGGCGGATCACGCGGTTCGACCCGAGCCCCTACGAGTCCCAGATGGCGGGCGAGGTCAAGGACTTCGACCCGACGAAGTACATGGATCGCAAGGACGCGCGGCGGACCGACCGGTTCGCCCAGTTCGCGACCGCTGCGGCCTCGCAGGCCCTGGCCGACAGCAAGCTGGATATCGCGAAGGAGCCGGAGCGGATCGGCGTGTCGATCGCGACGGGCGTCGGCGGCCTCGAGACGCTCGTGGAGCAGGTGCTGCTCATGGAGAAGCGTGGACCGAGCCGGCTGTCGCCCTTCCTCGTTCCGATGCTCATGGCGAACGCAGGCTCCGCCCAGGTCTCGATGCAATTCGGCCTGAAAGGCCCGAACCTCACCCACGTGTCGGCATGCGCGTCCAGCGCGCACGCGATCGGCGAGTGCGCCTCGATCATCGACCGCGGCCAGGCCGACGTCATGGTGGCCGGCGGCGCGGAGGCTGCGGTCCTGCCGCTCGCCATCGGAGCGTTCTCGACGATGCACGCCATGTCCCGGCGCAACGATGATCCGGAGCACGCCTCCCGTCCGTTCGACAGGGATCGCGACGGCTTCACGCTCTCGGAAGGTGGCGCGGTCGTGGTGCTCGAAGAGCGTGAGCACGCGCTCGCGCGCGGCGCCCACATCTATGGAGAGCTGGTCGGCTACGGCGCGACGGCCGATGCGTATCACATCACCTCGCCTTCGCCCGAGGGCGAGGGGAATGCCCGCTCGATGCGCATGGCCCTGGCCGGCGCGAAGCTCGAACCGAGCGCCATCGACTACATCAACGCGCACGGCACCTCG
>JBBQZK010000025.1:0-27401 GCA_038207785.1 Candidatus Limnocylindria bacterium | reverse complement strand
CGCAGCTTCATCGCCGCGTCCTTCGCCGCGTTGCCGGCCATGAATGTGACGCGCGAGCTGTACGACCCGAGATCGACCGGCGCGAGCGACGTATCGCCCGACACGACGTGGACGTCCTCGGGCAGCACGCCGAGGGTCTCGGCAGTGATGCTCGCGAGCATGTTGTCCGACCCCTGGCCGATCTCGGCCGTTCCGCAGTACACGGTCACCCCGCCGCCGCGATCGATCTTCACCGTCGCGCCGGAGTGGGGCATCTCATTCCAGTAGATCGGGAGGCCGGCCCCCGAGATATACGCGCTCCCCGCGATGCCGATGCCCTTTCCGGGCGGCAGCTTCCGATGCTTCTCGCTGAAGCTCGTCCGGCGGCCGGCCTGCTCCAGGCATTCGCCGAGGCCCATGGTCGTGATCCGCAGGTCGTTCACCGTCCGGGACCGCGCGGGCTGGAGGATCCGCAGCCGGTACTCGAGCGGGTCGAGTGCCAGGTCCTCCGCGATCTTGTCGAGCTGCGCTTCGAACGCGTAGCGCGGCTGCGTCGTGCCATGTCCCCGCTTCGGACCGCACGGAGGCTTGTTCGTGTACACGCGGACGCCATCGAACTTGTAGGCCGGCACGCGATACGTGACCGTGAGGATCGCGCCGGTGTAGTACGTCGTCGCGATCCCGTACGACGCGTACGCCCCGCCGTCGAGCCAGCTCTGGAAATGCACGGCGGTGATCTCGCCGTCCTTTCGAACGCCGGTCCGCAGATGCATCTTCACCGGATGGCGGCCCCGATGGGCGTAGAAGACCTCCTCGCGGTCGAGGGTGAATTTCACCGGGCGCTTCGTTCGGAGCGCGAGGAGGCAGGCCGCGAACTCGTGCGCGAATGGATCGCTCTTGCCCCCGAAGGCCCCGCCGTTGGGTGTCGCGATCACCCGGATACGGGACCGCGGGATGCCCAGCACCTTCTCGAGCTCGCGGTGGAGGTAGTGCGGGACCTGCGTGCAGGTCCAGAGCGTGACGCTGCCGTTCGCCTCGCCGCTCGCGACGCAGCTGTGGGTCTCGATCGGCGCGTGGGTGTTGCCTTCGAAGAAGAACCAGTCGTCGCGGGTGTGATCGGCCGCGGAGAATCCGGCTTCGAGGTCGCCGAAGCTGAGGTGGACCTCCTTGAAGATGTTGCCCCGCTTGCTTTCGTCGTGGATCTTCACGTCGTCGCGGGCGAGGGCCTCGTCGATCGTCAGGATCGGCTCGAGCGGCTCGTAGTCGACGCGGATGAGCGACAGGGCCTCGAACGCGGTGTCTTCGTCGAGGGCCGCGACGGCCGCGATGGGCTCACCGACGTAGCGGACCTTGTCCACCGCGAGCGCCGTCTCGTCCTGGGTCGAGGGCATGATCCCCATCTTCTCGGGCATGTCGGCGCCCGTCACGACCGCGACCACACCGGGGTAGGCGAGCGCTCGTGACACGTCGACCGTCTTGATGCGCGCGTGCGCGTGCGTCGAGCGGAGCAGCCGGCCGTAGAGCATCCGCGGCAGAATGATGTCGTCGGCGTACGTGGCCTGTCCCGTGAGGTGGGCCCACGAGTTCACTTTGGGCAGGCGCCGGCCGAGGATCGAGAGGTGCTCGCTCACGTCGGCTGCTCCATCAGCGGCAGGTGCCCGAGGGCGATCACGTCTTTCCACTGTTGCGCATCGCCTTCGGTGAAGACCGCCGCCTCCGCCACGATCTGCGCGCCGGCACGGTCCATCAGGTCGCGCATCGCGTGCAGCGTGCTGCCGGTCGAGATCACATCGTCGACGATCGCGACCCGCTTGCCGGAGCAGAGCTCGCGATCCTTCGCGTCGAGGAAGATGGTCCGAGGATGCCCGGTGGTGATCGATTGGAGCTTCGACTCGAGTGCCTCACCCATGTACGAGACGTAGGTCTTGCGCAGCACGAGGTACGGCAGCTCGAGGAGCGAGGCGATCTCGTACGCCAGCGGCACGCTCTTCGTCTCGGTCGTGACGATGATGTCGGGCTTGGACCAGTGCAGCCGCGCGGCGAGCTCGCGTCCGGCCGCCTTCGTCATCTCGATATCGCCCAGGATGTTGAACACGGCCAAACGCACCCCGCTCGGCACCGTGATGATCGGCAGATCGCGGCTCAAGCCGGCGACCGCCACGCGGTGCGTGCGGTTCACGCCTTCGCGGCCCTCTCGATCGCCTCGTAGATCGCCGTGTACCCGGTGCACCGGCAGAGGTTGCCGGCGATGGCGTGGGCGATCTCATCGCGGGATGGGCGGGGGTTCGCGTCGAGCAGGGCCTTGGCGCTCATCAGCATTCCGGGCGTGCAGTAGCCGCACTGCGCGGCCCCCTCCTCCGCGAATGCGGTCTGCAGCGGATGCAGGGTCGCCCCCGTCGCCAGGCCCTCGACCGTCGTCACCATGGCGCGGTCGCCGAGCTGCGCCGGGAGCGTGAGGCACGAGAGCACCGGGACCCCATCGACGAGCACGGTGCACGCGCCGCATTCGCCGAGCTCGCAGCCATGCTTCGTCCCGGTCAGCTGGAGCTCCTCGCGCAGCACTTCCAGCAGCGTGTGGTGCGGCTCGGCCGCGACGGTGTGCGATTCGCCATTCACCCGAATGGTGAGCAGCTCCTTGGTCATGCCACCCGCTCCCGCCGGCTGAGCTGCGCGGACAACGCGCTCGCCTCGCGCGCGCACGCCTCACCGACCCGTTTCAGCGTTCGCAGGTCGAGGCGCTCCTTGGACCCGACGACCAGCAGCGCCGCGATCCGCCGACCCCGCGCATCCATGACCGGCGCAGCCGCCGCGCGCACGCCGGCAAGGTACTCCTCGTCGTCGTACCCGATGGCGGCCTGTCCGCCCAGCACCTTGCCGTGCGCGCCGAGGTTCGCCGGGAGACGCCGGCCGAGGGGCGCGCTCATGTGCAGGTCAGTCGCGGGCTCCGCGCGAGCGGCGATCTCGATCCCGCCGTCCGTCACCACGCCGAGGAAAGCGGTCTCGCCGAACGCTCCGAGGAGTGCCTCGAGATGCGGCTGTGCAAGAGCGGTGAGATCGGGGCGCTGCGCGCCGCGCCGGAACCGGCCCTCACCGTCGCGGGCGACCAGGTCGTGCGACGCGAGCGTCAGGAGGATGTCGCGGACCGTGCCCTTCGAGGCATTGATCCGCCGCGCGAGCTCGGAGATGCCCAGACCCTCATCGTCCCGCAGCTCCGCGAGGAGCCGGGCCGCCTTGTCCACCGCCGGAACGACGCGATACGTACTCTCAGCCATACGGGGTACGGGGGATGATACGGTGCCTCGCCGCCGGCGATAGCATCGGCCGGTCCGCGAAGGAGGCCGCCACGTCCGACGCAGGCGAGCGCATCCAGGCTTCGCAACCCCGACCCGAAGAAGAAAGGCCCGCGCATGGACGCGGGTACGTACGCACTCGTGCGTGCGGCCGCGCTCGAGACGCTGCCAGGCATGGCCGTCAAGCTCGACCTCGAAGCCCGCGGCGAGCTGAAGCGCAGCGGCTCCCCCAGCGCCTGCGTCGCGCGTAGTGCCCGCCCGACTGCGCAAAGAAAAGAGCGGCCTCGCGGCCGCTCTGATCCGTCTACTTCGTCTTCCTCGTCCAGGGGTGGAAGGGGGCCGAAGCCCCCTGCGATGGCTAGTGCGCGCAGGCCTTCGCCGTTCCCGAGTCGCCCGCGGTCTTGAAGGACTGACCGCACCCGCAGCTCGAGACAGCGTTGGGGTTGCGGAGCGCGAAGCCGCCTCCCATGAGGGCATCGACGAAGTCGATCTCGCTGCCCTTGACGTACATGGCGCTCATCGGGTCGACGACGACCTTGACGCCGTCGTGGTCGACGACCGCGTCGCCGTCCTCGGCGCCGTCAGCGAACGTCATCCCGTACGAGAAGCCCGAGCATCCGCCGGGCGTGACGTAGACGCGAAGGGCCAGGTCAGCGCGACCTTGCTTCGCGATGATCTCTTTCAGCTTTTCCGACGCCTTGGCCGTGAGGGTCACGATGGCGTCGCTGGTGCCGGTCTCCTGCGGGGTGGTGTCGATCGCCAAGATGGACCTCCTGCGAGTGTTCCGCTGCTCATTCTAGGGGCCATGCATGCGTGATTCCAGCGGTCTGGGACGCTTCCTGAACCCTCAATACACTCGGTTTATGCCCGTTTTAGGACTCCACCACGCCCAGGTCTTCTATCCGGACGGCGAGGAGGCCCGGGCCCGGCGGTTCTACGCGGAGCTGCTCGGCCTGCGCGAGATCCCCCGCCCGGAGTCATTGCGCGCGCAGCCCGGCCTGTGGTTCGAAGTGCCCGGGGGCGCGCACATCCACTTGGCGGTCGAGCCGGACCTCGCGCTCCATCCGCGCCGCCACTTCGCCCTCTGCGTCGACGACGTCGGGCGGATGCGCCGCGAGCTCGAAGCCAAGGGCGTGCGTTCGGAAGACGCCACGCTCATCACGGGCTGGACGCGGTGCTACGTGTTCGACCCCTTCGGGAACAAGATCGAGCTCGATCAGACCGAGTGACGGACTTCCATTTTTCGCCGCGGCCGAATCGCGCGCACGAGATCGCCTGGCGGCCGTGGGGCGACGAGGCATTCCGGGAAGCGCAGGGGGCCGACAAGCCGGTGCTCCTTGCGATCAGCGCGGTGTGGTGTCACTGGTGCCACGTGATGGACGAAACGTCGTACAGCGATCCAGCCGTCATCGCGGGGATCAACGAGCGCTATATCCCGATCCGGGTCGACAACGACGAGCGGCCGGACGTGAACCGCCGCTACAACATGGGCGGCTGGCCGACGACGGCGTTCCTCACACCCGGAGGCGAGATCCTCAACGGGGCCACGTATGTCCCGCCGGACGCGATGCGCCGCTACGTCGCGGAGGTCGCCGACATCTGGCGCGACAAGCGCGACGAGCTCGAGCCCCGGCTCCGGGAGATGAAAGCGCACGGCGAGCACGCGCACGCGCAGACGCCGGGCGACCTCGACTGGAGCATCGTCGGCGCGATCTCGGCGCTCATCCGCGGCCAGTACGACCCCGAGTACGGCGGCTTCGGCCGTGAGCCGAAGTTCCCGCAGCCCAAGCTGCTGCGTTTTCTCATCGATGAATACCGGCGCACACAGAGCGACGACGTCGCGGCAATGCTGCACAAGACGCTGGCCGCGATGGCCTCCGGCGGGATGTACGACCCGCTCGAGGGCGGCTTCTTCCGCTACTCGACGACGCGCCAGTGGGGGATCCCGCACTTCGAGAAGATGCTGGAGGACAACGCCGAGCTGCTGTGGATCTACAGCGAGGCCCACCGCACGTTCCCGTCCGCCGGCTACGACCGGATCGTCCGCGACGTCATGCGCTGGATGGACACGGTGCTCTGGCGTGAGGATGTGCACGCGTTCGCCGGCTCGCAGGATGCGGACGAGCACTACTACACCCTCGATGCGGCGGGCCGCGCCGCCCACGGCGCGCCATTCGTGGATCGCCGCGTGTATACCGGGTGGAACGCCCTCGCGGCATCGGCATACCTCGCGGCCGCGAACGCGCTCAGCGACGCCGCGCCGCGGCAGCGTGCCGTGGCGGTCATGGACTCGCTCGGCGAGCGCGCGTGGGACGGCACGTCGCTCGCGCACGTGCCCGGCGCGCATCCGGAGGTGCGCAGCCTGCTCACCGACTTCGTGGCGGTGATCGCCGCGATCGTCGACGAGTACGAGACCGGTACGCGGCCGAACGCCCTGAACGCCGCCGTTGCGCTCGCCACGTCGATGTGCGCGCAGCTCGAAGACCCCGAGGCCGGCGGGTTCTGGGACGCGCCGCAGCGCGAGGCGCTCGGCCGGCTGGCGATGCGCGAGAAGCCGATCGAGGATGGAGCGGCCGCGGCAGACATGCTCGTGCGCATCGCTGTGCTCACCGGAGATGACGCGTGGCGGGACCGGGCCACGCGTGCGTTGCGAGGCTTCGTCGGCGAGTACCGGCAGTGGGGCCAGTTCGCCGCTGCGTTCGGCTCCGCGACCGCCCGTGCGCTCAGCGCGCCGCGGCTCGTCGTGGCGGTCGGACCCGTCGCCGATCCGATCGCGACGGCGCTCTGGCACATCGCCCAGGCGAGCGATGACCCGGCGGGCTCGCGTCAATGGCTGGTGCCCGGCCGGGACACCGAGCGCATCGTCGAGCGCGGCTATCCCCCCGATCGCGTTGCGGCCTACGTCTGCGTGGACCGGGAATGCTCGGCCCCGATCGGCACGCCGGCCGGTCTGGCCGCTGAGCTCGCGCGCGTTCGGCGGCGCTTTGCCACCGGCTAGGCACGCCTCATGCGACACGGGCCCCATGGCCCAAGCGAACGTGAGCCAGGAGACCCCGCTCAAGACCGTCGTCGGCATATTCAGCAGCGACCACAAGGCCGCCGAGGCGTTGCGGTCCCTCGACGCCGCCGGTTTCAACGCCGACCGGGTGCAGATGACCGCGGACGACCCGTCGCGTGCCGCCGAGATCGGCGGCAAGAGCTACGCGATCCCCGGGGCGTTCGCCGGGCTCGTCGGCGGCGTTCTGCTCGTCGCGGGATTCACCGTGGCGGGCAACCTTGCGAACAACATCGTCGGACTCCTCATCGGGTCTGTCGGGGTGATCGGTGGGTTGACCGCGATCGGGTTCGTGATCGGGCGGGCGATGGGGCGGCATTCCCCGGACGCGCATCTGCTCGCGGGCGTCGTCCGAAATGGTGGCGCGGTCGTGTCGGTGCAGGTCTCGGACGACGATCGCGATCTCGCGGCGCGGGTGCTCGACGGTGCCGGCGCACGCGAAGTCCGCGACGAGGCGGGACCCGAAGCCCTCTAACTCGCGTATCGTGCGGCGATGCCCAGCGCCATCCGCGAGGACCTTCGCGCGCGCGGCTTCCAGCTGCCCGATTACGACGGCGGCGGGCTCGTGAACGTCGCCGCGACCGTGCTCGAGCTGTGTGGCGCGCGCGGCGCGGCCGACCCGCCGGTACTGCGCGGCGTCGATCCGGAGCTGCTGCGCGGTGTTCGCAGCGTCCTCGTCGTGCTCGCTGATGGCCTCGGGACGGACCAGCTCCGACGGCTCGCGAACGCCGGCGACGTGCCGTTCCTGGCGCGCATCCTCGAGCGCGCGTCGCGTCATGACGCGGCGCAGCTGATCGAGGCCACGACGATCTTCCCGTCGACGACGGCCGCGGCCGTAACCACCATGCAGACGGCTCGCACGCCACAGGAGCACGGCAATATCGCCTACTTCCTCTGGCTGGCGGAGTTCGCGGCCGTGGCGCAGATGCTTCGGTGGGGACCGGCCGCGCAGCGACGGGGCTCGTTCTTCGACGATCGTTCGATCGATCCGCGGACGTTCACAAAGGTGTCCTCGATCCACAAGGCGATCCGGGACAACGGCGGACGCTCCTACATCGTCGAGCCCGAGATCTTCCGTAATGAGGCCATGACGCGCATGCACGCCGCGGAGGCGACGTACGTCGGCTACCTCCTCCCATCCACGATGGGCGTGCGCGTCCGCCAGCTGCTGGACGGACGTGCCGAGGACGATTCGCCCGTGTACATCTACGCGTATTGGGCGGGGGTCGACACCGTCGCGCACTGGTACGGGCCGAGGGGGCCCGAGCACGCCGCCGAGGCCGCGCTGCTGGATCGCGATCTCGAGCGGGCACTCGGCGATCGCGCAGCCGGTGACACCCTTGTGATGCTCACCGCGGACCATGGGCATGCGAGCGTCGACCCGGATCGGCTCATCGACCTCGAGGCCGACACCGAGCTGCGGGCGCTCCTGCGGAATCCGATCGCGGGCGAGCCCCGGCTCGTGTTCCTCCACACCGATCGCGCAGCCGAGGTGAAGGCGTACCTCGAGCACGCCTACCCGGGGACGTTCGTCCTCCTCGACCGCGATGACGCGATCGAGGCCGGCCTGTTCGGCCGCGGTGACGGCAGCCTGGCCCGCGCGCGGATCGGTGAAGTGCTCGCGATGATCGCCGACGACCGGGCCGCGTCCGTCGTGCGCGTCGATGGTCAGGTCGTGCTGCATCGCGGCGCGCACGGCGGCATGACACCGGACGAGATGCGTATCCCTGTCCTACTCTGGCGTGCGTAGTGGCTCTCTCCTCGTACCTTCCCGATGTCGCCGGCGGCCTGGTCGCGGCGGCATCGTTCTCCGATGACGACGCGGCGGTGAAGGCGCTCGAGCTCCTCAACGGATCCGATGTGCGGCCGGAGGAGCTGTCGGTCATCGCGGGCGATCCCGCGCGCGCTGCGCGCATCGCGGGCGAGAAGGCCTGGTACCCGACCAAGGGCGCCCACGGGCTGGCGCGCCTGCTCCCGCGTCCCGGCGGCGGGTTGCCCAAGCTGCTCCGCGAGCGCTACCGGGCGGAGCTCGCGGCCGGCAATGTGATCGTCGTCGCGGCGGCTGGCGGCCAGCCTGCGGACACCCTGGCGGCGTTGCTCACCCGAGCCGGCGGTCGCTTGGTCGACCAGTGGTGGCAGCCGCCCGCCGACCTATTCGCCCCACCGGAGTTGGCCGGACCCTTCTAACCCCGTTGCCGACCTGCCTTCGGCTGGTCGGACGCCGGGGGCCCTGCGGCTCCGTCGGGCTAAGCCCTCCGTCGCCTGATCGAACCCGGTGCCTTCGGGCTGGTCGGACGCCGGGGGCCCTGCGGCTCCGTCGGGCAACGCCCTCCGTCGCCTGAAGCGCGGCATCAGCTGATCTCTCAACAATTGGCACGTTGCCTGCTTGTCTCCTGCCTGAGCGCACGGAATGCACCCGTAGCGCAGTTTGCGGAGAGGAGAACAGCGCTCATGGGACAGACCAACGTCAATACGCCCGGTGGCGGAACGACAGGCGACGGTGGCTTCGGCGCGGGCATGATCATCGGGATCATCCTGCTCATCCTCATCGTCCTCGTCCTCATCGTGTACGCCGGCCCGAAGATCTTCACCACGCCGACCAACACGAAGTCGTTCCTCGACCTGCTTCAGGCGATCGCCGCCTAGCCGATCAGCGAGTCAGATTTGCCGCCGCCCGGCGCTCGGCCGTCCCGAGCGCCGGGCGGCGTTTGTTAGTTTCTTTCCGTGCGCATCGAACGCCCGTCGCCCGATAAGCGCAAGCCCAACGCCGACAGCATCTTCGTTGGCGAGGTCGCGTTCCAGGGGATCATCGGCGATGAGGCCCGCGACCTTCGGCTGAACGAGGTCACCTTCCGCGACGGTGCGCGGAACAAGCTCCACACCCACACCACCGATCAGATCCTCATCGTCACCGCGGGTGAGGGCATCGTTGCCACCGAGCACGAAGAGCGCGCTGTGCGCGCCGGCGACGTGGCGTACATCCCGGCCGGGGAGCGTCACTGGCACGGTGCGAAGCCGGGCGCCGACATGACGCATCTGGCGGTGCTCGGCAACGGGAAGACCTTCATCGTGGCTGACGACCGCCCAGCGGACTAGCCGCTCGCGGGCATCACGGCTCGCGCGCGTTGAACGAGTACACGGCGAGCGCGAGGACGAGCGCGACCCACCCGACGACATAGAGCTCGAAGGACAACGGCGCGGCCGCCGACGCGTAGAACGGGTTCGCGGCCGCGGCCGGTCCGGCCTGCACGCCCGTGGCGACGAGGGCCTGCGGCTCCAGCGCATACACCGCCCCGCGCCAGAGGCCATCCGTCGGCAGGATGAGCTTGGTCGCGGTCCCGACGTGCGTGATGCCCGCGTTGTCGAACGCCGCGCCGATGCCGCCCACGATCCCGCCGATCCATCCGATCCCGAAGAGAACGAGCGCGATGACGCCGCCGACCATTCCGGAAAGGCGTGTCGACAGCAGGAGCGCGAACGTCATGATGACGAGGCCCTCGGCGATGATGTAGGCGATGAATTGCGCCGGCTCCGGGGGGACGTAGCCCACGACCGCATTCACGACCCCGAGCTCGATCGCCGCGGCGACGCCCGCGTAGATCGCGACGAGCGCCGCCAGGCCGATCCATTTCCCGACGACGAATTCCGCGCGGCCGATCGGCCGTGACAAGATCGCGAGCGCGGTGCCTGACTCGACGTCGCCGCTGATCTGGGGCGAGGCGATGAAGACGGCAGCCATCGCGAGCACGAAGCTGAACATGAACATCGTCACGATGAGGAACTGGGAGGCGAGCAGCTTCACCTGCAGATCCGGGAGCGGCACGCCGCGCTGCGTGATCGTGGGGATGCGCGAGAAGCCCCAGCCGGTGAGCGCGATGACGATGAGCGTGAGCACGAGGAGAGCGAGCAGCAGCCGCCGCCGCGCAGCCTCGCGAAGCACGAGCCTCGCGATCACGAGCGCCCTCATGCGTGCGGCTTCTCGAGGAGGCTGAGGAACCGGTCCTCGAGCGACTCGTGCCGGGGCTCGACGGCGTAGACCCGCCCGCCGGCCTCGACGATGGCGCGCACGAGATCGGGCACGCGCTCGGTCGCGATGCCGCGCACGACCGTCCACTCGCCCTCGTTCTGGATCTCGCCAAAGGCGCGGACGGCCGCGAGACCCGCGCCGTCGAGTCCAGCGGCGCGAACGCGGACCGCGTGGGTGGTGAGGAGCTCGTCGAGGGTGCCGACCTGGATGACCCGACCCTTGTCGACGATGGCCACCCGGTCACACACCTGCTCGACCTCCGTCAGCAGGTGGGAGTTCAAGAACACCGTCGTGCCGCGGTCCTTCAACGCCCGGATGACCTCGCGCACGTCGTGTCGCCCGACCGGGTCGAGCGCGCTCGTCGGCTCGTCCAGCAGCACGAGGGCCGGGCGGCCCAGCAGCGCGACGCCGAGACCGAGCCGCTGCTGCATGCCCTTCGAGTAGCCGCCCACCCGGTCATCCGCGCGCTCGGCAAGCCCGACGATGGCCAGGGCGTCCTTGACCTCGGCATCCCAGACCGCCCGATCCAGGCCGATGAGCTCGCAGTGCGCGCGCAGGACCTCGCGCGCCGATAGCCAGTTCTGGTACCGGAAGAGCTCGGGGAGGTAGCCGACCGCGCGGCGTGCGGCCTGGTGCGCGGCGCGGTCTGACAGCGGAGCGCCGAGCACCCAGCCTTCGCCGCCGCTCGGACGCGCGAGCCCAAGGAGAAGCTTCACCGCGGTCGTCTTGCCCGCGCCGTTCGGGCCAAGGAAGCCGAACACATCTCCGGCCGGGATCGACATCGTCAATCCCGCGAGCGCCGTGATCTTCCCGTAGCGCTTGGCCAGCTCTTCGGTGCGGATCGCGACTGGCGCGGCCCCCACTACTTGAGGCTGTTGGCGACCGCGAGAACCTCTGCCTCGGTGAGCGTTCCGCCCACCACGTACACCAGGCCGTTCTGCTGCCAGAGCACTCCGCTGCCAAGACCGGTGGAGTCACCGACGAACAATCCGCTCGTGCCATGCACGCTCACGGTCTTCGCCGCCGCCTGGCCGACGGGGATCGGGACGGGCAGCGTCGTCGATGGGTCGCTGATCGCGCGGATCTGCGCCGCAAGTGCCGGCGACACGGTCGGCTGTGACAGGAGATAGGCCTGGATCTCGGCGACGGATGCGCCGTCCGAGCCGACCGTGGGAGCTTTCGCGACGCCGACCATCAATGCGCCTGCGGCGCTGTTCGAGCTGCCATAGGTGATGAGGATCGCGGGACCGCCGTTGAAGACCAGGGAGCTGCCATCGAGCTTCGCGGGCATCGGCGGCGCGGTGCGGCCGATCGCCGCCGCGCTCGAGCGAGCGAGCGTCGCGTCGAATACGAAGGTGCCGGTGGTGCGCGGCACGACGCCGTACTGGGCCGTCGCGGTCACGGATGCGGGCACGCTGATGCTCACCGCGGGCAGGCCCGTCTCGGCGGTGGCCGCGGCGAGGCTCGCGACCGGGTGCGGGTTCGGCTCGGCCGACCAGGTGAGCTTCCCGAACTGGGACAGCTCGCCAAGCGTTTTCAGGTCCGTAGTCGTCACGTTGACGGCCGCGAACTGCTTCGCCTCGAAGATCTGCAGGATCGAGTCGGCGACGCCCGTCATCGTCAGAGTGAGGGCGACGATCACGATCGCCGCCGCCGCACCGAGCCACTTCGCCGGCGCGGCGAAGAGGAACGCAGGCGCCTCGCGCCGCGCCGCCTGCGCGTCGGTGCTCCGGAGCGTCGACGTGAATCGCGTCAGTCCGCGTTCGGTGTCCACCGCGAGCGGTGGCATGGCCAAGAGCTTTTCGTTGCTATCGATGTTGTCCACGTGAGGCCTCCTTGCGAAATGCGTCGTGGGCGCGCCGCAGGCGCGTGCCGACCTGATCGATCTTCGTGCCCGTCGCTGCGGCGACCTCGGCGTAGCTCAGACCGCTGTATCGAAGCGCGAGGAGCTCCGCGGCTCCGCGTGGCAGCCGTGCGAGCACCGCGCGGACCTCGCGGGCGCGCTCGCGATCGAGCGCGGCGCCTTCTGGATCCGCGACGGGCTGGCGGTCCTGCGCGTCCCGATCTTCGCGCGCGACGCGCCGAGAGCGGGAGCGCACGGCGTTGAGGGCTGTGTGCGCGGACGCGCGGTGCAGCCACGGCGCGGCGTAGGCGGCATCGGCCGGGTGGGACCGGTAGAAAGAGATGAAGACGTCCTGGGCCACGTCCTCGGCCTCACCCTGTTCGCCGACGACGCGGTATGCGATCCGGACCACCCGGGCGTACTCCGCGCGGAACAGCTGTTCGAAGCCTGCCGGCATCGCGGCGGCGCGAGGCCAGGGTCGTTCGATCAAGACGACGACGTCCGCTTCCATGCGTTCATCCCTCAAGCACCGCCACCCCACCAAATGTGACAGGTCCATGACAGGTGCAGCGGGTTTTCGTGACGCTACTTGCTTGTCCACAGCCCGAGCTACCCGCGGCACAGGGGTTGCCTTGAAACCGTCCACTTCGGCGTCGACCGACCGGAGAAAGGACGGTGTCCATGCAACGCTCCGGCTCCAAAGGGACGCTCGTGCACTTCCGGTGTACGAACCCCGCTCATGATCGCCCCGCCATGCAGCGCAGCGACACATTGACGCTGTTCGAAGCGCTCTGGGCGTATTGCCCGTTCGACGTCCGGGCGGGCGACCATGACTGGACACCCACCGGCGGTGTGACGATGGACACCCTGCGCACCGAGACGGACCTCTAGCCGGGCAGCCGGCCGAACAGGATCCGTGAGACCGCAAGGACTCCGATGCCGAGCGCGGCCGACCACGCGATCGCGGAGATGAGCGGCGAGCTGAAGTCGGTGCCGGACAGCAGGCCATGCAGGAACATCGTGCCGAACGCGACGTAGCTCGTCCGGTGGACCCACCGCCACAGCCGGTCACCGGTCCTGCGCCGCAGCCAGCTCGTCACTGTGATGAGCACGATGATGTCGAGCGACAGGGTGCCGAGGCCGATCGCGACCGGGGCGTAGCCCACCCGGAATGGCACGACCAGGTCGAGCAGCCCGATCTGCGCGGTCTTGTCCAGCAGCAGCGACGCGACGTGCGTGAGTCCGAGGGGGATCCAGATCCACGTCATGAAGTCATGCAGCGATCGAAGCGCGCGGTTCGTCGCGAGGAAGTCGAGCACCGACGTGCGGAGCGCGATGCCCGACAGGATGGACAGGCAGACCGCGATATATGCGGCGACCCCGGTGGCTCGGGCCACGATCCAGACGAAGAGCTGCGGGTCCATGACTCAGGAAGTGTGAGTGAACGTGATCGGGGCGAGGGTCGCGCTCTGGACACCCGGCGCGAGCGTGAGCCGGGGACCGGGTGAGATCGTCGCCGGTCGCTGTCCTGGACGGGTGGTGAGCAGTGGGCCGATGGTCGGTACCGGGACCGACGGCGCCGCGGTCGGGACCGGAGCGTCGGCGAGCGGCGGCTGAAGCGGCGCGTTCGGGTTCTTCACATGCCCGTTCGCGTAGTCGAACGACCCGACGAGCACGAAGAGGGTGATGAAGGTCGCCGAGAGCTTCAACGACCAGGAGGGCATGTTTAGCTCGCTACGGCCCGAATGAACGGGATCGCATCGAAGCTCGACCCAAGGACATCCCTGCCATCGAGGCCCAGGTGCCCGGTGAGGATCTCCTGGTACACCGAGCGGAAGTCCACGTTGAAGCTGACGTTCTGCTGGGTGTCGAGCTTCGCGAGATTCGGGCCCTGGCCGTAGAGGCCGCCCTTCACCGGGTCGCCGATGAGGAACACCGGCGCGGCCGTGCCGTGATCGGTCCCGCCGCTCGCGTTCTCCTGCGGCCGGCGGCCGAACTCCGACCACGTCGCGATGAGCACGCGGTCGGCCATCCCGTACGCGGTGAGGTCCTGGTGGAATGCCGAGACCGCGGCGTCGAGGTAGGCCATGAGATCCCCGTGCCGGGTCTGCTCGGTGTAGTGCGTGTCGAAGCCGCCGAGGGTGACATGGAGGACCTTCACCCCGGTGCCGGTCACGATGAGCTCCGCCGCGAGCTGCAGCGCGGCCGCGAGCTGGTTCTTCGAGCTGAACACGAGCTTCTGGTTGTCCGAGTACGTGGCCTTGGGAACGTACTTCGCGGCCGAGGTCTTCAGCTGCGCCACCGTGTCGCGCACCGTGGACATCGCCGTGTCGAAGAGCGCGCCATAGATGCCCGGCGTCCCCGTGTACAGCGTGCCCATGACCTTGTCGACGTTGTCGCTGTTCCCCTGGAACTTGAACGAAGCCTGGTCATTGATGACCGTGAGTGTCGCTTGCAGGTCGCGCAACATCCCGGGCGTCGAGGTCGTGCCCGTCGCGCAGCCCACGAGCGGATGGCCCGCCGAGTCGTAGTTCTTCTCGATCGTCTTCCCGAGCCAGCCGTCCTGCTGCCGGCGCGTCGGATCGCCCGTCTCCCAGACACGGATGGAGTCGAAGTGCGAGAAGCTCGGAGTTGGATAGCCAACGCCCTGGACGATGGCGACCTTCCCTTTGTCGTACAGCGACTTGATGCCCTTGAGGTTCTGGTGCAGCCCGTGGTCCTTGTCGATCGGGAGGGCCGCGTCCGCCTCCTTGCCGAGGGTCGGGCGCAGGTCGCGGTACTTCGGATCGCCGATCGGGATCACGGTCTGGAGGCCGTCGTTGCCGCCGCCGAGCTGGATCATCACGAGGACCTTGTCATTCGTGACGCCCGCGCCCTTCGCGCTGTACACGGCCTTCGCGAATACGTCGGGCACCGCGGCGTAGCCTGCCGCGAGGCCGCGCGCGCCGGCGCCGAACACGAGGCCCTTCTGCAGGAAGTCCCGGCGCGAGATCTTGTCGATGCCGACGTTCTGCATGCCCATGTCAGTCCTCTCTCACTTCAGCTGGAACTCGGGCGAGGCCAGCAGGATGAGCCAGCGGGTCTGGTCATCTGTCGCCGCGTTCAGGAGCTGCGCCGTCTGCTCGCTGACGATCCCGTCGGTGTGCGTCTGGTGCGCGTTCCCGAACGCGGGGAGCTTCTGCATGCCACCGAGCGTCGTGACGACGAAGTTCACCCGCGTCAGGACGTTGTTGCTCGAGACCAAGGACGCGTTGCTCGGCCAGCCCCCGACCTCCGGCGGATCGAAGAGCGCCTGGCCCATGCCGCTACCGGATTGCGCGATGTTCCGCGCGAGCTGCGGCGCCTCGAGCGCGCGCGCGATATGGACCATGACCTCCGTCGGAGACTTCACGAGCGATCGGTACGCCGCCGGCTGGAGGAACTCCGGGCTCATGAACACGTCGCGCATGAGCGATCTCAGGTCGTAGCCGCTCTTCTTCCATCCGGCCGCGATGCGCTCTACGTACGCGTCGGGCGGATCCTGCATCACGAACTCGCGCAGGACCTTGCGCGTGATGTATGGCGCGACCGAGTCCTGCTGCATGATCCGATCGAGCACCGCGTTCGTGTCCCACGGCTTCGTGACGCCAAGGAACGTCACGGCCCCCTTGTAGCCGCGCGCGGCCTCGAACACCCCGGTCTTGACCGGGTCGGCGGCGAGGCTCTTCGGCGGCGTCCGGCCCTGCTGCTGCGCGCGGGCGATCTGTGCGTCGACCATCGCCTGGGTCAGCGGCTCGCGCCAGCCGGCCAGCGCCTTCGCGCCGGCGCGCACGTCGTCCTCGCTGAACGTGCCCACGCCCATCGTGAAGAGCTCCATGAGCTCGCGCGAGTAGTTCTCGTTCGGCGCCTTGCCGGTGCTCTGGCCGAGATCGAGGTAGCGCAGCATCCCCGGATCGGTCGTCACCTGATAGAGCATCGTGCGGAAATTGCCGAGCGCGTTCTTGCGCCACGTCAGGTTCTGCCAGTAGATGTACGGCGTCTGCGCGCCGACCTTGCGGAAGTCGCTGGTGAAGTGGCCATGCCAGAAGTAGGTCATCCGCTCCGCGAACGGCGTCGGCGTGGACAGCATCTGGTCGAGCCACCACGACTGCAGGTTGACCACGTTCAGCGGCTTGTCCTGCGAGGCCGCGTCCGCGCCGGCAAGATCCTTCGGCATCGCGGCCGGAGTCTCGATGAGCTTGTCGACGGTGTTCTTGAAGCCATCGCTCACGGCCAGGTCGTACTGCGCGTTGGTCATGCCGAAGGTCGCGCGACGAAGGAGCTGCGCGATCTGGGCTTCGGGCCGGTCCAGCGGGCTGATCCAGTCCTTCGTGTTGACCACGGGCGCCACCGTCGGGTCTCCGAAGGCCAGCCGATCAAGGCCGGGCACGTGGAGCCCGAGCACCCGGGAGAGGGCGAGGCCGCCGGCGGCGGCACCCGCGCCGACCACGACGGTGCGGCGGTGGAAGCGGCGCGCTGGCCGGCTGGAAGCCTGCGGCTGTTGCATCTCTGATAGTCCTATCGCATGGGGCCTCCCGCAGTTGCGGGAGGGGGTCCCCGACCCGTAAAGACCCTGTGAAATGAGGTGGTCTTTAGGGCTCGGTCGCCTCGAACGCGCGTTTGATGCGGGCGGCGTGGTCGGCGGCATCCGCATCGCTGTCGTACGCCCGGCGCTTCCAGATCGGCCGGGGCGAGAAGAAGCCATCACCTTCTCTGCGGGGGACGACGTGCACGTGGAGGTGGGGCACGCTCTGGCTCACGCGCGTGTTGACGGCCACGAACGAGCCGTCGGCGGCCAGGGCGTGCTGCACGGCGATCGACATCCGGCGCACGATGTCGAACAGCGGACCGACGAGCTCGGGTGCGAGGTCGTCGAGGGTCGGGGCATGGGCCAGCGGCACGACGAGCGTGTGTCCCAGGAAGAGCGGCGCGCGGTCGAGGAATGCCGCCACCTTCCCGTCGCGATACACGATGTTCCCGCCGAGCTCACCCGACGCGAGATCGCAGAAGATGCACGCCGCGCTCATGCGCCGATGCGCTCCATCAGCAGGATGTACTTCACGGGACGTCCCTCGCAGTTGTAATAAAAATGCCGATCCCGGGCTCATCGCCCGGGACCGGCCGCGTTCGCTTCGTTAGCAGCGCGCGCTAGGAGGGTGTGACGTTCTGCGCCTCTTCCTTGTTGTTGCGCGAGCTCACGCCCTTCTCGTAGGTCACGGCCTGACCGACCTGTAGCCGGTCGAATCCGCCGCCCGCCACCTGCGAGCGATGGAAGAAGAGGTCCGTGCCGTCCGCCTGCGCGATGAAGCCATAGCCGCGATCCGTGAGTGTCTTGACCGTACCGTTCACTTTCGACTCCGTTCTTACTTGGGCAACGCGTTACCACTCACAGTAGTCCCCGCCGTTACAACCCGTTTGCCCAAGCGGCCGGCCGCTTGGCACATCGGTTGCTTTCCTCCTGGTGCATGAGCGACCTCATTTCCCGCGTCTGTGTCCGCGCCGATCACCAGTGGGGCACGGACGGCGTGGGCCAGGTGCACGCCGTGGCCGGGGCCCAGGGCTTGGCGTGGTGCCCCGACGCATCGCTGGACGACCACGAGCGCCACGAATGGCGGCTCTGCGACGCCGCTCCGCTCGGCATGGTCACGACCCTGGCCGCGCACGTCGCGGCGGTGGAGTCCGCGGTCTCCTAGCGCCCGACCACCAGACCCACCGCGGCGCCCACCACGATCATCGCCGCTGGATGCAGCTTCCCGTGCGCGGTCACGGCGATCGTCACGACCACGAGCGCGAGCTGCCACGGCGCGGTACCGCTCCCCTGGACGATCGTGACCCCGGTCGCAAGGAGCAGGCCGGCCGTTGCCAGCGACACGCCCCGCACGAGACCGCCGAACCACGCCGAGAGGAGCCATCGCCGCGCCAGTGCCGTGGCGGGCAGCATGACGAGCGGCGCGACGCTCGCGCCGATGAGCGCATACAGCGCGCCGGTCCAGCCCGCGACGATATAGCCGAGGCTGACGATGTAGAGGCCGTTCGGACCCGGCGCGAGCCTCCCGACCGCCAAGGCCTGCACGATCCCCGCGTCGGTAACGTACTGCGGTACGAGATCGGCGCGCAGCAGCGGCAGCGATGCGAGCCCACCGATCGCCAGCGCCGAGGCTTTCAGGAAGACGAGAAAGAGCCCGAGCTGCTCCCACATCGGCCGGGTCAGCTCATGGGCGCGTCGCTCGACGTCGGCCGCTCCCGGCCGAGGAGCAGTGCACCCAACACGCCGGCGACGAAGATGACCACGATCGTCTGGGCGAGGCCGGCGAGGAGGATACCGAACGCGGCGGCGATCACCGCGACATCGAGGATCGCGAGGCCCCCACGTTGCAGCACCGGCCGCGCCAGGGTCAGTGCGAGCCCGATCGTCATGCCGCCGGCGACCGGTCCGATGCCCGCGAGGGCCGCGATCGTGAGCGGATGCTGCGCGATCTCGCCGAGGAATGCGGTCGCGATCGCGGTGATGATCGTGGCCGGCACCATCATCCCCGCGACGGACACGATCACCCCTCGCGCGCCGGCCATCTGCCGGCCGAGCAGCCCTGCGAGCGCGACGAGGTGGATCCCCGGGCTGAGCTGCGACAGGGCCCAAGCTTCGCTGAATTCGCGGTGCGTGATCCAGCGCTTCCGCTCAACGAGAACGCGCCGGATCAGGAACAGCGTGCTGGTCCCGCCCCCGACGGACTGGGTCCCGATGTCGAACCACGCGCGGGCCAGGTCGCGCGACGACGGCGAAGGTGTCACGATCGGCATGCTACGGACGAACTTGTATTCAAGCCGCTGACCCCCTCGCGCATCGACGACTTCGCGCACGTGCTTCGGTCGAGCGGCTCGGGTGCGTCGTGCTACGACCTCTGGCCGCGCCTCACCGGTCCGGAGCATCGTGCCGAAGGCCTCGGCGGAGCGGCGCAGATGCGCCGCGCCAAACTCGCCCAGCTCGCGAAACGCCGGAACGCGCCCGGCATCCTCGCCTACCACGGCCAGGAAGCCGTGGGCTGGATCTCGATCGGGCCGCGACTCGACTACCACCGGACCGCGAATTCAAAGGTGACGCCCGCGGTCGACGATCTGCCCGTCTGGGTCATCCCGTGCATCACGGTCCGCAAGGAAGCGCGCGGTCAGGGCATCGCGGTCAGCCTGATCCGCGCGGCGGTGGCGTACGCCCTCGAGCGCGGCGCCCCGGCGGTCGAGGCATACCCGCGCGCGGCCCGCGCGCGCGTCCACGACGAGTGGGCGTTCTACGGCACCGAAGCCTTGTTCAAGAAGGCCGGATTCAAGAAGGTCCGCGGCCGCCTGCCTGTGCCCAAAGGCTGGACGCCGCGGGTCACGATGCGTCACCCCTAGGATTCCGCGGACGTGATGCGCTGGACGGCCCGGGACGCGCGCGGCCTCGGCATTGGCTTCGCCTATCTGCTGCCCTCGTTCGTGCTGTTCGCGGCGTTCGTGTTCATCCCGCTGGGCCGCACGATCTATCTCAGCTTCTTCTACACGCGCCAGAACGGCGCGATCTCGACGTTCGCCGGGCTCGATCAGTACACCGAGCTCATCGCGTCTCCGATCTTCCACTCCGGCCTCGTGGCGACCGGGCTGTTCGTCCTGTACACGGTCCCGTTCGTCATCGCGCTCGGGTTGGTGCTCGCGGTGCTGCTCAACCAGCGGCTGCGCGGCATCAACGTCTTCCGCACGATGATGTCGAGCAGCATCGCGATCTCGGCCTCGGTCGGCTCGATCATCTGGCTGCTGCTCTTCAACCCGAGCATCGGGCTGCTGAATCTGGTGCTCTCGTTCATCGGGATCGTTGGGCCGCAATGGCTCATCCAGCCGAACACGGCCATCATCGCCGTGGCGATCACCACCATCTGGCTGACGCTCGGCACGAACATCATCGTCTTGCTCTCAGGATTGCAGGGCGTGCCGGAGGAGATCTACGAGGCCGCGCATCTCGATGGAGCGCACGGGGCGCGGCTCTTCACCCGCATCACGGTGCCGATGGTGTCGCCGTCGCTCTTCTTCCTCCTCGTCGTCGACACGATCGGCGTGCTGCAGGCATTCACCCAGATCCACCTGTTGACCCGAGGCGGTCCGGTCGATGCGACGCGCGCGCTCGTGTACAGCATCTACCTGGACGCCTTCCAGAACTTCCAATTCGGCTACGCCAGCGCGCAGGCGGTCGTCCTGTTCCTGCTGGTGCTCGCGCTGACGGTCATCCAGTTCCAGGTCGTCGAGCGGCGAGTGCATTATCAGTGAGTGAGGCAGGGAGAGGTGTGCGGCGCCGCCGGCCTCTGCGGGTCCGGAGCATCGCGGCGTACGTCATCCTCATCATCGTCGCGCTCGTCGTGGCGTTCCCGCTGCTGCTCGCGCTCTCGTATTCGCTGATGCCCGAGCGGGACATCGTGCAGTTCCCGCCCCCGATCCTCCCGGTCCATCCGACCCTCGGCAACTACGACACCGTCCTCAACACGATCCCGATCGGCCGCTACCTGCTGAACAGCTTCGTCGTGTCCGGAGCGGTGGTGATCGGCCAGCTGATCACGGCGAGCCTGGCGGCCTACGCGTTCTCGTTCCTCGTGTTCCGCGGCCGCTCGCTGCTCTTCTTCCTGTTCCTCAGCACGCTGATGATCCCGTGGGAGGCCACGATCATCCCGAACTACCTCCTGGTGCGGCAGCTCGGATGGATCGACACGTACCAGGGCTTGGCCGTCCCGTTCATGGCGACGGCCTTCGGCACGTTCCTGCTGCGGCAGGGGTTCATGCAGATCCCCCGTGAGCTGTGGGATGCCGCGCGCATCGACGGCGCGAGCACATTCCGCTTCCTGCGCTCGATGGTGATCCCGTTGTCGCGGCCGGCGCTCGCGACCGTCGGTATCTACGGCTTCCTCTCGACCTATAACCAGTACTTCTGGCCCCTCCTCGTTACGAACCAGACCCTCATGCGGACCACCCAGGTCGGAGTCGCGCAGCTGCGGTTCGAGGAATCCGCCCGGTGGGGCGTCATCATGGCGGGTGTCATCATGGTGGCGGTACCGACGCTCGCTTTGCTGATCGCAGGGCAGCGCCAGCTCATCCGCGGGCTGACGGCGGGCGCGGTCAAGGGATAGGCCAGTGGCTAGTAGGCGTGGAGGAACAGATGCGTAGATCCCTAGCACTCGCGTTCATCGTCTCGTTCGTCGTCGCGGCGTGCGGTGGCGCGCCAGCCGGCGGCGGAGGCGGAGCGGCGTCGTCCGATCAGTCCGGGCTCGCCCCGGGCAAGGACGTCAAGCCTGCCGCCAAGATCATCTGGTGGCACGCCATGAGCGGCGTCAATGGGGACGCCCTCAACAAGGTCGTCACCAATTTCAACGCGAGCCAGAGCGCGATCAAGGTCGAGACGGTGTTCCAGGGAACGTACGACGACCTGCTGTCCAAGCTGAACACGGCGCTCGCCTCGAACTCCGCCCCCGCGCTCGCGCAGGTCTATGACATCGGTCAGGCCTACATGCGCGCGTCGGGCGAGATCACGCCGATGCAGGCGTTCATCGACCGCGACAAGTTCGATACGTCGGACTTCGAGCCGGCGGTCATCAACTACTACAAGTACCAGGACAAGCTGCAGAGCATGCCCTGGAACGCATCGTCTTCGATCCTTCTGTACAACAAGGATGCCTTCAAAGCGGCCGGTCTCGATCCCGAGAAGCCGCCGCTCACCTTCAGCGAAGTGACGGACTACGCGAAGAAGCTCACGAAGAAGGACGCCGGCGGGCAGACCGTCCAGTACGGCTTCGGCCCGTCCATCTACGGGTGGCTCTTTGAGCAGCTCATGGCGACCTCCGGCGCCCTTTACTGCGACAACGGCAACGGGCGTGACAACCGCGCGACCAAGGTCGTCTACAACGGCCCAGAGGGCAAGGCGATCCTCGACTGGTGGAAGGCCGGCATCGACGGCGGCTACTTCTACAACCCGGGCATCGACAACGCCGGTGCCACCAACGCGTTCAACGCGGGAAAGAGCGCGATGTACATCGAGAGCTCGGCCTCGCTGCGCGGTTCCATCAACAACGCCAAGTTCCAGGTCGGCACGGGCATCTACCCGCGTCCGGACAGCAAGCCCGCCACGGGCGGCAACATCATCGGCGGCGCGTCGCTCTACATCCTGAAGAGCCGGCCGGCCGACGAGCAGCAGGCCGCGTGGGAATTCATCAAGTACGCGATGACCCCTGCGGTCCAGGCGCAATGGCAGTCCGACACGGGCTACTACCCGATCGTCAAGAAGGCCTACGACGAAGGCCCGAGCAAGGACTGGTCGGCGAAGTACCCGCAGTTCCTGACCGCGACGAACCAGATCCGCAACTCACCGCAGAACCGGTCCACCAATGGCTGCGTCGTCGGCGTCTTGCCGCAGGCACGCGCGCGCACGCAGAAGATGATCGAGTCCGTCCTTCTGGGTCAGGCGACGAGTCAGGCCGCTCTCGATGCGGCCGCCGCTGACATGAACGACCAGATCGACAAATACAACAAGGCGAACAAGTAGCCACACGTGAGGAGACGGTGCGGTCGCTCGGCGACCGCACCGTCGATCTCCTCGTCATCGGCGGGGGGATCGTCGGCGCGGGTGTGGCCCGCGATGCCGCCCTGCGCGGACTCTCCGTTGCGCTCATCGAGCAGAACGACCTCGCCTCGGGCACGAGCTCGCGACCGACGCGGCTGATCCATGGTGGCCTTCGCTACCTCGAGCTGTTCGACTTCGGTCTCGTGCGCAGTGACATGCGGGAGCGCGAGACGCTGCTTCGCATCGCGCCCCACCTCGTATTCCCACTGCCGTTCCTCATGCCGCTCTACCGCCGCGGCCCGTTCTATCGGCTGAAGCTCCGCTTCGGCATGTTCCTGTACGACCTCCTGTCCCTCGACAAGAGCCTCCCGAAGCGGAAACGGCTCGACCGGGGGGAGACCCTGGCTGCGGAGCCGCACCTCGAGCCCGACGGCCTCGGCGGCGCGTGGCGCTTCTATGACGCCCAGGTGCCCTTCGTCGAGCGGCTCGTGGTCGAGAACGCCGTCGATGCTGCCGCGCATGGCGCGCTCGTGCTCAACCACGCCCGTGCCGTCGGGTACCTACGCGACGGATCCGCGGTCACTGGCGCGACCGTCCGTGACGAGATCGGCGGCACCACGCTCGAGATCCGCGCGCGGTGCACCGTGAACGCGACCGGACCATGGCTCGACCAGACCCTCGTCCCGCTCCGAGCCGATGCGCCACGGCCGCTGCTGCGCCTGACCAAAGGCACGCACCTCGTGGTGCCGCTCGCCACCGAGCAGGCCCACGTGCTGTTCGCCAAACGAGACGGCCGGCTGTTCTTCGTCCTTCCCTGGAACGGGCACACCATCGTCGGCACGACGGACACCGACTACACCGGGGACCCGGGTGCCGCGGAAGCATCGCCGGAGGACGTCGAGTACCTGCGGAACGAGGCGAGCCGGGCATTCCCGCACGCGGCATTCGATCGCATCCACTTCACCTGGGCCGGGGTGCGCGCGCTCGTGCGCGAAGAAGGCGTGGCCGAGGGCCAGGTGTCGCGCAAGCACAAGCTCTACGACCACAAGCGCCGCGATGGGATCGACGGCGTGCTCTCGGTGCTCGGCGGAAAGATCACCGCGTACCGGTCCATCGCCGAGGAGGTGACCGACGCCGTCGCCGCCCGGCTCGGGGTGAACGCGCGGTGCAGCACCGGCGCGCGCACCCTGCCTGGGGTGGCACCGAGCGCCGTGACCGGAGAACCGCTGTGCGCGCACGCACCGACGACGCGCGCCGATATCGAGCATGCGGTGCGCGCGGAGTGGGCCATGACCCTGGCGGACGTCCTGCTCCGCCGGACGGCGATCGGTCTCTCGGCGTGTCAGGGTCTCGACCGCCTGGACGCGATCGCGGACCAGGTCGGCTCGGTGTTGGGCTGGGACCCGGCGCGCCGCGCGGTCGAGATGGACGCATACCGCCGCGAGATCGCCCCGATGCGCCGCTTCTCCACGACGTGAGCTTCATCCTCGCGCTCGACCAGGGCACGACCGGATCGGCAGCGCTCGTCTTCGACGACGAGGGCCACGTCCGAGGGTCCGCGGACCACGAGATTGCGCAGCACTACCCGGCATCGGGCCACGTCGAGCACGACCCCGACGAGATCTTCGCGATGACCGTGACCGCGGGTCGTGAGGCGCTGGCGGCCGCCGGCATCCGCGCCCGCGACGTCGCGGCCATCGGCATCACGAACCAGCGGGAGACGGTCGTCGTGTGGGAGCGCGCGACCGGCCGTCCGATCCACCGCGCGGTGGTGTGGCAGAGCCGCGCGAGCGCGGCGATCTGCGAGGGCCTGCGCGCGGCTGGCTGGGACAGCGCGGTGCGCGAGCGCACCGGACTGTTGATCGACGCGTACTTCTCGGGACCGAAGATCCGGTGGATCCTCGACCAGGTCCCCGGCGCGCAGGTGCGCGCGACGCGCGGGAAGCTGCTCTGCGGGACCATCGATAGCTGGCTGGTGTGGAAGCTGACCGGCGGCCGCTCGCACGTGACCGACGCCTCGAATGCGTCCCGCACCATGGTGTTCGACATCCGATCGGGTGCGTGGGACGAGGAGCTGCTCGGCGCGCTCGACCTTCCGCGCGCCCTGCTGCCCACGGTCGTACGGAGCAGTGGCGTCGTCGCCGAGACCGATCCGGCGCACTTCGGCGCGGCCATCCCGATCGCGGGTCTGGCGGGGGATCAGCAGGCCGCGCTCTTCGGTCAGGCCTGCTTCGACGCCGGCGCCGCGAAGAACACGTACGGGACGGGCTGCTTCCTGCTTGCCAATACCGGGGACCGGCCGCGTGCGGCCGCGGGCGGACTGCTCACGACCATCGCGTGGGACATCGGGGCCGGTAGGCGGTACGCGATCGAGGGGAGCGCCTTCGTGACGGGCGCGGCGGTGCAGTGGCTGCGCGACGGGCTCGGCATCATCGCTGATGCGTCCGAGACCGAGGCCCTGGCCCGCTCCGTTCCGAGCAGCGACCTGTTCCTCGTGCCGGCGTTCACCGGTCTCGGCGCGCCCCACTGGGACATGTACGCGCGCGGGCTCCTCATCGGCATCGAACGGGGCACCACGCGCGCGCACATCGTGCGCGCGACGCTCGAGAGCATCGCGTTCCAGACGCGCGACCTGGTCGAGGCGATGCGCGCCGCGGGGCAACCCGTCGAGGTCCTGCGCGCGGATGGCGGCGGCACCGCGAACGCATTCCTGATGCAGCTGCAGGCCGACATCCTTGGCGTCCCGGTGGAGGTCGCGGCACTGCGCGAGACGACCGCGCTGGGCGCGGCGTTCCTCGCGGGGCTCGGCGCCGGTATCTGGAAGTCGACCGACGTTCTCGCCGAACGCCGCGGCGTCGCAGCGCGCTTCTCGCCGGCGATGAGCGCCGACGAGCGCGACACGCGGTATGCGGGCTGGCAGCGCGCCGTTGACCGAGCCCGCGGCTGGGCGCCTGGCGGATCTAGTCCTTCGGGACCCGCTCCGGCCAGTTCGACATGATGCCGTCGACGCCGAGCGCGGCGAAGGCCGCGATCTCGTCCTGATCGTTCACGGTCCACGCGTTCACCCTGAACCCCGCGGCGTGCGCATCGTCGACGAGCTCGCGCGTCACGTACGCGCGGTTCGGGTGGAGCGCCCACAGGCCCAGTGACCGCGCGCTCGCAATGAGTGCTGAACGGTCCGGGGAATCCGAGAACACGAACGCCCGACGCACATCTCGCGCAGTGTCGTGAGCCGCGGCGAGGGCGCCCCACCAGAAGCTCGAGATGTACACATCGGGATCCCGGCGGTCGGCGATCTGCGCCGCGACCTGTGCACCGGTCCGTGCGGCGGCGGCCTCGTCGCCCTCGCCCTTGAGCTCGACGTTCACGGCGACGCGCCCACGGCAGAGGTCAAGTACGTCAGCCAGCGTGAGCGACGATCCCGTCGTGGACGGTCGGTCGTGCGAAACGATCAGTGCGCCATCGGGCAGGAGCCAGACGTCGGTCTCCACCTCATCGCAGCCGAGCGCGATGGCCTTCTCGAACGACGCGGCGGTGTTCTCCGGGGCGTGACCCATCGCGCCGCGGTGGCCGATCCGTCGCATGGGTCCAATACTCGCCGGAAGTCAGGGCCGGCGCAGCAACGACAGCCCCTCGCCGCTCGCGACCTCTTGGAACCCGAGCGCCACCAGCGCGGCACGCGCAGCCGCGAATCGCGCGAGGTCACGATTCATGCTCGGGTCCGCGTAGTCGAGGATCGCGTACTGCGCGTCGCAGGGATCGAGCGCGTCGAGGTGGTAGTTGAAGCGCCGCTCCCCGGCCTGCGTGACCCAGAAGTCCGTCGACGCGATCGCCACGTCGGCCGGGATCGCGTGTACCTGGGCGAGCAGCGCCTGGTAGCGAGGCTCACGATCGAGGAGGGGAGTGCCCGACGGCGCGCGGTCGGGATTCCCGCGCAGGTACGCGTCCGCGAAGTCCCGCGAGATCGGCCACCCGCCGAATCCGATGCAGAAGAACAGCGTGACGACCACGACCCCGATCGTCAGCCGTCGCTTCCACCGCGGGCCTACCCCCGCGAACCCGACGATGCACGCGCCAAGCGCGAGCGGGATGATCGGAGCGCCGTACTGGTTGTGGAGCGTGTGCTCGCCGCCGTAGTCCGAGAGCAGGAGGTACCCGAGCGGTACGAGAGCCGGCACGATGACGGCCCGGGACCACACGGCCAGCAGCAGGCCCGGAGCGAACAGGCTGAGGACGAACACGACCTTGGACCCGATCTCGCCCGCGACGAGCACCCCGATCGTACGGACCGGATCGAGGAGCACGCTCCGCAGGATCTCGCCCTCGCTGGAGCCGAGGCTGGCGTAGCGCCCGATGTACTGGTACGGCGCCCCGGCGAACGCCGGGATGATGACCTTGAGCGTCACGATGAAGACGAGCGCGCTCGCGGCGGTCACAGCTGTGGCGCTCCACCAGCGTCGCTGTAGCGCGAGCGCGACGCCGAAGCCGATGCCGATGAGCGCGATCTCCTCCTTGACCGTGAACGCTGCGACCAGGGCGATGGCCAACGGGACGGTCCGGCGGGTCACCAAGAAGTACATCGCGAGGCCGAGGGGAAACACCGCCAGCGAGACCTCGTG
>JBBQZK010000024.1:0-27608 GCA_038207785.1 Candidatus Limnocylindria bacterium | reverse complement strand
AACGCGCCGCGCGAGGTGATGGCGAAGCCGTTCGACATCGATGCGCTGGTCGCGAAGGTGAGCGAGCTGCTGCAGGTCGCCGAGCTCGCCGCGTAGCTAGAACGGCGGCCAGGGCACCGCCATCCGGTACGGATCCGGCTGGGGGAACACGTTCGTCCGGAGGAGCCGATCGACACGCGCGTTCAGCGCGCGTTGCTCGACCGGAGCGATCAGCTTCCGCAGTGCCTCGCAGAGCGGCCCATCCAGCTTTCCCCGCAGCGACCGGAGGACCTCGAGCTCGTCTGGCGCGATCGGCAGGCCGCGCCAGTCCCAGAGGATCGTGCGCAGCTTCGGCTCGGCCGCGAAGCAGATCCCGTGATCGACGCCGTACACGTGGCCCCCCGGTGCCGGCAACAGGTGGCCGCCCTTGCGATCGGCGTTGTTGACCGCCGCATCGAAGAGCGCGATCCGCCGCATGCGGTCATCGGGCTCATTCACCATCTTCCACACGTCGACGGTCTCGTCGACGTCGATCCACCGCTGCGCCATCCCCTCGCCGAACGGCCCGTCCGTCCGGGTCACGGTGGGTGGCACGATGTCCCAGCCCGTCGCCTCGGACACGAGGTACGCGGCTCGCTCGCGCTTCCAGAGCGTTCGATCCGGGAAGTCCTCGAGCGGGCGCTCGCCGCGCACCGGCTTGTACACGCACGTCAGGCTCGACGTGCCGTCGCTCACCGTGCCGAGGAAGCTGGCGTTCGACGCGGTCACGATGCGCCCCTGCACGGTGAGCGTCCCACGCTCCAGGAGCCGAAGCGTGGCGTCGCGTTCGAGTCCCGTCACCCGTCCAGTGTGCGACCGATACTCACTGCATGGTGCGACGCGTCGCGGTGATCGGGGCAGGTGCGGCCGGCCTGGCGAGCGCGCGGTGGCTGCTCGATGCCGGGCTCGAACCGGTCGTCTTCGAGCGCACCCATGCCGTCGGCGGACTCTGGCGGCCCGACTCCGGTCTCGCGTATCCCTCGCTGCGGACCAACACGTCGAAACAGAAGACCGCGTTCTCCGATCTGTCCTTCGATGACGCCCTTCCGGATCATCCCTGGCGCGACGACGTCCTCGCGTACCTCGAGCGCTACGCGGACGTGGCCGGCGTGCGGCCGTATATCCGGTTCGGTCACGCCGTCGCCGCGGTCCACCCGTCGGTGGCGGCGTGGTCGGTCGACGGCGAGCCGTTCGACGCGGTCGTCGTCGCGTCGGGCCTCTTCACGCGACCGGTCGAACCGCCCCTCGCGGGTCGAGAGGCCTTCCCCGGTCGCGTCATCCACTCGGGCGAGTACCGCGATCCGGCGTCGTTCGCGGGACGATCGGTGGTCGTCGTGGGTGCCGGTTCGAGCGGCGCCGACATCGCCGTGGAGCTCGCGTCCGTCGCGCGGTCGGTGACCCTTGCGGTGCGCGAGATGCCGACGTTCGCGCCGCGTCATCATCGCGGCCGGCCGTACGACCATCGCGCGACCCGGCTCGCCCGGTTCCTTCCGGCATCCGTCCGGCGCCGGAGCGCCCGTCGGGTCCTGGCCGAGGAGTACCGCCGTCATGGCCTGACGTTGGACCGGGTCGGCCTCAATGTCACGCCGAGCACCGAGGTCCTGGACGAGATCGCGCACGCCCGCATCACCATGCGACCCGCGCTCGTCGGGCTCGATGCGCACGGCGCGATCTTCGCCGACGCGAGTCGCAGCGACGCCGACGCGATCGTGCTCGCGACCGGCTATCGCCCCGAGTTCCCGTTCTTGCCGAGCGGCATTCCGGCGGTGCGCGACGGCGCGCTCGCGCTGTATCGCCTGGTCTTTCCGCCCGGCGTCTTCGGTCTCGCGTTCGTCGGCATGACGCGCGTTTCGGGTCCGGTGTTCCCGGTGGCCGAGCTGCAGGCCCGGTGGGTCGCCGCGGTGTTCGCCGGGCGCAGGACGCTCCCACCTGACGGCGAGATGCGGCGCGAGATCGATCACCGTCTCGCGCGCGCCCTGTCCATCGGCGACGATCAGATGCGCGTCGAGCTGTTGCCGTACCTGGACGACATCGCAGCGCGGATCGGCGCGCGGCCCTCGCTGCTGTGGCACCCGCGGCTGCTCACGTCACCGGTGAGCGCGCGGGACTATCGCCGTACCATGCGCCTGCCGTGAACGCGAAACAGCTCGCCGACGAGCTTCGGCCCAACGTGCGGGTGTCGATGGGCGACGTCCGCACGGGCCTCGAGCGCCTCGCGCGGGTCCCGTCGATGAGCGCGCCGGGGTATGACCCGGCGCCGGTGCGCGAGTCCGCGCGCATCACCGCCGAGCTGTTCAACGCGGCCGGCGTCAAGGCGCGCGTCATCGAGAAGGATGGCGCCCACCCGGCGGTGGTCGGCCGGGTAGAAGGCCCGGCGGGGTCGCCGACGGTCCTTCTCTACGCGCACCACGACGTCCAGCCACCGGGGCCCCGCGATCGATGGAAGACGGACCCGTTCGCACCGACGGAGCGCGATGGCCGGATCTACGGCCGCGGTGTGGCCGACGACAAGGCCGGGGTCGCGGCGCACCTCGCCGCGATCCGCGCGTACGGCGGCAAGCCGCCGTGCGGCGTCGCGCTGTTCATCGAAGGCGAAGAGGAATCCGGTTCGGCGCACCTGATGGACTTCCTGAACGCCGAGAAGGCCACGCTCGCGTGCGACGCGGTGATCATCGCGGACTCGGCCAACTGGCGGATCGGCCAGCCTGCGATCACGACGACGCTGCGCGGCAACGCGCTCGTGACCGTCGAGCTTCGGGTGAGCGATCACGCTGTCCACAGCGGCGGGTTCGGCGGCGCCGTCCCCGACGCGCTCATGGCGATGAGCCGCCTGCTCGCGTCGCTCCACGATGACCTCGGTCGGGTCGCGATCGCCGGCCTCAAGGCCGATGATGCGGATCCCCTGGATCTGAAGGAGGACGAGCTGCGCGGCTGGGTCGGCACGCGCCCCTCGGTGAAGCTCATCGGCGACGGGTCGATCACGTCGCGGCTCTGGCGCAAGCCGTCGCTCTCGATCATCGGCCTGGACGCCACGCCGGTGAAGGAAGCGTCCAACACCTTGTGGCCTGTCGCGACCGCCCGGATCTCCATGCGCGTTCCGCCCGGCCAGGACGCCAAGGCGGCCCAGGATGCGCTCGTCACACACCTGGAGGCGCACGCGCCCTGGGGCGCCGAGGTGAAGATCACTCGCGGTCCGACGGGCGAGGCCTTCACCGGTACGACGTCAGGACCCGCATATGCGGCCCTCAAGGAGGCCCTCGGCGCGGCGTGGGGGTGCCTGGCGATTGACATCGGGCAGGGCGGCAGCATCCCGTTCCTCTCCGATTTCGCGCGAACGTTCCCCGCGGCGGCGCTGCTCGTCACCGGAGTCGAAGACCCGGAATCGAACGCGCACTCCGAGAATGAGAGCCTTCATCTTGCGGAGTTCGAAAACGTGTGCGTGGCGGAGGCGACGTTCCTCGCCCTGTTCGGAGCCACGGGCCGGGGCTGATGCTCCGCGGCATCCTCGGGCTCCGGTGTCCCCGCTGTCGCCGCGGTGCGCTGTTCAAGGGTCTCATCGACATGCCCGAGCGCTGTCCGGTGTGCGGCATGATCTACGAGCGCGAGCACGGGTACTTTGTCGGCGCTATGGCGATCAGCTACGGCCTCGCGGTGGGTCTGGTCGCGATCCTGTTCTTTGGTCTGCTCGCCATGACGCACTGGTCGCTCGAATGGGTCTTGCTCGCCGCAAGCCTCGCATTCCTGCCGCTGGCTCCGTTGTGCCTTCGCTATTCGCGGGCCCTCTGGATCTACGGCGATCGCCGGATCGATCCGCACGACCCGCAGGACCGGCCGTGAGGTTCCGCGACCGCGCGGACGCCGGCGCCCAGCTCGGTGCGCGCCTCGGCGACATGGACCTGCAGGATCCGGTGGTGCTTGGGCTGCCCCGCGGTGGCGTCGTCGTGGCGGCTGAGGTCGCCGCGGTCCTCGGTGCGCCGCTCGACATCATCGTTGCGCGAAAGCTCGGCGTGCCGCGGCAGCCGGAGCTCGCCTTCGGCGCCGTCGCGCCCGGGATCGTCGTGCTCCTGCAGGACGTCCTGCAGGGAGCAGGCCTCGAGCCGACCGAGATCGACGTGGCGGTGACCCGCGAGTCCGCGCGCCTGGAGTCGTTGGCGGAGCGCTACCGCGGCGACCTTCCGGAGGTGCCGCTCGCGGGCCGCACTGTCGTCATCGTGGACGACGGGCTCGCGACCGGAGCGACCGCTCGCGCTGCGGTGCGCTCGGTCCGCCGGGCCATGCCGCAGACGGTCATCGTCGCCGTTCCCGTCGCCGCCGTCCAGACCGCGCGATCGCTGCGTACGGAGGTCGATGCCGTCGTCAGCCTTATCGAGCCACGCGACTTCCGTGCCGTCGGCATGTACTACGACGACTTCGCGCCCGTCGACGACGAGGTCGTCCGCGAGCGACTCAACGCGGGGCACGCCGGGCGCGTCTAACGTTCGGGCCATCGACGTCATCCGCACCCGCCGGCTCGATCTCGTCTCGCTCAGGCCGGCGCTCCTCGTGCACCGGTGACGTGGCGCCAGCTGCTGCTGCCGGACACGGCGCCGCTTCGCGAGTCGCGGTCGTTCCGGCTCCTCTGGCTCGGCCAGCTCATCTCGTTGAGCGGGAGCCAGCTGCGGCTGGTCGCGCTTCCGTACCAGATCTTCGTCCTCACCGGTTCGTCGTTCGCGGTCGGCCTCATCGGCGTGTTCCAGGCGGTGCCGCTCCTCCTGCTGTCGCTCTTCGGTGGCGTGATCGCGGACGCGGTCGATCGGCGGCGCCTCCTGCTCATCACCCAGGTCGGTCTGGCCGCGGTGTCGCTCGCCCTCGCTATCGCGACCCAGGCGGGCGCCGCATCCGTGCCGTTGCTGTACGTCCTCACGGCCGTCGGCGCGTGCTTCTCGGCGCTCGACAATCCGACGCGGGCCTCGCTCGCTCCGACCCTCGTCGAGCGCCGGCTGATCCGCGCCGCCGTCGCCCTGAATCAGACCGTGTTCCAGTTCGCCCTCGTCTTCGGCTCGGCGCTCGCCGGCGTGATCATCGCGCGCTTCGGCCTGGCCGGCGCGTACTGGATCGATGTCGCGTCGTTCGCGGCGTCGTTCGTCGCGGTCTGGATGATGCGGACGCCGCCGCGCGCGACGGTCGAGCGGCAGCCGGTGCTGCGCTCGCTGGCGGAGGGCGTGCGGTATCTGGGCGTCACCCGGATCCTGCTCGCGACGATGTCCCTCGACTTCCTCGCCACGTTCTTCGGCTCGCCACGCGCGCTCTTCCCGTACTACGCCGAGCGCGTGTTCCACGTAGGCCCCGAGGGCCTTGGGCTCATGTACGCGTCGATGGGCGCCGGTGCGCTCGTGGCCGCCGTCGCGTCTGGCTGGACCGCGCGGGTCAAGCGGCAGGGCCTCACGATCCTCGCGGCGGTCGCGGTCTGGGGCATCGCCATCGCGATCTTCGGCGTTCTCGACGAGCGGACGTTCCTCCTCGCCCTCGTGCTGCTCGCGATCGCGAACGCGGCCGATACCGTGAGCTCCATCTTCCGCGGCACGATCCTGCAGACCGTCGTACCGGACGCGCTTCGCGGCCGCCTGAGCTCGATCAACCTCATGTTCGTCCTCGGCGGCCCGCAGCTCGGGCAGTTCGAGTCGGGCGCTGTCGCCGCGGTCTGGTCTCCGGTCGCAGCGGTGGTGACCGGGGGACTGGCGTGCATCGCGTCGGTCGTCGCGGTCGCCGCGTGGATCCCCGAGATCACTCGCTTCCACGCCCAGCGGGAGCCGACGGCATCCGAGCCCTCGTGAGCGCGCGTACGGTTGGGCCATGATCCTCGATGCCGATCTGCGCGCGTACCTGGATGCGCCGCGGTTCGCCGTGCTCGCCACGGTCAACTCCGACGGCACCGCGCACCTAACGGTGATCTGGTACGCGCGCCGTGACGACGAGGTGATCGTCAACACGACGGCGCCGCGGAAGAAGGCCGCGAACATCGCGCGCGATCCGCGGGTGTCGCTGCTGGTCGGCGAGTCGGATCGCTACGTCCGCTTGGACGGCGAGGCCCGATCGGCCGCGACCGGCGCCGCGGCGCTGGCCGACATCCGCGAGCTCGCGGTGCGCTACGACGGGGAAGCTGCGGCGGAGCGGATGACCCGCGAGGTGTGGTCGAAGCAGGAGCGGGTCACGTATGCGATCGCCGTGCGTCGGGTGTATCGGTACGGCTTCGACTGAGCCGCAACCCCATCAGGCCACGCGCTTGCGCGCGGCGTATGCGAGCAGGAGCACACCGGCGAGCTCGAACGCCGTCGCCGCGGGGAAGATCCCGAAGACGTCGCGCGTGACGATGAGCACGCCGAGGGCCGGGCCGGCGATGAAGCCGAGGTTGAGCGGCAGGTAGGCGAAGGTCATGACCCGCGCCCGCGCGGCGTCGGTCGCCGACGATGCGACGACGTTGAAGCTCAGGCTGAAGACGCCGCTCCCGATGCCGCTGACGATCCCGAACGCGATGACGAACGGCCAGTAGTCGCGGGTGAGCCACGGCACGAGCCACAGCACGCCGTCGACGACCGCGGCGACGTAGAGGACGCGCCAGTGGCCGAATCGGTCGGCGATCCCACCGATCGCGGGTGAGGCGACGAGCGTGGTCAAGCCGCTCGCGCCGAGCGCGATCCCGACCGCGGTGCCAAGGCCATCGTCGCCGTGGATGCGCTGGACGACCAACGGCAGGTACGTGAACGTGAGGAGCCACCCCGCGAACACGACGAGGAGCGCCGGGAACAACGCCCGCAGTCGCGGCGAGCTCCAGATGATCCGCAGCCCCTCGAACGCTTCACGCAGGATCGGTCGTCGCTCGCGTGAGGGCACGAACGCGTCTCGATAGCCGAAGGTGAGCCCGAGGACGACCGCAGCGAGCAGGACCGCATCGACTGCGAGCACGACGTTGAAGCCGTAGCGATCGACGATCGGCCCGCCGACCAGCGGCCCGATGAACGCGCCAAGCGGGCCTGCGCCGTTGACGACGCCGAACGCGAATCCGAGCCGGGCCGCCGGCGCCGACTCGTGGAGCGTGGTCATCATCAGGCCGCTGTTGCCGAGGTTCAGCGAGTTGAGCCCGCGGCCGAGCGTGAACAGCCACACGTTGCGGGCGACGGCAGAGACCGCGAGGCCGGCGCCGGTCGCGGCGAAGGACCGGATGATCAGCGGCTTGCGGCCGTAGCGATCTGCGAGCACGCCCCAGAACGGGAGGAAGAGGAGTCCGATGAGGTTGACACCGACGCTGATCAGTCCGACGGCCGCGGGGACGTCCTCGGGCGCGACGCCGATGCTCGGGAGGTGGAGTGGGGTGAAGGCGGCGAGCTGGCCGTAGGCGGCGACCTCGATGAAGGAGGCGAGGGTGAAGAGGGTGAGCATGCGGCGCCAGCCGGAAGGGCGGGGCATTGTCGTCAGAGACTAGTCAGAGTCTCGAAGCCTTGAGCGGGAGACGGGGGACGATCCCGCGACGTCGGTGAGAGTTTCGGAGCGGGTGGCGGGAATCGAACCCGCGATCGAACCTTGGGAAGATCCTTTGATGCCACTTCAACACACCCGCGGAGATCCCGTGAGAGGCAATGCTAGGGCGCGCGGCGAAATTTGCTCCAACCGAATTGTTGAGCTGTCCGCAGGCGATGGCAATTCGCGCAGCGCACGTCGCACTTGTCGATCTCAGCGGCGACGACATGCCAACGTTTTCGCGCGGCGAGCCAGGTGACCGCTTGGATCTTCAACGTCGGGTCGCGGTGGTCCAGATCGAGGACTGTGGGATCGGTTTCCCCACAATCTATGCAGGGATGGAGCAACAGAAAGCGGCGGAGGCGTTGACGATTGTCGATCCGCTTCTTGGCTGTCTGCAACGCGGCGCGACGGATGTAGTCATCACGGTTGAGGAGGTAATGCATCCGGCGGTAGGCCGCATGACACCGGCGGCAATTGGACTGCAAACGGCCATTCGCGATGTTGGCGGAGGCGAACGCCACGACGGGCTTCGCGTGGCCACAGGTACTGCACACGCGCAATGTGGCCGAGTCGCTATTCAGTGGGAGTCCTGGCTTCAAGCGGATCGCGAAAACCAAACTGCCGGGCTGTCCGTCGGCGGTGGCAGTTAGCGCAACGGATCATGCACTTGCTCATCTCGCGGCGAACTGCGGCGGTGGTCCGCCTCGACAACATCGCGCCCACCGACCAACGTTTGGTTGTCTCGTCTACGTGGTCGAAGTCCAGCACGACCGGATTGCCCTCACCGCAATCAACGCACGGATGCGTAACCAGGAAGTCGTAGACAAGATCGCGATTCACCTTGCGGCTGCGGGCCCGAGCCATGTGGTTCCTCGCCAGGTAGTACGGCTTGTTCGACTCGTAATGGGCTCTGCCGTAGGCCCGTCGGCAGGGCAGGCAGTACGAGCTACGCCAGCCTCTGGCAGCATCCTTGATCGGGAACTCGTCGACCGCCTTCGCGACATGACAGCGCGCGCATGCGCGGAAGGGCTGCGGATCCAACGCCACACCTCGGGCGACGGCTGCGGGCCCTTCTCCGCGCCGTATCGTCTCTAGAACACCTGTTCTAGGCGACAAGACCCCAGAAGTCAAGCGAAAACGCGAAAAACCGACCCCACGACTGGTGGCATGCCTGGTGCCTCAGCGAGCGTGAAATGGCAGCGACGCCCCTCCCACCGCCTGCACCGGAACAGCGGCCGGACATCGTCGAGAGCCTGCAGCAGAGCGACCTCAAACGGTGGTCGCCGCGCCGCGCGGGCATTCCGGCGCTGCTGGACTGGTGGCCGAGCTACGTCGCGCTCGCGGCCCTCGCGCTGCTCGCCGTGCTCGCGGCGTCGCGTCTCCTGCTCGAGACCCTCGTCCCGTTCGCGCACGTGCTCCTCGTGTTCTCGCTCGCCGCAGCGCTCACCTTCGCGATCTCCCCGCTCATCTCTCGACTCGAGGCTCGCATGCCGCGGCCCCTCGGCGTTGCGCTCATGTTCGTTGCGCTCATCGCCGCCATCGCTGCATCCGCGTTCCTCATCGCGCGGCCACTGACGACGGAAGGCCAGGCGCTCGCGGACCACATCAAGGAATACGCCGACGCGGTCCAGGGCAAACGACCCCTCGTCGTCGGCGATCAGCCGCTCCCACAAGGCATCCAGGATCAGATCCGTTCGGTCGTGGAAACACAGGCGCCGGACCTGGCCGCCCGATCGGCCGGGCTCGTGCTCGCGTTCCTCGCGGTCCTCGTCGATGTCGCGATCGTCCTGGTCGTCACGTTCTACCTGCTGCTCGACGCGCGCCGCTTCCGCGTCATCCTCCTCCGGGCCCTGGAGCCCTCCAACCGGCAGGCGGCGCGCCGCGTGTTCTACGAGATCTCGCACGTCTTCGGTGCGTACATCCGCAGCCAGCTCATCGTGGCGCTCTCGCTGGCGGTCCTCGTCACGGTCGCCCTGTCGATCATCGGCCTGCCCTACGCGGTCCTGCTCGGCGCGTTCGCCGGCATCGTCGAGCTCGGGCCGATGCTCGGGCCGTTCCTCGGTGCGATCCCGGCGCTCGTCGTCGCGTCGACGCAGCCGTTCCCGACGGTGCTCTGGACGGCCGTCGCGTTCCTCGCCATCCAGCAATTCGAGAGCAACGTCCTTGTACCGCGGTTGACGGGCAACGCCGTCGGTCTGCACCCGCTTGCCGCGATGCTCGCGCTGCTCGCCGGCTTCGAGGCCGCCGGCGTCGTCGGTGCCCTCTTCGCTGTGCCGATCGTCGGACTGATCTGGGTGTTCATCTCGACCGCCGTGCTCGCGTGGCGCGGCCGGCGCATCGATCTGCAGCAGCGCAGGCGGCGCACGGCACCCTGGCGTCCGCGCCGCCGGCGCTACGCCGGTGGCGCGGGACCGAGGCCGCTCAGCTAGTGACTAGCGAACGGGGACGTGGCGGCCGGCCATCGCGGGAGACTTCTCTTCCTCGGGGTCGGGCCGCTCGGTCGAGCTGATCACAACACTCGTCGCGATCGCGAGCGTCGCGCCAACGAGCGCGGCAATGAAGAGCACACCGTCGGCCGGCCGGCCGGCCGAGGTCGCGAGCGGCGCCCACGTGACGAACAGCATGTACAGGATGGCGGCGCCGGCGGTGATCCCCGTGCTGGCCGCGAACACGTAGAGGGCGAACCATCGGTTCGGGCGCCGCAGCAGGGTGTCGAAAGCGGACCGCAACAGGCGTGTGACGGTCCACACGACCAGCGCCGCGATGACCCAGGCCATGATCGTGCCGATCCAGGTCACGTCCGCGCTGCCCACGCGCGACACGATCCCGGTCATCTGCCCAACGAGCTTGGTCGGATCGAGCAGATCGACGAGCGGGCCGAACCGCTCGGGGTTGTTGCCCTGGAGGGCGCTCACGATGGCCCCCTTCACTTCGGCCGCGCGCACGGGGCTGAACAGCGTCTCCTGCTGCAATGACAGGCCGCTTTGGACGAACGCCCCGAGAGCCTGCTGGCCGGAGGCGATCGCGAAGATCATCGTCATCGCCGCGCCCCAGATCACCGTGACCACGCCGCCGAGCCCGTGGATGGCCGACGCGGAGAGCACGAGCGCGGGCGCGAGGCCCACGGGGGCGGTGACCGGCATGGCGATGGCCATCGCGGTCCGCTCGCTCGACACATCGCGCAGCCAAAGGAACACGCCCATGATCGCCCAGAGGATCGCGAGGCCGGGGACGAACAGGAACAGCAGGGCGGTCTCGAGGATCCAGCCGATCGTGAGAGCCAGGCCGAGCTGCCCCGCGAATCCGACCACGAGCACCAGCCCCGACATGAGGGCCGCGGGGATCAGACCGAACCCGGCGGTGATGGTCAATGCGAAGAGCGGCAGCGCCGCGAGGATCCCGTAGAACGCGCGGCGGATGGGCTGTCCGTATTTGATGAGCATCGCGACCACCGGGCTCTGCTCGACCCCGGGCACCATGCCTCGCAGCGGCTCGGTCATGACGTTCGGGGCGTAGTCGTCGAACCCGTGATGCTGCGTCGGGATCGGCGTCGTCTGCGCGGCCAGCGCCGCCGCCATCGCGGTGGTCAGTGCGTCGCCGATCTCCGTGGCCTTCTGGTAGCGCAGCGCCGGGTCCTTCGCGAGCGCCTTCAGCACGACGGCGTCGACGTCCTTCGGCAGCGACGGGCGCAGGTGGCTCGGCGGGACCGGCGGGCGCACCACGTGGTCGCGCAGCAGGACGGCCGCGTTGCCGCTCGTGAACGGCGGCTTGCCGACCAGCATCTCGTACAGGACGAGGCCGAGGCCGTACACGTCGGACGCGACGGACGCGGACCGGCCTTCAACGCGCTCGGGCGCGACGTACAGGGCGGTCGCGAACAGCTGCGGCGAGTCGGAGTCCTCGTGCGGGGTCCGCGCGATGCCGAAGTCGCAGATCTTCGGGACGTCGTTCTCGTCGAGCAGGATGTTCGATGGCTTGAGGTCCGCGTGGATGATGCCGCGTGAATGCGCGAACGCGAGCCCATTCGCGATGCCATCGGTGAGCCGGACCGCGTCGGCCAGCGGCAATGCGCCGCTGCGTTCGATCCGCTGCTTCAGCGACGAGCCGGCGACGTGCTCCATGACGATGAACGGGAGCCCGTCGACCTCGCCGACGTCGAACACGCCCACGATGTTCGGGTGTGAGAGCTGCGCGAGCGCGCGGGCTTCCTTCACGAACAGCTTGCGCAACGTGCCGTCGGCGGCGGCTTCGGGGTCGAGCACTTTGATCGCGACCTCACGGCCGAGGGCGGTGTCCTGCGCCAGATAGACCTGCGAGGATCCTCCGGCGCCGATCGGCTCGAGGATCCGGTAGCGCTGATCGAGCATGCGATCCACTGCCAGCTCCGTACCCCGACGCGTTAATCCGATCATGACCGGGTGGTTGCCTACGATAGCCCCGAGGGTCTTATCGAACGCGTTGACCAATGGGTTGCCCATGTGCATTCCCTCGCGCCGCGTCAGCCTGCGGTGACCAACGGGATGGCAGCATGCGCGTTATCCGGGGCCGAGATCGCCGGTCCTAGGACGTTCGTTGGGCCCAACGAGACCGCTTAGATACGCGCCGCGGGCGCTAGGGCTTTGGTGAACCCGAGGGCTTCGCGTTGTCGAGCGGCCGCGGTAGGACCGGCTTCGTGAATGACCGCTGCACGAACGCCGTGATCTGCGCTGCGAGCTTCGGCTTGAGCGCCGCGGCCTGGTCGGCGGTGAGCGTGTTCGCCGCGACCGCCTTGTCGACGCGCGCGTTCACCGCCGCCGTCAGGGCGTTGATGAGGCCCTGCGCGCTCTTGCCCTGCGCGGCCAGTCCGTTGGCGATATCGGCGGCGCTCTTCCCGCCGCGCATCTGGGTCGCGAGCGTCTTCAGGTCCATGCCGAGGTAGTCGCTCGCCCCCTTCGTGAGGTCGCCGACGAACGACTTGACGTGCGTGCCGCCGGTGCGAACGCCCTTCGGGTTCGCGACGCTCGGCTTCGGTGCCGCAGCCGCGGCGTCGGCCATCGCCTTCTGGATCGCGTCAGCCTGCGCCTGGGTGATGGTGTTCTTCGCGACGAGCGCGTCGAGGATCGTCTTGAGGCGGTCCTTCGGCACGTCCCGCTCGGCCGGAGCCGCCCCCGGGCCGCCAAGGACCGCGCCGTCCGAGGCTCCGAATGGCTGGAAGCCGGCGAGGGCCACCCCGCCGATCAGCGCCGTGCTGAAGGCGCCACCCGCGACCGCCACAAGCCACGTGTTACGTGTCATCTGCCTCACCCTCCGGAACGCGCTTTCCCGTTGTACCAGTTCAACGCCGCGGCCCGCGTCCGTTGCGGCCCGGCTGGGTCGTCCGTGCGCGGTTCTTACGAACTGCTGACAATCTCCGGATGCTGCGGATCGCCTTCGCCGCCGCCGAGGCCGCGCCGTTCGCCAAGGTCGGCGGTCTCGCCGACGTCGCGGGCTCGCTGCCCCAGGCGCTCGCCCGGCTGGGGTGCGCGGTCACCCTGTATGTCCCGCTGCATGGCACGATCGACCGCGACACGTGGGGGATCCCGAGCGAGGGCGTGGAGCGCTCAGTGACGTATGGCGCCTCACGTGTCCGGGTGGCGTACCCCTCCATCGAGCGCGAGGGGGTACGGGTCGTGTTCGTCGCGAACAAGCGGATCGGACGCGACAAGGTCTACGGCGCGCCCGATGACGCGAAGCGATACGCGTTCTTCTGCCGCGCGGTCGCGACGGCACTCGCCGACGAGCCGGCCGACGTCGTCCATGCGCACGACTGGCACGCCGCGCTCCTCATCCCGATGATCGCGCGCCGCGCGGCGACGGTCTTCACGATCCACAACCTCGCGTATCAGGGAAAGACCTCGGCCGAGATCCTCGCTCCCGTCGGGCTGCCGAAGACGCGCGTCGCGCCGGAGAAGCCGGGAGAGTGCAACCCGATGGCTCGGGCGATCGCCCGCACCGACATCGTGAGCACGGTCAGCCCGCGGTATGCGAAGGAGATTCTCACGCCCGAGTTCGGCGAAGGACTCGAGGGCCTGCTCCAGCAACGGAAGGACAGCGTCCGCGGGATCGTGAACGGGATCGACACGGCCTTCTTCGATCCGGCGAAGGATCCGCACATCGCCGCGCACTACTCGGCGGAGGACCGGCGCGGAAAGGCCGAGTGCAAAGCCGCGCTCCAGACCGAAGGCGGACTGCGCGTCGACCCGGCCACGCCGGTGCTCGGCGTCATCGGCCGGCTCGTCGAGCAGAAGGGCGTCGACCTCCTCACCGCGGTCGCGCCCGATCTCCTCGAGGGCGGCGCGCAGATCGTCGTCCTCGGGACCGGCGACCCGGCGTACGAGGAACGCTGGCGGAAGCTCCGTGAGCGCTACCCGTCACGTCTCTTCCTGACGCTCGGGTTCGACGCGGCGCTCGCCCAGCGCATCTACGCGGGCTGCGATCTCTTCCTCATGCCCTCGCGCTTCGAGCCGTGCGGCCTCGGCCAGCTGATCTCCCTGCGGTACGGCACGATCCCGGTGGTCCGCGCCGTGGGTGGGCTCGCCGACACGGTGCGCGACGTCGACGAGCATCCGCGCGACGGCAACGGCTATTCGTTCGCCCAGTACGACCGCGCCGCGTTCTCGGGCGCCCTCGCGCGCGCGCTCCGCGCGTTCGGGCGTGATGGGGATCTCTGGAACGCGCTGCGTGGACGCGCGATGCACGAGGATCACTCCTGGGGCACATCAGCCAAGCAGTACGTCGACGTGTACGCGCTCGCGCAGAAGCGGCACGACGCGTGAGCATCGGCCAGCTCGAGGCGCGCATCGCGGCGCTCCCGGCCGACGCCCGGGCGGCAGCCGACCGCATCTATGCGGTGAGCACGACGACCGGCACGCTGGTCGCGCCGGAGGAAATGCGGCCCTGGATCGAGAAGCTCTTCGGATCGGTCGAGGCCGTCACGTCCCAGCGCATCGTGCGCGTCACCGACCGCGTGACGCTCGACGGCGCGCTGTTCAACGATCTCCGCGCGAAGCGGCCGATGTCGGTGCCGGAGAAGAGCGGCGCAGAGGTCGCTGAGACCATCCGGTCCAGCGAGAACGACCCGTTCTGCCATCCCGAGACGGGAACCCCGGCCGACGATTTCGGCCGCATCACCGGCCGCCTTGGTCTGACCGCGTCCAACGTCGCGAAGTACGACGGATACCACGGCGTGCTTGTCTTCGGCGCGCACGACCCGCTTGCGGCGATGGATGCGGCGGCGATCGCCGACCACTTCGCCACCGCGCGGCGATGGGCCGAAGCGGCGTTCCAGCGCGATCCGGCCGCGCCGTACTACTTCCTGATGTGGAACTGCCTGTGGCGCGCTGGCGGCTCGATCGTCCACGGCCACATGCAGATGACCACCACCCGGGGCCTGCACTATCCGAAGGTCGAGCGGCTGCGCCAGGCCGCCGTCGCATATCGAGCGGCGCACGGCCGTGACTACTTCGACGACGTCTGGCTGGTGCACCAGGCCCTCGGCCTGGGCGTCGAGGTCGGGGCCGCGCGCGTGTTCGCCACTCTGGTGCCGGTGAAGGAGCGCGAGATCGTCGTGCTCGGCCGTCCCGGCGCGGGGGAGGAGATCATCGCGGCCGGCGTGAGCCACGCGCTCGGCGTCCTCCGTGCCGCGGGTGTCGTCGCGCACGACCTCGCGCTGTACCTCCCCCCGCTCGCGGCGGACGGCTCGGACTGGCAGCGGTTCCCGCCGGTTGCGCGCCTGGTCGACCGCGGCGATCCCGGGAATCGGACGTGCGATATCGGGTCAATGGAGCTCTACGCGGCGAGCGTCATCGCCTCGGACCCGTTCGTGGTCGCTGCGTCGTTACAGCCGAACGTCGCACGGTGAACGGACACTCCTGGGCTATTGACGGTCACTTCCGAACGGCTGTACGTTCGCGACTGATGGCAGACGCCACTTTCGTCTCGCGACGAGACAATGCGTTCCGCGAGTTCCCACCGGCGTCCGCCCAATTGGCCGTGATCGTCCCGTTCTACGGCGACCTGACCGTCTGGATCCGCAAGGCCCAGGAGCGAGGCTGGCAGTTCCCGACCAGCACCCGCCGGTCGGGCGAGACCATCCTCGAGGTGGCCAAACGCGAGCTCTGGGACTCCGCCCGGCTCGTCGCCTCCAAGCTCGACCTCCTCGGCGCCGTCCGCTCCATCGACCCGAAGCCGTCCACCTCCTACGTGTACATGTGTGAAGTCCGCCACGTCCCGTGGGGCTATGAGACCCCGGAGGACGTCGCCGAGATCGGCGTCTTCGTACGCACACCCCGGCCACTCGCCTCCGAATGGAGTGAGGTCGTGCTCGAGGCCGCGATCCGCGCGCGACGGACGGGCCTCCGCTAGACCGACCCGCCGGCCCGGCGCCCGATCCGCCGCGGTGGCGGTTCTGGCCGGTGCTCTTCAGCGCCGTCGCAGCGTTCCTCCTGGCCAACGTCGCGGTCCTCGCGGCCGGCCGCATCTTTGGCATCCCGATCGGCCACCTCGACCAGCTCACCCCCGAGCAGATCGCCATCCTCACTGTTGCGCAGGACGCCACGCTCGGACTGGGCCTCGTGCTGCTGCTGTGGCTGTGGCCGAGGCTCCGCCGAGCGGATCTCGGCGTCGCAGTGCCGATCGGCATCCCGCTCGGGGTCGCGGCCGGCATCGGGCTCTGGATCCTTTCGATCCTCATCGCGAACGCACAGGCCTCCGTCGTTGGCGTGCACCCGCAATCGATCCTTGTCGCGGCCGCGTCGCATCGCTCGCTCCCGGGCTTGGCCATCGACATCGTCTTCGGTGCCGGCCTCGTCGGTGTGGTCGAGGAGCTCTTCTTTCGCGTCGTGCTGTTCGGTCTGCTGCGGCAGCGCTTGCGCTTCGCGTATGCCGCGATCCTCTCGAGCGCGCTGTTCGCGGTCGCGCACGAGATCGCTGCGTGGCTGCCGGTCTTCGCGCTCGGCTTCGGCCTCGCGTACCTCTACGAGAAGCGGCGCAGCCTGTGGACCAACGCCCTTGCCCACGGCACGCTCAACGCGATCTCATTCCTGCTGCTGTTTCTGGTCCCTGACCTCGGGAGCTAATGCGGCGGGTCGGTCGCCGGCCGCTCGCCCAGCATCTGCTCGTCCGTCTTCACGATCGTCCACGTCGCGTCGGACCGCCTGAGCGTGAGCACTGTGCGGAACTCCCCGATCGTCTCGCCGCCGCGAGGCTCCCAGCGCTCGGTGCCGTGAACGAACGCAAGTGCCTCGTTCGCCCGGACGAACACCCGGATCGGCTCGTGGGACTCGAGGTCGGTCCGATAGCTCCGGCGTGCGAGGTCCGGATCGTGGGACCACTTCCACAACATGACGTCGAGATTGATCCCGCTCCCGAGCTCGTGGCTGTAGCTCAGCTCCGGGTACGTCCGCCAGAATTCCTCGATCCCGAGGCCGGCGGTGAGCTGGTTCCGCAACGTGTAGTAGTCGCGCCCGCGGCCACGACCTCCGAGCGCACGGGATCCACTGCGGCCCGATAGCCGTCGGGGTTCGCGCACGCGGCGAACACGAGCGCGACGAGGGCGAACGCGAGGCGGCGCATCAGCGGAACGCGGCGCTGATCGCGTAGCGCAGCTGCGCGGGCGGCAGGCCATCGCCGTAGAAGCCGTCGCCGACGCGGATCTCGAAGTGGAGGTGCGGGCCACCCTCGGGATAGCCGGAGCTGCCGACCGCACCGATGATCTGGCCGCGCCCCACCCGATCGCCTGGACGCAGCGACTCCACCGCCGACAGGTGCGCGTAGCGCGTCACGATGCCGCCGCCGTGATCGATCCAGACCTGCCGGCCGCGGATCCGGTCGAGCGTGGCCGTCGGCGTGTATCCCTGCGCCACGGCGGCGTCGAACGCGGCCTGCTCGTCGTCAGCCGTCCAGTCGGTGAACTCACTGTCGATGCGCACGATCGTGCCGGCCTTCGCCGCCAGGACCGGCGTCCCGGCATCCGCCGGGAAATCGATGCCCTCGTGATACCCGGCGCGATAGTCGCGCGGCGAGTTCGGGAGGTACTGCTCCTCCTCGGGCACATCGAGCCCGCCGACGGGGAGCGCGAACCCCGAGAGGAGCTGCGGGTGCGAGCGCATCGCCTCTTCCGTGGGCGCCGCCGGGGGCCAGTCCCACGTGCGCGGCGTTGGCGTCGGGAACCCCGGCAGCGTGATCGGACCGGAGCGCCCCGCGCTGGCCAGCACCGCGACGGCCGCGAGCGCCGCGACGGCGATGATCGCGATCAGCGGACGCATATACTGACGGTACACGCGTCGACCTTTAACGACCGGTCCTGCGAGGCCGGAAAGGGAGTGCGCAGCTGCCGATCATCCTCGCGCCTGACGACGTCCGACGGGCCATCGCGCGCATCGCCCACGAGATCGTCGAACGGGACCGCGATCTTTCTGCTCTCTCGCTCGTGGGTATCCGCGCGCGCGGAGACCTCATCGCCACTCGCCTCCACGAGGCGATCCGCCGCAACGAGGGCGCGGATCTGCCGCTCGGCTCGCTCGATATCACGCTCTATCGCGACGACCTCACTCGCATCGGCCACGCCCCCGTCGTCCGCGAGTCGGTGATCCCGTTCTCCGTCGACGACCGCATCGTCGTGCTCGTCGACGACGTGCTCTTCACCGGGCGCACGATCCGCGCCGCGATGGACGCCCTCGTCGATTACGGCCGGCCGCGGGCCATCCGCCTCGCGGTCCTCGTCGACCGCGGCCATCGGGAGCTGCCCATCCGCGCCGACTTCGTCGGCAAGAACGTCCCGACGGCCCTGACCGATGAGATCCGCGTGCAGCTCGTCGAGACCGGTGGCCGCGACGAGGTCGAGCTCGTGCACGCGGCGGTGCGGGTGTGACGTGGCAGCGGCGGCACGTGCTCGCGACCGATGACTGGTCGCGCGACGAGATCGAGCAGGTCCTCAACACCACCACGGCAATGGTCGAGGTGCTCGGCCGGCCGATCCGCCGGACGCCCGCGCTGCGCGGCCGGACGGTCATCCTGTTCTTCGCCGAGGCCTCGACGCGGACGCGCGTGTCCTTCGAGCTCGCGGCGAAAGCGCTGTCCGCCGACGTGACGAACATCACGGCGAGTGGCTCGTCGGTGGAGAAGGGCGAGACGCTGCTCGATACGGTGCGCACGCTCACGGCCCTGGGCGGCGACGTGATCGTCATGCGGCACGCGGCCTCCGGCGCGCCGTACTTCGTTGCCGAGCGCACCGATGCCGCGGTCATCAACGCCGGCGACGGCTGGCACGCGCACCCCACGCAGGGGCTGCTCGACGCGTACACCCTGCGCGGCGCCTTGGGCGATCTCGCCGGCAAGCGGATCGTGATCGTGGGCGACATCACGCACTCGCGGGTCGCGCGCTCCGATATCGATGCGCTCGTGCTGCTCGGCGCGACGGTCACGCTGTCCGGTCCGCCGACCCTCGTTCCCTCTGCCTGGCGCTGCGGTGCGACGCCGCAGGGGACGACGTTCGAGCCGGATCTCGACCGGGCGCTCGACGGCGCCGACGCCGTCATCGCCCTCCGGCTGCAGAAGGAGCGTCAGCACGCCGGCCTGCTGCCCTCGCTGCGTGAGTACGCACGCGAGTGGGGCCTGTCTGAGCGCCGCGTCGCGCTCATGCGGCCGGAGGCGCCGGTGCTGCATCCCGGTCCGATGAACGAGGGCGTCGAGATCGCGGCGTCCGTCGCGCACGGCGCGCGGTCCCTCATCGAGACGCAGGTCACCAATGGCGTGGCTGTGCGGATGGCGCTCCTGTATCTCCTCGCCGGGACGCCTGGCGAATGAGCACGGCAGAGATCAGGCGCGACGCGGCGAAGCGCGGCTGGATCACGGCGCCCGGGTTCATCGACCTGCACGCGCACCTGCGCGAGCCCGGATTCGAGGAGTCGGAGACCGTCGCGAGCGGTGCCCGCGCGGCCCTCGCGGGTGGGTTCACCACGATCTGCGCGATGCCGAACACCGAGCCGGCGATCGATTCGCCGGGCCTCGTCGCGGAGCTCATTGCGCGCGGAGCGGCGGCCAACGCAGCACGAGTGCTCCCGATCGCCACGATCACCCGCGGGCGCAGGGGGACGGAGCTCGCGGACCTGGTCGAGCTTGCCGCTGCCGGCGCCGTCGCGTTCTCGGACGACGGATCGCCGGTGGACGACGCCCAGCTGTTCCGCAACGCGCTCGAGTACGCGCGCGCGGCCGGACCACCGATCCTCGAGCACTCGCAGGATCTGGCCCTGTCCGCGGGCGGCGTGATGCACGAGGGCGTGGTCTCCGCGAAGCTCGGTCTCGCCGGCGTGCCCGCGGCTGCCGAGGAGTCCGCGATCGCGCGCGATCTCGCGCTCGCGAAGCTGACCGGGGGCCGCCTGCATCTCGCGCATGTCTCCACTGCCGGGGGCGTGGAGCTCGTGCGGCGAGCGAAGGCGGGCGGCGCCCTGGTCACGGCGGAGGTCACGCCGCACCACCTCGCGCTCACGGACGAGTGGGTCGCCGGGTCGCGGGCATTCGCCTGGGAAGATGACGGGCCGCGCGCGGCGCCCTACGACACGGCCACCAAGGTGAACCCACCGCTGCGGACCGCGGCCGATGTCCGGGCGTGCTGGGCCGGGCTGATGGACGGCACGATCGACGCGATCGCGACGGACCACGCGCCGCACGCATCGACGCGCAAGGATGTCGAGTACCAGGAGGCGGCCTTCGGCATCAGCGTCTTCGAGACCGCGGTGCCGCTGCTGCTCATGGGCGTGCAGGCCGGGTGGGGGACGTGGGACCGCGTAGTCGAGGCGCTGACCACCGGCCCGGCGGGCGTGCTCGGCATCGACGTGCCCGCGGACGACCTGGTGGTGATCGATCCGCGGGCCATCTGGATCCCGGCAGCGGCGACCCTCCGATCGCTCGGCAAGAACACGCCGCTCCTTGGCCGCGAGCTCACGGGACGCGTGGTGGTGGCTGTCGTCGACGGCGACGTGCGGATGGATCTTGCGTCAGTGGCGCGCGCGTAGGTGAGCCGTCGGCGGAGCGCCGTCGCCGAACGCGAGGCGCTGTGGCTCGAGCGCCAATTGCATCTTTATGCATCAGATATGTATAGTTATGCACCGATGAGCAGGGCGGCGGTGCTCGGACTCGAGGACGGCTCGGTCTGGTGGGGAGAAGCCTTCGGGGACGCATCGAGCGCCTCCGGCGAGGTCGTGTTCAACACGGCGATGACCGGCTACCAAGAGGTGGCATCGGATCCCTCGTACAACGGCCAGCTCGTCGTCATGACCTACCCGCTCATCGGCAACTACGGCGTCTTCGACCGCGCGGCCGAGTCGCGTAAGCCGTGGGTGGAGGCGCTTGTCGTCCGCGAGCTCAACGCGAGCTGCCGCGAGGGTACCGACGATCTGGATTCGTACCTGCGCGCGAACGGGGTGCCCGGGATCTCCGGCGTCGACACACGCGCGCTGACGCGGCGACTACGGTCGGCCGGCACCTTGCGCGGCGCGCTCATCCAAGTGCCGCCGCATCGCGCGCTCGATGCGGACATCGCCACTGAAGCGGTCGCGAAAGCCCGCGCGACGAGCGCGCTCGCGCAGCGTCCACTGGTGTCGGAGGCGAGCATCTCGACCGAGCGCACCGTCGGCGCGGGGCCGAAGATCGCGCTCATCGACACGGGCGTGAAGGAGAACCAGATCCGCAGCCTCGTGCAGCGCGGCGCGGCCGTGCGCGTGTACCCCGTCGACGCGAACATGCGCGAGCTGCTGTCGTGGTCGCCGGACGGCATCGTCATCACGAACGGTCCGGGCGACCCGGCGGCGATCCCGCAGGTCGCCGCGAACGTGAAGATCCTCTTGGACATGGCCCAGAGCCGTGGCGCCGGGCGGCCCGTCCCGATCCTCGGCATCTGCCTTGGCCATCAGCTCCTGGCCCGCGCGATCGGAGCGACGACGTCGCGGCTCCCGTTCGGGCACCACGGCAGCAACCATCCGGTGCAGGACACCGTCAGCGGACAGGTCGTCATCACGAGCCAGAACCACGAGTTCCAGGTCGACGAGGCGTCGCTGCCGCTCCACTCCAGCTTCTTCGTGAGCAAGCGCAACCTGAATGACGGCTCGGTGGAGGGCCTCGCGCATCGCACGCTCCCGATCCGCACGTATCAGTACCACCCCGAGGGCGCGCCGGGTCCGCGTGACAACGAGCCGGTCTTCGATCGCTTCATGGACGACGTGCGCGACGCCGTGGATCGGCGCTCGTGACGCGTCGCGAGTACACGCTCGTCGACGTGTTCACGGATCGGAAGTTCGGCGGCAACCAGCTCGCGGTGTTCCGCGACGGAAGCGGCCTCGATGAGCGTGCGATGCAGACCGCGGCGAAGGAGCTGAACCTGCCGGAGACCACGTTCGTGGTCGCCCCGGAGCAGGGCGGCGACCACCGGCTGCGCATCTTCACGCCCGCGCGCGAGCTGCCCTTCGCAGGGCATCCGACCGTCGGCACGGCGTTCGTGCTCGCGAACGGGCGAGACGCGGCGCTGCGGCTGGAGGAGGGAGTCGGCATCCTGGGGGTGACCGTGCGTGACGGATTCACCGAGATGGAGCAGCCCCTCCCGGCGTTCGAGCCGGTGCCCGATCGCGCGTCCGTCGCCACCAGCCTGTCGCTGGCCCTCGACGATCTGGATCCCGCGCTCCCGATCGAGGTCGGCTCGAGCGGCAACCGGTTCATGTTCGTCGCCGTCACGAGCCTCGATGCGGTGAAGCGCGCGGCGCCGCGCGACCTGACCGAGGCTGCGTACATCTTCACGACCAAGACCATCGAACCCGGATCGACGGTGCACGGCCGGATGTACGCGCCGTGGCAGGGGATCGCCGAGGATCCCGCCACCGGATCGGCGAACGGACCGCTCGGCGCGTACCTCGTCCGTCACGGATTGTCCGACGGCGCGCGCATCGTCTCCGAGCAGGGCTACGAGATGGGGCGGCCGTCGCTGCTCTACGTCCGCATCGGCGGTGGCCGCGAGCGGATCACGAGCGTGCATGTCGGCGGGCGCTGCGCGATCGCCGGCGGCGGGTGGCTCGACCTATGAAGGTCCTGATCATCGGCTCCGGCCCGATCCTCATCGGGCAGGCCGCCGAGTTCGACTACGCCGGCACGCAGGCCTGCCGCGCGCTGCGCGAAGAGGGGATCGAAACGGTCCTCGTGAACTCGAACCCGGCGACGATCATGACCGAGCCCGGCGTGGCCGACATCACCTACCTCGAGCCGCTCACCGTCGAGGTCCTTGAGCGGATCATCGAGAAGGAGCGGCCGGATGGCCTCCTGCCGACGCTCGGCGGGCAGACCGGCCTCAATCTCGCGGTCGCCCTCGCGGATGCCGGGATCCTCGACCGGTACGAGGTGAAGCTCCTCGGCACGCCCCTCGAGGCGATCAGGAAGGCCGAGGATCGTGAAGCGTTCAAGGACCTGCTCATCCAGATCGGCGAGCCCGTTCCTGAATCGGTGACGGCCCACACCGTCGAGGAGGCGCTCGCGTTCGCCGAGCAGATCGGCTTTCCCCTCGTGATCCGTCCGGCGTACACCCTCGGCGGCACGGGCGGCGGATTCGCGCACGACGAGGCGGAGCTCAAGGAGCGCGCGCAGCGCGGCATCAGCGCCTCGCCGATCGGCCAGGTGCTCGTGGAGCGCAGCCTCGTCGGCTGGAAAGAGCTGGAGTGGGAGGTCATGCGCGACGGCGCGGACACCTGCATCACGATCTGCAACATGGAGAACATCGACCCGATGGGCGTGCACACCGGTGACTCGATCGTGGTCGCGCCCTCGCAGACGCTCTCGGACAAGGAGTACCAGCAGCTTCGCAGCGCGGCGCTGAAGATCATCCGTGCGCTCGGCATCGAAGGTGGCTGCAACGTGCAGTTCGCGCTGCACCCCGACCGCGCACCGTCGGCGGACCCTGAAGCGCGCGTCCCCTATTACGTGATCGAGGTCAACCCGCGCGTTTCGCGCTCATCGGCGCTCGCGTCGAAGGCCACCGGCTACCCGATCGCGCGCGTCGCGGCCAAGATCGCGATCGGCAAGCGCCTGTGGGAGATCCCCAACGCGGTCACGCAGAAGACCACGGCCGCGTTCGAGCCGACCCTCGACTACGTCGTCGTCAAGATCCCGCGCTGGCCGTTCGACAAGTTCCGCGCCGCCGACCGCAGGCTCGGCACGCAGATGAAGGCGACGGGCGAGGTCATGGCCATCGACCGGACCTTCGAGGCCGCGATGCTCAAAGCCCTGCGCTCGCTGGAGATCAAAGGCCAGAGCCTCTTCGCCGAAGCGCCGGCGTGGACGGGGATCACCGATCCGGCCGTCTTCGTCGCGCGCTACCTCGCGACCGAGCCGACCGACGACCGCATCTGGCGGGTCATCGCGGCGCTCCGGCGCGGAGCGTCGGTCGAGGCGATCCACGACGCCACGCGTATCGACCGGTGGTTCCTCGGCAAGCTGCGCAACGTGGTGCGTTTCGCGGCCGACGAGCTCGAGGGCAAGACCCCGAACCCAGCACTGCTCCGCCGCGCGAAGCGCATGGGATTCTCGGACGTCGATATCGCCGCGCTGGCGGGCGTGCTCACCGCGGATGTGCGCCGCCTGCGCGTGCAGTGGGGGATCGTGCCCGTCTACAAGATGGTCGATACGTGCGCGGCCGAGTTCGAGGCGGTGACCCCGTACTTCTACTCGACGTACGAGCAGGAGAACGAGGCCCTGCCGCTCGAAGGCCCCAAGACCGTGATCCTGGGCTCCGGCCCGATCCGCATCGGCCAGGGCATCGAGTTCGACTGCTGCTGCGTACAGAGCGCGATGGCCCTGACCGAACGTGGCATCAAGCCGATCATGATCAACAGCAACCCCGAGACGGTCAGCACGGACTTCGACGCCTCCGCGCGCCTGTACTTCGAGCCGCTGGACGAGGAGTCCGTGTCGAGCATCCTTGCGAATGAGGGCGGCCACGTGCCCGTGCTCGCGCAGTTCGGCGGGCAGACCGCGTTGAACCTCGCGGATCGCATCGGCGACATCGGCGGCCACATCAGCGGCACGAGCGCGGACGCGATCGGCCTTGCGGAGGACCGCCGCCGGTTCCATGAGTTCGCGACGGCACTCGGCATCCCGCAGCCGCCCGGCGGAACCGCGGAATCGCTGAGCGAGGCGCGCGTCATCGCCGACGGCATCGGGTACCCGGTGCTCGTGCGGCCGTCGTTCGTGCTCGGTGGGCGCGGTATGGAGATCGCGTACGGTCCCGACGACCTCGACCGCTACTTCGCGTCGGCGCTCGAGGCAAGCGTCGGACGGGTCCTCGTGGACAAGTATCTCCGCGGCCGCGAGGTCGAGGTCGATGCGGTTAGTGACGGCGATGACACGCTCGTCGCCGGGATCATGGAGCACATCGAGCGCGCGGGCGTGCACTCGGGCGATTCGTTCGCCGTCTATCCGGCGCCGAATCTGAGCGCCGCCGAGCGCGACGAGATCGTCGAGCTCACCCGGAAGATCGCGTCATCGCTCCCGGTGCGTGGGCTGCTCAACATCCAGTTCATAGTCGAGGAGGGCCGCGTGTGGTGCCTCGAGGTGAACCCGCGTGCGAGCCGGACGGTGCCGTTCCTCACCAAGGTGACGGGCGTCCCGCTCGTGAAGCTCGCGGTCGCCATCGCCGCGGGCGGCACGCTCGCGGCCGAGGGCTACGCCCGGGCAGATGGGCTCTGGCCGTCCGGCGATCTCGTCGCGCTCAAGGCGCCGGTGTTCTCGATGGCGAAGCTGCTCGATGTGGACACGTACCTCGGCCCGGAGATGAAGAGCACCGGCGAGGTCATCGGCATCGACCGCACCTTCGCGCCGGCGTTGTGGAAGTCCCTCGTGGCGGCGGGCCTCGCGCCCATGCCGAGCGGCACGGTCCTCATCACCGTCGCGGACAAGGACAAGGCCGAGGTCGTCGACATCATCGAAGGGTTCCACTGGCTCGGGTACGACCTGGTGGCGACGAGCGGCACGGCCGCGCTCATCCGATCGCTCGGCATCGAGGTCCAGGAGGTCCCGAAGCTCGGCGATGGCGACGCGACGATCCTCCAGCTCATCCGGTCCGGCCAGTGCGCCGCGGTCGTGAATACGCCGACGATGGGCAAGACCGTCGACCGCGACGGGTTCCTCATCCGGCGTGCTGCCGTCGAGGCCCGCGTGCCCTGCCTCACCTCGCTCGACACCGCGCTTGCCGTCGTCGTCGCGCTGCGCGGGAGCGCGCAGCGGTACACCGTCGCACCGCTCTCCGAATATCGCAGCGCCCCGGTCGTCGCGTGACGACCAAGCGGACCGGCACGCCGTGGATGGCGGCCGACGCGTACGGGAAGACGCTGCACGGCCTGTCCTTGAATCTCATCGTCCGGGACGTCGCGACGAGTCTTCCGTTCTACCGCGACGTCATCGGCATGACGGTGCACTACGCGGATGCGGACATGGCCGCGCTGCAGCTCGAGGACACCCAGATCGTGCTGCATGCGGACCACACGCACGACAAGCAGCCGTGGGCCACGCGGCTGCCCGACGCGGGGAAGCGCGGTCTCGGGGTGGAGATCCGGATCTTCGACGTCGATCCCGACGCCGCCGAGCGCCGCGCCACGGAGCACGGCGGGATCGTCCTCATAGGCGCGCGCGACTGGCCGCACGGGTGGCGCGATGTGGTGCTCGAGGATCCGGACGGCTACACCTTCGCCGTCGGCGTGGCACTCCCGTGATCCTCGAGAACGGCCGCGTGCTCGCGCGTACCGAGATCGGCGATCTCGGTGTCGTGCTGGGCATCGCCGCGCCCGGCATCGCCGCCCAGGCGCGCGCCGGGCAGTTCGTGCACGTGCGGCCGGGCACCCGGTTCGACCCGCTCCTCCGCCGGCCGTACTCCTTCAATCGCATCGACCGTCAGGCCGGGGAGATCGAGCTCATCGTGAAGCCACTCGGCGACGGCGGCGAGTGGATCGCGGCCCGCCGGCCGGGTGACGACCTCGATCTCCTCGGCCCCCTCGGTACCGCGTTCGTCGTGCAGCGCTCCACAAAGAATCTGCTCCTCGTCGCCGGCGGCACCGGCATCGCGCCGATGCGGGTCCTCGCGGAACACGAGTCGCCGCGGCGCAACGTGACGCTCGTGATGGGCGGTCGCTCCATCAAGTACCTGTGGCCCTCGCGCCTCCTGCCGCCAACGGTCGAATATGTGACCACCACGGATGACGGCTCGTTCGGCATCACGGGCCGGGTCACCGATGCGCTGCGGCCGCTCCTTGCGTGGGCGGATCAGCTCTGCGCATGCGGACCGTGGCCGATGCTCGCGTCGCTCGGCCGCATGCGCGACGAGGCGGCGCGCGCGAGCGCGGTGTTCCCCGGGCGGCAGACGCTGCTCGAAGCGGAGATCGCGGTCGAGCAGCACATGGGCTGCGCGATGGGCGTCTGCCGCGCGTGTGTCGTCGTCACCGCTGGCGGCAACGCACGCGTCTGCCGCGAAGGACCGGTATTCGCCCTGGGCGACATGCGCTTCAGCGAAGGAGAGCCTGCGACCGTCGGGCTGTCCGCCTGATGCCGTGGCGGCGTCCGCGCAAGAAGGTCGAGCGGCCGGTGAACGTGAGCCGGGCCATCGAGGAGACGCTCGAGGACCTCTCCGCGGACGAGGATGACGACGACAGCGCCGAGCTCGCGGACGTGGACGGCGCGTCGATCGTCGAGGCGGCGACCGGCGAGATCGACGGGGATGAGCGCAGGCCATCCGCGCTCGCAGAGCAGCTGGCGCGCGTGGAGCTCAGTGACTCCGCGGTCGTCGCGCCGGTCCGGTCGAGCGAGCGCGCGGAGAACGGCGTCGATCTGGCCGTTGACGCGGCCCGCGGCCTGCGCCTCAAGAACCCGGTGCTGACGGCGTCCGGGACGTTCGGACAGGGCGTCGAGTACGCCGAGCTCTTCGACGTATCGCGCCTCGGCGCGATCGTGAACAAGGGCACGACCGTGCTGGCCCGCCCGGGCAACCCGCAGTACCGCATCGCGGAGACGCCGTCGGGGATCCTCAACTCCATCGGCCTCGAGAATCCCGG
>JBBQZK010000023.1:0-27817 GCA_038207785.1 Candidatus Limnocylindria bacterium | reverse complement strand
CCACCAGCCCTGAGCATCTCGCGGCGAAGCCGCGAGCTAGAGGGATTAAGGGTGAGCGACGAGCGGCTTCGCCGCGAGGAGCGAACACCACCAGCCCTGAGCATCTCGCGGCGAAGCCGCGAGCTAGAGGGATTAAGGGTGAGCGACGAGCGGCTTCGCCGCGAGGAGCGAACACCACCAGCCCTGAGCATCTCGCGGCGAAGCCGCGAGCTAGGGCAGGACTAAGCGGTGGGCGAGAACCCCTACTCACCGCACACCGCGGCCGACCGGGCTGCGATGCTGGCGCGGATCGGCATCACGAGCGTCGACGAGCTGCTCACCGCGGTCCCGACGGACGCTCGCGCTCCCGCGATGGGCGTGCCACCTGGTCTGTCCGAAGCGGAGATCCAGCTCCACCTCGAAGGCATCGCGGCCCTCGATCGTCCGGCCGGCGCCGGCCCGTTCTTCATCGGCGGTCCGGTCCAGCGCCGCTACATCCCGGCGGCGGTCCCGGTCCTCGCATTGCGAGGCGAGTTCCTGACCGCCTACACGCCGTATCAGCCCGAGGTCAGCCAGGGCACGCTGCAGGCGATCTGGGAATACCAGTCCCTCATGGCCGAGCTGCTCGCGATGGACGTCGTGAACTCATCGATGTACGACGGCTCGACCGCCGTCGCGGAGGCGGCGCTCATGGCGGTGCGGCTCACCGGACGCCGGAGGGTCGTCGTCGCGAACGAGGTCTTCTCGCAATTTCGCCAGACCCTCGCCACGTACGCGAAGGGGCCCGAGCTCGAGATCGTCGAGGTCCCCACCGCGGCGCTCGCCGCGAATGCCGCCGATGCCGCATGCCTCATCGTCCAGCACCCGGATGCGCTCGGCACGCTCGTGGACGTCCGCGCGATAGCCGATGCGGCGCATGCCGCGGGTGGCCTCTGTGTCCAGGTGATCGAGCCGCACGCGAACGCGCTGCTCGAGCCGCCGGGCGCCCGGGGCGTCGACATCGCGGTGGGGGAGGGGCAGCCGCTCGGCATCCCGCTCTCCTTCGGCGGGCCGCACCTCGGGATCATCGCCTGCCGCGACGCGCTCGTCCGCCAGATGCCCGGTCGGATCGTCGGCCAGACCGCCGACGCGACGGGCACCCGCGGCTTCGTCAACACACTGCAGACCCGTGAGCAGCACATCCGTCGCGAGAAGGCGACCTCCAACATCTGCACGAACGAGGCGATCGCCGCGATCACCGCGTCGGTGTACCTGTCGCTCATGGGCCCGGAGTCCCTGCGAGCGGCCGCGCGTATCGGTGTCGCTCGCGCACACGCGCTCGCGGACCGTCTCGGGCGGCTGCCCGACGTGACCGCCGGCACGGGCGCGCCGTTCTTCGACCGCTTCGCGCTGCGCACGCCGCTCGGCGGCGAGCTCCGCACCGCGCTGCTCGCCGACGGGATCCTGGTGGGCGAGGGCATCGGGCGCCACTACACCGGGTGCGGCGACGGGGTGACGATCCAGTGCACCGAGCTGACGTCCGACGGCGACCTCGACGCTCTCGTCGGGGCCGTCGAGCGCATGACCGCGCGCCGTCCGGTGGCCGCGTCGTGAGCGGCCGCGTGCGCTTCGAGACCGGCACCAAGACGGCGATGCCCGCGCTCGAGCCGCTCCTGTTCGAGCTGCATCAGCCGGGGCGGGCCGGGCGCCACGTGCGCGGCGGCGATGACAAGGGCTCCGCGATCCCGGCGTCGTTCGCCCGGACGGTGCCCCTCGCGCTGCCGGAGCTCTCGGAGCCGCAGGTCGTGCGTCATTACACCCACCTCGCCCAGCTCAACTACTCGGTCGACGCGGGCATGTATCCGCTTGGATCCTGCACGATGAAGTACAACCCGAAGATCAACGACCGCGCCGCCTCGTTGCCCGGATTCGCCGACATCCATCCGCACCAACCGGACGAGACCGTGCAAGGCGCGCTGCGCCTGCTGTTCGAGCTGCAAGAGCTGCTGGCCGGCATCAGCGGCATGGACCGCGTCACGCTGCAGCCCGCCGCCGGCGCGCACGCGGAGTTCACCGCGATCCTCATGTTCAAGGCGTATCACGAGTCCCGCGGCGATACGAAGCGGCGCCGGGTCATCGTGCCGGATTCGGCGCACGGCACCAATCCAGCGTCGGCCGCGATGTGCGGCTTCGACGTGACGACCGTCAAGAGCGACGCCCGGGGCAACGTGGACCTCGAGGCGCTCAAGGCGGCGCTCGGGGACGATGTCGTCGGGCTCATGCTCACCAACCCGAACACGCTCGGGCTGTTCGAGGAGCGGGTCCGCGAGGTCTGCGACGCGGTCCATCAGGCCGGCGGCCTCGTATACGGCGACGGCGCGAACATGAATGCGCTGCTGGGCGTCGCGCGGCCCGGCGACCTGGGTCTCGACTGCGTGCACATCAACGTCCATAAGACGTTCTCGACGCCGCACGGCGCGGGTGGGCCGGGCGCCGGCCCGCTCTGCGTGAAACGTCATCTCGAGCCGTTCCTTCCGGTGCCGCGCGTCGTGAAGGACGGCGATGGGACGTTCCGCCGCGAGACCGCGGCCGATCACCCGCAGAGCATCGGACGCGTGCGGTCGTACCTCGGGAACTTCGGGGTGCTCGTCCGCGCATACACGTACATCCGCACGTTGGGGGAGGAGGGCCTCGTCGAGACGGGGCGCGACGCGATCCTCGCGGCGAACTACCTCCTCGCGCTGGTCACGGACGCGTATGACGTCGCATACGAGCGGACCCCGATGCACGAGTTCGTCCTCACGGCGGCCAAACAGAAGCGCCAGGGCGCGAACGGACTCGACATCGCGAAGGCGCTCATCGACGAGGGCTTCCACCCTCCGACGGTGTACTTCCCCCTGATCGTGCCGGAGGCCCTGATGATCGAGCCGACGGAAACGGAACCGAAGGAGACCCTCGATGCATTCGCCGCCGCCCTCCTGCGGATCGCGAAGCGCATCGAGACCGATCCGAAGAGCGTGCACGACGCGCCGGTGCGGGCGCCACTCGGCCGGCTCGATGAGGTCGCCGCCGCCCGCAAGCCCGTGCTCAGACACCGGGCGTCGTGAGCGTCGCGCCGGCTACGCGCGTCGCGATGGTGCGACCGCCGGTCGCGCGGGTGGTGGCGATCCTGGCGGACCTCCGTGCGCAGCCCGATGGCGCCAGCGAGCTGGTCGACCAGGCGCACGTGGGCGAGCTACTCACGCTGCTCGGCGAGTCAGGCGACTGGACGTATGTCCAAGGTGAAGACCTGTACTTCGGCTGGGTCCATCGTCAGCTGATCCGCACGGACACCCATCCGTCCAGACAGGTCCTCGTGGCGGTGCATAACGCCCCGATCCGGCGTGAACCGAACATCGAGAGCGAACCGATGGGCGCAGTCGGTGCCGGTGTCGCCGGCTTCGAGATCGACCGCGGCTGGATGCGCTGCGCGGGCGGATGGGTGGCTGTAACGGACACGATCCCGAACGACGACCTTCCGCAGCGCTCTCCGACGCCAGCGGATCTGGTCGCGACGGCCGAGTCGTTCTTCGGTGTGCCGTACCTCTGGGGTGGGACCAGCACGCATGGCATCGACTGCTCCGGCCTCACGCAGCGGGTCTATCGTTTGAACGGCGTGGGGCTGGACCGCGATGCGGACCAGCAGGCGCTGGGAGGCAGACCGGTGGATGTCGCGAGGGCGGGTGACCTGTTCTTCTTCGGGACGGACCGCGTGACGCACACCGCCATCGCCACGGGCGAGCGGACGTTCATCCACGCTCCCGAGTCGGGCAAGATCGTTCAGCGCGGCGAGCTGACCGATCCGGCGCGGCTCCGGGCGATCCGGCGATACCTCCTGTGACGCGACAGCCCAAGCCCCATTCCCAGGCCGGGGGCGAACGCTCCGAGCCGGAGCCACGCGGCGACCGCGAGCTCGTCCACGCCGCCCGCGCCGGCGACGCCCTCGCGTTCGACAGCCTCTTCTACCGGTATCGCGACGGCATCTACCGCCTCGGGATCTCGATCACGAAGGACCCCTCGGCGGCCGAGGAGATCGTCGTCGACACGTTCGCGCGCGCACATCGTGCGATCGAACGCCTCGAGCCCGACGACTCGCTGCGGCCATGGCTGTACCGCGTCGCGGTCAACCTCTCGTACAACCGGCGGCCGCGGAAAGGCGTCATGTTCAGCCCGCTGGACGAAGGTACCGAGGACATCGCGGCCGAGGCGGAGTCGCCGAGCGATGCGGCCGAACGGGCCGAGCGCCGCCGCGTCGTCCTCGCCTGCGTCGACACCCTCGGGCCCAAGCACCGCATCGTCGTGGTCCTCCATTATCTGAGCGGTCTCAACCTGGCGGAGATCGCCGAGATCGTGGAATGCCCGGTGGGCACGGTGAAGTCCCGGCTCCACTACGCGCTGCGCAAGCTGCGAGCGCAGCTTTCGGCACACCCGGGCCTCGACTTCGAACCCGCGGAGGCATTCGGCGCTACGGAACAGCAGATGCGTAGGCAGATCCGATGAAGCGCTTCGGCCCGATCCCGTTGCCGCTCGACCAGCGCGTGGCCGTAGATGCGCTCCTCGAGGACGCCTTCGCGCCCCTCCGCGCTTGCGCCGCGACCGTCGGTCCGGCGCGCGTCCGCGCGGCCGTGCGGTGGTCCGCACCGGAGCCCCGGCCGCTCCGCGGGCTCGCGCTCCTCAGCCGCGTCTCCGAGCTGGCCGTCGCCGCCGGCATCTCCGCGTTCCTGTTCGCCGGATCGGTCGCCGCGGTCCAGTCCGTACCGGCCGTCCCTCACGTCTCCCGCGACGCGGTGACGGCCGGCGAGTGGATGCTCAATGGGCGCAACGCGCTGCAGCGGCCTATGGACTCGCTTGCGACCGATTACCGCACGACCGCAGGCACCATGGCCGCCAACGCCGCCTCCGTTCGACGTCCGGAGCAGGCGGCCCCGACCCACACCGTCCGCGATTCGGAGCCCTTCGCCGGCAGACCCTAGCCTCGTCGCGTGCGCTCGCGGTCCGTCGCGATCCTCGTCGTTCTCATCCTCGTCACCCTCCCGGCATGCACCTCGGCGCGCCCCGTTCGCCGCGACGTGGTGATCGGGCTCGTCGGCGAGCCGGCCTCGGTGTTCGCGGAGGATCCCAACGCGCGGATCATCGCGGCGGCCGTCACCGAGCAGCTCGTCCGGCGTGACGCGCACGACGATCTCGTCGCCCGGCTCGCGGTCGCCGTCCCGACGGTCGAGAACGGCGGGCTCGCCATCATCACGGACGACCCGCTGGCGCCAGGGGGCCGGCTGGTGGCGACCTTCGAGCTCCGACCCGGCCTCGTCTGGCAGGACGGCGTGGCGCTGACCGCGAACGACGTGCGCTTCGCATGGGAGACCGATCGGGCCGCGCCCCATGGAACGGGCGCACGGTGGACCGCCGAGCGTGTGGAGCGGGTCGACGTCCTCACGGATCGGGTCGTCCGCTTCACGTATGACCCGAACGAACGATGGGACGGCTACGCGCTCGCGGCCCATGTGCTGCCGGAGCACGTGCTCGCGAACGCGACGGCTGCGCAACGCGCGAAATACGCGCGCGAGCCGGTGCACGCGGGCCCGTTCGCCGTCGCGGCGTGGCTGCCGGGCATCGGCGTCACGCTGTCGGCGTTCAAGTCCTATGCGCTTGGTGCGCCCGCGCTCGGCCGGCTCGAGATCCACTTCTTCGCGGACCGCACCGCACTGCTGGACGCGCTCCGGCGCGGCGACGTGGATGTGGTCCCGTCGCCGGGGCTGGAGGCTGACCTCGCGGGCACGCTGGATCGCTTCGCCGATGGCACGACCCTCCAGACCTTCTACAAACAATCGGAGGCGGTCGAGGTCCTTCGCTACGGGCCACGCTTCGCTGATCCCGTGCTCCGCGAGGCGGTCGAGCTGACCGTCGACCGGAGGCGGATGAGCGCCGCGCTATTCCAAGGCCGCGCGGTCGTGCCGCGGACGTACCTCGTGGCCCCGGGCTGGGCCGCGTCCGACGCTGGGAGCCTGCCGTCCGTGGATCGCGACGCGGCCCGCGCGCTGCTCAGCGCGGCCGGCTACACCCACGGCACGTTCGGAATCCTCGAACGCGGATCCGAACGATTCACGGTCTCGATCCTGGTTGCGGCGGGCTCGACCGCGCGGAGCGACGCCGCTCGTCTCGTGGCGGGCGACCTTGCGGCCATCGGGGTCGCCGCGGACGTTCGTGAGCTCCCGGCCGAGGCAGCGGCCGCCGCCATCGCCAGCGGCGCCTTCGACCTGGCGATCGGCCCCGACGACGCGAGCGATCCCCAGCGAGCTACCGACCGGTACCGCGGTACGGCTGGGCCCTGGTTCGACGCCCTGGCCGACGCCGCGACGACGGCGGTCGACCGGACGGAGAAGCGACTCCTCTACGCCGAGCTGGAGCGGGAATGGGACGACGCGCGGCCCGCACTACCGCTGTACCAGCAGCTCCGCGTGGACGTGGCTCCCCGATCGCTGGTGGGCGTGGATCCGGCCTCCGGCGGCGCGCCGCTCACCTGGAACGCCCGCGAGTGGAGATTCGCGGCGCCCTGAACCCCGTCCGGACGCCCCGGGTAGAGGGGAGTGACGGGTCGAGTGTCGCGCAATTGACGCTGCGCGGCGGGCGACCACACAATGACGGGGTCCCACGTGATCCGACCGGCTTCAGCCTCGGTCGCGCGCGCGTGTGGGCTCAGCACCTACACGCGTCGCGGGCCACAACAATTGGAGGGAGCGAATGATCCAGCGCCGCTCACGCCTCTGGTCGCTCCTGGCGATGCTCGTCGCGGTCTCGATGATCGTGACGGCGTGCCAGGCCGGCAACCAGGGAGGCAACACCGCAAGCAACGCCGGGGCCGTCGATCCGAATGGTGAGCTGAACACCAACACCGGTGGCGAGCCCGACACGATCGACCCGCAGAAGGAGTCCTTCGTCAACGAGGTCGCGCAGACCATGATGGTCTTCGAGGCGCTCATGGCGTTCGACCCGAAGACGCTCAAGCCCATCCCGGGCGCCGCGAAGGACCAGCCCAAGGTCTCATCGGACGGGCTGACCTACACCTACACGCTGCGTGATGGCCTCAAGTACTCGGACGGCTCGCCGCTCGCGGCGAAGGACTTCCAGTACGGCTTCGCCCGGCTCTGCGACCCCAACGTCGCAGGCGACTACGCGTTCACCGGCTACGTCATCGTCGGGTGCGAGGACTACAACTCCCTCGACCCGAAGAAGGCGACCCCGGCCGAGATCGCGGCCGCGAAGGGCAAGCTTGGCATCAGCACGAGTGGCAACGAGATCACCTTCAAGCTGACCGAGCAGGCCCCCTACTTCAACGCGATCGCCGCCCTGTGGGTCGGCGTGCCCTCGCGTGAGTCCGACGTCACCAAGGGTGGCGACAAGTGGACCGAGCCGGCGACGTTCATCGGCAACGGGCCGTTCAAGCTCACCGAGTGGAAGCACAACGAGAAGATGGTCTACGAGCGCAACGACAACTACCGCACTCCCGCCAAGCTCAAGAAGTGGACCAAGGTCATGATCAACGAAGGCGCGGTCGCCTTCGCTGCATACCGGAACAATGAGCTTGACGTCGCCGGTGTGGCTGCCGAGCAGCTGCGCACCGTCGACAGCGACGCGGACCTGAAGGCGCAGCTCCGGGATGTTCCGGGCTCCTGCACCTTCTACTACGGCTTCAACACCCAGAAGGCCCCCTTCACCGACGCGAAGGTCCGTCTGGCGTTCGCGAAGTCGTTCGATCGTCAGGCCTACATCACCGATGTCCAGAAGATCGGTGTCGCGGCCGAGTCGTTCATGCCGCCGGGACTCCCGGGCTACGACAAGGACGACCACAACCAGAAATTCGACGTGACCGCGGCGAAGGCATCGCTTGCAAGCTCGAGCTTCGCAGGCAAGCCTGAGCTCACCGGCATCAAGTTCACGTACTCGTCATCCGCGGCCGCAAAGACCCGCGTCGAGTGGGCTCAGCAGCAGTGGAAGACGAACCTCGGGATCGACGTCTCGCTCGATCCGGTCGACCGCACGACCTACACCCAGCTCGTCAAGAAGCCGGAGACAACGCCGCCTCTGTTCCTGCTCGGCTGGTGCGCGGACTACCCGGACCAGCAGGACTGGCTCACGACCGTGTTCGTGTCGAACTCGACCGTGACCCACGTCGGTTGGAAGAACACGCAGTACGACACCCTCGTGAGGGCGGCCGACAAAGAGCCCGACGCGAAGAAGCGTGACGATGGCTACATCGCCGCGCAGAAGATCCTGACCGCTGAGGCTCCCGTCGCGTTCCTCTACTACTCCGCGACGAAGTATCTCTTGAAGCCGTACGTGCACGGTGTCATCGACACGGCACTCGACTTCGAGATCGGGATCATGGACCAGGCCAACATTTCGGTGTCGAAGAAGTAGTAGCGCTTCACCGTCACTGAGACGTGACCGCCGGGTCGGCCGCGAGGCCGGCCCGGCGACGTTTCCGGGGCGCCGGCGGCCTCGAACGCGAACCGTTCCGACTGTGTCCCGGTATACACTCGCGAAACAGGCGACTTCGCTCGGCAGGAGGGCCCGACCACCCAGAGATGCTCCAATACACGATCCGCCGACTCCTCCTGATCATCCCAACGATGTTCTTCGTCGCGGTCATCACCTTCAGCCTCGCCCACTCGGCCCCCGGATCGCCGTTCGAGAAGAACGAGAACCGGCCGCTTCCACAGGCGACCATCGATCGCCTGAACCGGCTCTATGGGATCGACAAGCCGATGCCCGAGCAGTTCGTGCTCTTCCTCGGCAACGCGATCAGGTTCGACTTCGGTCCGAGCCTCACCCACGACCGTGCGGTGACCGAGATCATCGGCCAGGGCTTCCCCGTATCCGCCCAGCTCGGCGTGCAGGCGCTGCTGCTGTCGCTCGCGATCTCCCTGCCCCTCGGCGTCATCAGCGCGTTGAAGCAGAACTCCGCTGTCGACTACGGAAGCTTGTTCTTCGCGACGGTCGGGTACACGATCCCGTCCTTCGTCATCGCGATCTTCGCGATCTATCTCTTCGCGGTGACGCTGCGCTGGCTGCCGATCATCGGATGGGGCGATCTCAAGCACATGGTCCTACCCACCGTGATCCTTGCCCTCGGACCCGCCGCTGTCCTGACGCGGATCACGCGCGCGAGCATGCTCGAAGCCATCCGCCAGGACTACGTGCGCACGGCTCGGAGCAAGGGCCTCCGCGAGCAGGTCGTGGTCGTGAGCCACGTGATGAAGAACGCGATGATCCCGGTCGCGACGATCGTTGGACCGGTGACCGCAGGTCTCATCACCGGCTCGTTCCTCATCGAGCAGATCTTCAGCGTGCCCGGCATCGGCCGGCTGTACGTCACCAGCATCCTCGGCCGCGACTACCCCGTGATCATGGCGACGACCTTGCTGTACGCCTTCCTGATCATGATCGCCAACATCACGGTCGACCTCGTCTACGGCATCCTCGACCCGCGCATCAAGGTGGGCAAATAAGTGGCGACCGTGACCACCAGCGCGGCCCAGCAGCGCTCCATCGAGTCGAACGTCCTGACGCGCAAACAGCGGTCCCTCTGGGCGGATGCCTGGTGGCGGCTGCGGCGGAACAAGGCCGCCATGTTCGGCCTCGTGATCATCGCGCTCGCGTCGGTCTGCGCGATCTTCGCGCCGTTGATCGCGCCGTTCGAGCCGACGGCCATCGACACCAAGGTCAACAACATGGATCCGTTCTTCGTCGACTCGAAGTACCACAACTCAAAATTCCTGCTCGGAAGCGATCAGCTCGGCCGCGACATCCTGAGCCGGCTCATCTGGTCGGCGCGGATCTCCCTCGTCGTCGGCCTCGTGCCGACGATGATCATCTTCGCCCTCGGGCTCACGCTGGGGCTGACGGCGGGCTACTTCGGGGGCTGGGTCGACAACCTGTTGATGCGGTTCACCGACGTCATCTACGCCTTCCCGGACCTGCTGTTCGTCATCATCATCATGGCGACGCTCAGGAACACCTGGCTCGGCGACATCATGGGCGGGCTCATCCTCATCTTCGTGGCCCTCGCGGTGGTGAGCTGGGTCGGCCTCACCCGGCTGGTCCGTGGGCAGGTGCTGTCCCTGAAGGAGAAGGAATTCATCGAGGCCGCGCGGGCGACCGGGGTCCCGACGAAACGGATTATGGTCCGACACCTCCTCCCCAACGCCCTGGCGCCGGTCATCGTTTCGCTCGCGTTCGCGATCCCGGGCGCGATGCTGGCGGAGTCCGTCCTGTCGTTCATCGGCATCGGGATCCGGCCTCCGACGGCGACGTGGGGAGTCATGATCAACGAGGGCTTCACGGTCTTCTCGCAGAGTCCGTGGCCGGTGCTCATGCCCGCGATCTGCATCTCTGTCGTCATGCTCGCCTTCACGTTCCTCGGGGATGGCCTGCGTGACGCCCTTGATCCCCGGATGAAGCTCTAGCCGACGTTGCGTAGACTCCGCGTCTCGTAGATCCGTGGTAACGATCGGGAAGGGGAGACCACGTGCCTGAGCTGCTCGAGGTCAAGGATCTCAAAACGCAGTTCTTCACCCGTGACGGTGTCGTGCGCGCCGTCGACGGCGTGTCGTTCCAGCTGGCCGCCGGAGAGACGCTCGGCATCGTTGGCGAGTCCGGCTGCGGCAAGTCCGTGACCGCCCTCTCGCTCATGCGGCTGATCCCAATGCCGCCCGGCAAGATCGTGGAAGGCTCGATCGTCTTCGATGGCCAGGACGTCCTCAAGATGGACGACGACGACGTGCGGTCGATCCGCGGCAACAACATCGCGATGATCTTCCAGGATCCGATGACGAGCCTGAACCCGGTGCTCACCATCAGCCGCCAGATCTCCGAAGCTCTCGAGCTTCACCTCAAGATGGACAAGGCCGAGGCGAAGAAGCGGACGATCGAGCTGCTCGAGCTGGTCAATATCCCGAGCGCGAAGAAGCGCGCGGACGATTACCCCCACCAGTTCTCCGGCGGGATGCGCCAGCGGGTGATGATCGCGATGGCCCTGTCCTGCAACCCGAAGCTGATCCTTGCCGACGAGCCGACGACCGCGCTCGATGTCACGATCCAGGCGCAGGTCCTGGACCTGTTGAAGAACCTGGCGCGCGAGTTCCGCACGGCGTTCATCCTCATCACGCACGACCTCGGCGTGGTCGCGGGGATGACCCAGCGGATCCACGTCATGTATGGCGGCCAGATCGTCGAGAAGGCCGATACCGGCGAGCTCTTCGCGAACCCGAAGATGCCCTACACGTGGGGTCTGCTGCGCTCGATCCCGCGGCTCGACGAGTCGCGCAAGGCGAAGCTGGTCCCGATCGAAGGACTGCCGCCGGACCTCATCGCTCCACCGCCGGGCTGCCGTTTCGAGCCACGCTGCCAGTACCGCCGCGAGATCTGCTCGACCACGCCGCCGGAGCTGAAGCACATCCCCAACTCGAAGCCGGACCACGAGGCCCGCTGCTGGGGCACCCAGGAGGGCGGCTGGCTCGTGAACACCGACTGGCGGCAGGACATCGGCAGCGTCAAGGAGCTCGAGGCGATCAAGATGGACGTCGCGGATCTGCCGCCCGAGGTGAAGCGTGCCGAGGCCGCGGCCGACACCCCGCCGGGCGCCCCGGGGAAGGACACGCGAAATGGCAACTGAGTTCATCCAGCGGAGCCGCTCGACCGCGAGGTTCGACAGTGGCAAGAACCTGCTCGACGTGAAGGCCCTGAAGATGCACTTCCCCCTGACGCAGGGGATCGTCTTCCAGCGCCAGGTGGGCGCCGTCCGCGCCGTGGATGGGATCGACTTCTTCGTCGAGAAGGGTGAGACCCTCGGCCTCGTCGGCGAGTCGGGCTGCGGCAAGTCGACCACCGGCCGCGCGATCCTCCAGCTCTACAAGCCGACGTCGGGCGAAGTGAAATTCGACGGCGTCGAGCTGACCAAGCTTGGCGGCGAGCAGATGCGGAAGATGCGCCGGCGTATGCAGATGATCTTCCAGGACCCGTATGCGTCACTGAACCCCCGGATGACGGTCGGCAACATCATCGGCGAGCCGCTCGAAGTGCATAAGCTCGCGGCCGGCAAGGCGAAGACCGAGCGGGTGCAGGAGCTCCTCAAGATCGTCGGCCTCAACCCGTACTTCACGAACCGATATCCGCACGAGTTCTCCGGCGGCCAGCGGCAGCGCATCGGCGTCGCCCGCGCCCTCGCCGTCGAGCCCGAGTTCATCGTTGCCGACGAGCCGATCTCGGCCCTCGATGTGTCGATCCAGGCCCAGGTCATCAACCTCCTCGAGGAGCTGCAGGACAAGTTCAAGCTGACGTACCTGTTCATCGCCCACGACCTCTCGGTCGTGCGCCACATCAGCGACCGCGTCGCGGTGATGTACCTCGGGAAGATCGTCGAGCTCGCCGACCGCGTGGACCTGTACGAGCACCCGCTCCACCCGTACTCGCAGGCGCTGCTCTCGGCTGTACCGATCCCCGACCCGATCGTCGAGGTGAAACGCAAGCGGATCATCCTCACCGGCGACGTCCCGTCCCCGGTCAACCCGCCGACCGGCTGCCGGTTCCACACGCGGTGCTGGAAGGCTCAGGAGATCTGCGCAGAGGTCGACCCCGAGTTCATCGAACATGCCCCGCGGCACTGGGCGGCCTGCCACTTCCCGGGTGCGTGATCGTCGCGCGCTGACTCTGTAGTCCCTCTGAACGCGCGGCTACTCCTGCCCATTCAAGGGTCGTCCTCGTGTAAGGCGCCCACGACCATGGTGGTATGACTGATGAAATGAGAGCGGTCGTCCTCTTCGTGGTGGCGGTCCTCGTTGCCTGCCAAGCGACCCCTGAGCCGTCGGTCAGTCCGTCGGCCGTCGTGCGCCCGTCGGCAACGGCGACTGCGACGACGTCGGCGACGCCCAAGACGCCGCTCGGGGGTACGTTGCGCGTCGCGCTGGCGGGGCCGATCGGCTCGCTCGATCCGCGTGCGGCGGATGCGAACCTGCTCGTGGTCGGTCAGATCTTCGAGGGGCTCGTAGCGCGCGGACCGAACGGGGTGCTGCCTGCGCTGGCGACCAAGTGGATCGTCGGGCCCGATGGGATGACCTGGACGTTCACGCTGCGGCCGGCGGTCACGTTCCACGACGGGACGCCGCTCGATGGGCCTGCCGTGGTGAAGGCACTGACGTCGGGCTCGCGGCCGTTCTTGGCGAACGTCGCCGCTGGCCCGGACCCGCTGACGGTCGTGCTCGTGACCGCCACGCCCGACGGCCGGTTCCTCAGCGCGCTTGCGACGCCCGCGTTCGCGATCGCGTCACCGGCGTCGCCCACCTCCGGCACCGGTCCCTTCCGCGTGACGGCCGCGCAGCGTGGCCCCAGTGGATCGCACCCCGTGATGCTCGAGCGCAACGATCGCTACTGGCGAGCCGACCCCGGAGGTCAAAAGCTGCCGTACCTCGACGGCCTCAGCTTCATCTCGATGCCCGACCCGGCCGCCCGCCTCGCGGCGATCCGCGGCGGGTCCGTTGACTACGTCCAGGACCTGGCGCTCGCGGACATCGGGACGATCCGCACGGACCCGAGCCTCCAGCTCGTCGCGCGTCCCGAGACGACGGTCCTGTACCTCGGGCTCAATCTCTCGCTGCCGCCGGTCGACGACCTCCGCGTGCGCCAGGCGATCGCGCAGGGCGTGAACACGCGCGGCCTCGTCGATCGCGTGTATGCCGGCACCGCGACCGCGGCGTCGCAGCTCCCGCCGCGGGCGATGCTCGGCTACGACGACTCCGTGACCGAGTTCGCGAAGAACGACACCGGCGCCGCGAAGAAGCTGCTCGCCGACTCGGGGCGGCAGAGCGTCGAGGTGGACCTCTGGTACGTGCAGGACGGCAGCGTTTCCACGCCCGACATGCGCAAGGTCGCCGAGGCCGTCGCCGCGGACCTTGCCGCGGCGGGGATCGTCGCCTCACTGCGGACCATCGACCCGGTCACATTCGCGGTGAACGTGCGTGAGAACCGATATCCGATGTGGGTCGGCGGGGCTTCGGCGTCCTCATTCGATCCCGACGAGCTGCTCGGTGTGGCATTCATCCCGCCCGTCGTCAACGGCGTCGATCAGCCGACGGAGGCGGGCGGCTGGATCAACAAGGAAGCGGCAGGCCTCCTCCGCAAGGCGAGGATCGAACCCGATCAATCGAAGCGCGCCGAGCTCTACAAGCAGGTCTCGAAGATCGTGCAGCGCGAGATCCCGCGCGTCCCACTCACGTGGAGCGCGCCGCCGGCGGCGGCCACGCGGAAGGTCGTCGACGCGCACGCTGCCCTCCTCGCCGACGTCGGACTGGGACGGTAGCCGTACGCTGCAGACATGATGATGGGCGGCGGCGGCGCGCACCTGATGTTCATGGGCGGCGGCGGCCGCGAGAAGAAGCGACCGTCGATCGGCATGTACCGGCGCCTCCTTCGATTCGTGCGGCCATATCGCATGAACCTCGTGCTCGCGGCCGCGCTGCTCGTCCTGTCCACCATCCTGGGTCTGGCCTGGCCGCAGGTGGTCCTTCGCGTCCTGGACGCCGGCTTGCGCGACGCAGCACTGCTCGACACGCTGGTGCTCGTCCTCGTCGCCGTCCTGCTCGTGCGTGCCGCCATCGACGGTGTTCGGCAGTACGTCATGACGTGGACCGGCGAGCGAGTGATCTTCGACCTGCGGATGGAGATCGTCCGCCACCTGCAGTCGCTCTCGCTCTCGTTCTTCACCCGCCGCAAGACCGGCGAGCTCATGTCGCACGTCACGAGTGACGCCACGCTCGTGCATGGCGTCATCACCCAGACGATCATTTCCGTCCTCGGTCAGGTCCTGACGCTGATCGGTGGGCTCGTGGTCATCTTCATCATGAACTGGCGCCTGGCGCTCCTCACGCTCGTCGTCGCGCCACCGATCGGTCTCCTCGGCCAGTATCTCGGCCGCCGGATCCGGCTGATCTCGCGCGAGGCGCAGGACGCCCAGGGCGAGGCCGTTGGCGTGCTGCAGGAGGCCATCGCCGAGGTGCGCACGGTGCAGGCGTTCACGCGCGAGCAGTACGAGGCCGACCGCTTCCGCACCAAGCTCCAGGTCACGCTCGGCAAGGTCCTCGAACGGGCGCGCCTGTCCTCCACGCTCTTTCCATTGATCGGATTCCTCGGCTTCGCCGCATCGATCGTCGTGCTCTGGTACGGCGGCCACCAGGTCATCCGCGGCGAGGCCACGACCGGACAGCTCGTCGCCTTCCTGCTGTACGCGGGGATGGTCGCCGGACCGGTCGGTGGGCTCGCCGCGCAGTGGACCCAGGTGCAAGAGGCCTTCGGCGCGGCCGACCGGATCTTCGCGCTGCTGGACACCGCGCCGGAGATCGCCGACCGCCCGGGGGCGACGGTGCTCGCTGCCGCGACGGGGCGCATCGCTTTCGAAGACGTGTCCTTCCGGTACGAGCAGGGGCCGCTGGTCCTCGGCGAGATCTCCACCACGTTCGAGGCCGGCAAGACGACCGCGCTCGTCGGTCCGTCCGGGGCGGGGAAGACGACGCTCGTGAGCCTCGTCGCGCGGTTCTACGACCCGACCGAGGGTCGGATCACGCTCGACGGGCACGACCTGCGCGACCTGACGGTCCACTCGGTCCGCGAGAAGATAGCCGTGGTGCCGCAGGAGCCGATCCTGTTCGCGACGACGGTCGCAGAGAACATCCGCTACGGCCGGCTGGATGCGACGGAAGAGCAGCTCGTCGCAGCGGCCAGAGCGGCGAACGCCACCGAGTTCATCGACCGGCTCCCGCAGCAGTACGACACGGTCGTCGGCGAGCGCGGCGTCAAGCTCTCGGTCGGGCAACGGCAGCGCGTCGCCATCGCTCGCGCGCTGTTGCGAGACTCGCCCGTCCTCCTGCTCGACGAGGCGACCTCCTCACTCGACAACGAGAGCGAGTACCTCGTCCAGGAGGCGCTGGCGCGACTGATGCTCGGCCGCACGACCATCGTCATCGCTCACCGACTCACGACCGTCGAAGCGGCGGACCGGATCCTCGTGCTCGACCGCGGACGGATCGTCGAGGACGGCACGCATACCGAGCTCATGGGCCGCGAAGCGCTCTACTGGCGCCTGTACACGCGGGCCTTCAGGGATGACAAGCCGACCGAGCCCACGCTACCGATAGTGGTCGGGATGGATCCACGGGGCGAGACTCATCGCGACAAGGTCAGCGAACGCGTCCGTGCGTGAGACCGCACCGGCGGTGAGCAGTCCGATCGCGCCGCTCGCCGTCTTGCTGTCCGTGACGCCGAACAGCGCATCGACCAAGGTGCCGAGCTCCGTACCTGCGCGGAGCCCGGTGCCGAGCGACGGCGGCAGCAACATCCGCAGCCCGCTCGCGTAGCCTTCGCGCCCCGCGGGATCCGTGGCGGCGACCCATGACAGCAGCCACACCCGCGGGCCGTCGAGCTCCACGCCGCCCTCGAGGCCGAAGGCGATGTCGGCGCCGCTCGCGGTGAGCGCCGCGCGGGCCCGCTCGAGTGCGCCAGAGCGCGCGGCGACGTCCCCGAACGGCTGCACGCCGACCCCCGACGGGACCGCGAGCGCGACGACGGCGCAGCCGGGCGCGAGGATGGCGAGGGCTCGCTCCACCGCACGGACCTTCGCCGGATTCGTCGATCCGATGGCCGCGCTCGCGAACCGGAGTGCCATGCTCCTGAGCGTATGCAGGGTGGTCAGAGTTGCGCGTGGGGTCTAGAATTCCGACTGTAGTGCTCGGAAATCAGTCCGCTCCAGCCGCATTCCACGTTTCGACCCGAGGTGAGTACGGGATGCGCCTCATGGTCGAGCTCGCGCGCAACTTCGGGAACGGGAGCACATCGCTGCACGCCGTCGTGGAGCGCGAGCAGCTGCCCGAGGCGTATCTCGAGCAGCTCGTCGCGGTGCTGCGAAAGGCCAACCTCGTGATCGGGAAGCGCGGCGCGGGCGGCGGATACACCCTCGCCCGCGAGCCCGCGCAGATCACGGCTGGCGATGTGGTGCGAGCGCTCGAAGGCCCGATCGAGCCGCAGGTCTGCACGGCCGAAGGCGACCCGGTGCTCAATTGCGTGCGGGAGCAGGGGTGCGGCACCCGCCTGGTGTGGCTCAAGCTCCAATCCACGATCGCGACCGCGCTCGACGGCATGACGCTCGCCGAGCTCGCGCGCCAGACCCAGCAGAGCGTGACCGTCGCGCCGTAGGGCGCGCCGCAAGGGGGAGACAAGCGTGTCGACAGTCGAGATCAGCGGGCTCCACGTCAGCGTGGATGACAAGGAGATCCTGAAGGGGATCGACCTGGTCGTCCGCAGCGGCGAGGTCCACGCGATCATGGGGCCGAACGGCTCGGGCAAGAGCACTCTCTCGCTCGCGATCATGGGCCATCCCCGCTACCGCGTGACGCGCGGGACGGTCCGCCTCGACGGCGCCGATGTCCTCGCCCTGCCGGTCGACGAGCGCGCCCGCAAGGGTCTGTTCCTCGCGTTCCAGTACCCGTCCGCGATCCCGGGCGTCTCCGTCGCGAACTTCCTCCGTACGGCCATCAATGCCCGCCGGGCCACGCCGGGCGTCGAGAAGAAGAACGACATGCCGATCCCGCAGTTCCGAAAGATGCTCACCGAGAAGATGCGGCTGCTCGAGGTGCCGGACGACTTCCTCAAGCGGGCCGTGAACGACGGGTTTTCCGGGGGCGAGAAGAAGCGCCTTGAGACGCTGCAAATGCACATGTTCCAGCCGACCTTCGCGATCCTCGACGAGACCGACTCGGGCCTCGACATCGACGCGCTCAAGACGGTCGCCACCGGTATCGAGTCCCTGCGAGGCCCGGACATCGGGATCCTCCTGATCACGCACTACGAGCGGATCCTCCGGTACGTCCAACCAGATTTCGTGCACGTGCTGGTCGACGGGCGGATCGTGCGCACCGGCGGCCGCGAGCTCGCCGCCGAGCTCGAGCAGAAGGGCTACGACTTCGTGCGTGAGGAGCTCTACAAAGAGCCGGCCGGAGTGGCGAAGTAATGGCTGTCGCAACGACGCGTGAGGCGTCGACGCCGCTGGATGTCGAGCGCATCCGCGCGGACTTCCCGGTCCTTTCGCGGACGGCGCACGGCAAGACGGTGGTGTACCTGGACAACGCCGCGACGAGCCAGAAGCCGCGCGCGGTCATCGACGCGATGTCCAGCGTCTACGAGGAGCACAACGCCAACATCCACCGCGGCGTCTATGCGTTCAGCGAACGCACGACCGCGCTGTTCGAGGGCGCGCGCGAGAAGGTCGCACGGTTCATCAACGCGCCGCAGACCCGCGAGGTCATCTTCTGCCGGAATGCGACCGAAGGCCTGAACCTGGTCATGCATACCTGGGGACGCGAGCACATCGGGGCGGGGGACGTCATCGTGACGACGGTCCTCGAGCATCACTCGAACTTCGTCCCGTGGCAGCAGCTGGCCCAGCAGGTCGGCGCGACGCTCATCGTCGTCGATATCGATGATGACGGGCGCCTGCGACGCGACCAGTTCACCGCGGCGATGGCGAAACGGCCCAAGCTCGTCACGATCACGCACACCAGCAACGGGCTCGGCACGGTCACACCGGCCAAGGAGCTGACCGCCGAGGCCCATGCCGCCGGCGCCCTCGTGGTCATCGACGGTGCCCAGTCGGTGCCGCACGCGAAGGTCGATGTCCGGGATCTCGACTGCGACTTCCTCGCGTTCAGCGGACACAAGATGCTCGCGCCGCCGGGCTCCGGCGTCGTGTGGGGCCGCGCCGCCATCCTCGAGAAGATGCGCCCGTTCATGTATGGCGGCGACATGATCTCGCGCGTCGCCGTCGACCTCTCCACCTGGAATGAGCTGCCGTGGAAGTTCGAGGCGGGCACCTCGGCGTACGTGGACGCCATCGGCCTCGGGGCAGCCGTGGACTACCTCGAGAACGTCGGGATGCAGCAGATCCATGCCCACGAGCGGGCGCTCGTCGAGTACGCCCTGCCCAGGCTCATGGCGATCCCCGGGCTGGCCGTGTTCGGGCCCAAGACCGCCGAGGACCGGGTCGGCGTGATCTCGTTCGACATCGCGGGCATCCATCCCCATGACGTGGCCCAGATCTTCGACAGCGAGGCGATCTGCGTGCGGGCCGGCCACCACTGCAATCAGCCGCTGATGACACGCCTTGGAACTCCTGCCACGACGCGGGCGAGCTTCTATCTCTACAACACGTTCGCCGAGATCGACCTGCTGCTCGCCGCCATCGCCAAGGCCAAGACGTTGTTCAAGGTCTAGGGCATGGACGATTTCTACCGCGAGTTCATCCTCGACCACTACAAGAACCCGCATAACTTCGGCGAGCTCGAGGGCGCGACCCATCAGTACCACGACACGAACCCGCTCTGCGGCGACGAGATCACGATGTACCTGAAGATCGGCGCCGACGAGCGCGTCGTGGATGTCGCCTTCAACGGGAAGGGCTGCGCGATCTCGCAGGCCTCCGCGTCGATCCTGACCGACGAGGTCCGCGGAAAGACCCTCGACGAGCTGCGGGCCATCGACCGCGACCACGTCCTCGAGAACCTCGGCATCACGCTGACCCCGGCGCGCTTGAAATGCGCGCTCCTGAGCCTGAAAGCCCTGAAAGGAAGCGCCTGGGGCCTGCACGAGTGGCCCGGCGAAGAGGCCAAAACGTCATGAGATTCGGCGTAGAAATTCCGACTTCGAGAGTAGGATTAAGCCCATGGCAGTGAATCCAGCGGTCGACCAGCTTCCCGACAACTACAAGTTCGGATGGGAAGACAAGGACGCCATCTATCGCAACGTCAAGAAGAAGGGGCTCTCGCCCGAGGTCGTCACCGAGATCTCCCAGACCTACAAGCAGGAGCCCGAGTGGATGCTCAACCGGCGCCTGAAGGCGCTGAAGCATTACCGCAGCCGGCCGATGCCCACGTGGGGCGCCGATCTTTCGGCGATCGACTTCGAGGACATCTACTACTACCTCAAGGCGTCGGACAAGTCGATGAAGGACTGGAACGACGTCCCCGACTACATCAAGCGCACCTTCGACCAGCTGGGCATCCCGCAGGCGGAGCAGAAGTACCTCGCCGGCGTGGGAGCGCAGTACGACTCTGAGTCGGTCTACCACAACATCCGCAAGGATCTCGAGGCGCAGGGCGTCGTGTTCATGGACACGGACACCGCCCTCAAGCAGCACCCCGAGATCTTCCGCGAGCACTTCGGCACGGTGATCCCGGCGAACGACAACAAGCTTGCCGCGCTCAATACCGCGGTCTGGTCGGGTGGGTCATTCGTGTGGGTCCCGAAGAATGTGCACGTCGAGATCCCGCTGCAGGCGTACTTCCGCATCAACAGCGAGAACGCGGGCCAGTTCGAGCGCACGCTGATCATCGCGGAAGAGGGCTCGAGCGTGCACTACGTCGAGGGGTGCACGGCGCCCGTGTTCACCACGAACACGCTCCACAGTGCGGTCGTCGAGATCATCGTCAAGAAGGACGCCCGCGTCCGCTACACGACCATCCAGAACTGGAGCCACAACGTCTACAACCTCGTGACCAAGCGCGCGGTGGTCCAGGAGGGCGGCGTCATGGAGTGGATCGACGCGAACCTCGGGTCCAAGGTCACGATGAAGTACCCGAGCGTGTACCTGGTCGGCGAGCGCGCCCACGGTGAGGTCCTCTCCGTCGCCTTCGCGGGCGACGGCCAGCATCAGGATGCCGGCGCGAAGATGATCCACGCCGCGCCGAATACGACATCGCTCATCACGAGCAAGGGCATCAGCAAGGGGACCGGCATCCAGAGCTACCGCGGCCTCGTGAAGATCTATCCGGGCTGCAAGGGCGCGAAGAGCACCGTGCGCTGCGACGCGCTCATGCTCGACGACACCGCCCGGAGCTCGACCTATCCGTACATGGAGGTCGACGAGGACGACGTCACCATCGGCCACGAGGCCTCCGTCTCGAAGATCGGCGAAGAGCAGCTGTTCTACCTCATGAGCCGCGGGATGACCGAGGCCGAGGGCACCGCGATGATCGTGAACGGCTTCATCGAGCCGATCGTGAAGACGCTGCCGATGGACTACGCGATCGAGATGAACCGCCTCATCACGCTGCAGATGCAGGGTGCCATCGGCTAGTGGCCGTCGCGACCGTAGCCACCGCTCTCTTGCCGCTCGACCGCACCCAGGTCGAGCGGCTTTCGCGTCGGCGCAATGAGCCCGATTGGCTCCTGCACTGGCGCCTCGCCGCGCTCGACGGCCTCCGGCCCGAGCAGTGGCCAACCGGCGCCGAGGAGGAGTGGCGGCGCTTCCCCCTGCGCGGGCTGCCCACGGGTCCGCTCGTCGTCGACGAGCCGCCGGGCCCGCCGTCCGAATACAGCGCGATCCCGGTCGAGGCGGCCCGGAATGGCGTCGTCTTCGATCGCTGGACCGATGCGGTGAAGTCGCATCCGGAGCTGGTGCGGAAGGCGCTTGGCGCGAACACCGGACTCCCGAGTCATGCCGCGTTCCGAGCGCTCAACGCCGCGGCCTTCGCGCACGGCAGTACGTTCGTATACGTGCCCGCGGGCGTGCACGTTGAGCTGCCCCTGCACGTCCAGAAGCACTGGGGCGGCGGAACGGGCGCGATCGTGTTCCGAACGGTCGTGGTCGCGGAGCGGGGCAGCAGCGTCACCCTGGTGGAAGAGGTCACCTCCGACGGCGGAGGCACGGGCCGCGTGGCCATCCCCGGCGTGGAGATCATCGCCGGCGACGGGGCGCAGGTGCGCTACGTCGGGATCCAGCGCTTCGGGGACGATGTGTGGGACCTCGGCTTCCAGCGGTACGCGTCGGCGCGCGACAGCACCGTCGCGAGCTTCAACGTCCTGGTCGGCAGCCACAAGACGAAGCTCGGCATCGACTCCGATATCCAGGGTGATGGTGCGACGGTCAAGCTCTACGGCCTCGTCGCCGCAGGCGCGGACCAGCGCATCGACGTGAACTCGATGCAGAAGCTCGACGGCCGGGCCTCCACGAGCGACCTGCTCTACCTATCGGCGCTCTATGAACGGGCGCACGCGACGTACTACGGCATCATCCGGGTCGAGCCCACCTCGCACGCGACCGGTTCGTACCAGGAGTGCCGCAACATGCTGCTGTCGGACAAGGCCGGCGCCGACCCGATCCCGGTCCTCGAGATCCTCACGAACGACGTTGCCCGGTGCGGTCACGGCGCGACCGCCGGCCGTCTCGACGACCTCGAGCTCTTCTACGTGATGTCGCGTGGCCTCGACCGCGCGAGCGCCGAGCAGATGCTCGTGCGGGGATTCTTCCAGCGCGTCATCAACGTCATCCCCGATCCCCAGGTCGGCGCGCGCGTCCTCGCGGCGCTCGCGCCGCGGATCGGCCGCATCGCCGAGCTCGAGGATGCCGCATGACGATCGATGCGGGGCCCCGCTGGTGGCCGGTCGCCGGCGAAGCGGATCTGGCGCCCGGCGAGGTCATGGTCGTTGGCGCGGAGGGACGCTCGTTCGCGCTCGGCCGGACCGCTGACGGACACTGGGGCGCGATCGACAACGTGTGCACGCACGACGGCGGGACCCTTGGCGAGGGCGAGCTCGAGGATCGCTGCGTCGAGTGCCCGCGGCACGGCGCCCAGTTCGACCTGTTCACCGGCCAGGTGCGGGCCCTCCCGGCGGTGTATCCCGTGAACGCGTACCCCGTCCGGGTCCGCGAGGGTGTGGTCGAGATCGACCTCGGCGTCCGGACGCGCGAGCTGGAGATCGGCTGACCGGTCCAACGCGCAGCCGGCAATCTCCACGACGTGGGAACGCTGAGCCGGTATGCCCCTGCCCTGGCTAAAGCGCGCCGGCCTCCCGCTCGCAGTTGCATCGCTCGGCATCGGCATCGCGCTCAATCTCCAGAAGGGCCAGCCGCTGGGGGAGGCCGTCGGACGCGCCGGATTCGAGTCCGGCTTCGGTTTGGGGCTCGCAGCCTTTGGCGTGGTTGCCTGCACACTCGTCACCGTGGGAGTCGGACTGCAGCCCTGTGCGTTCGTCGCGAGCTTGCCGGAACGTCGCCTGCCATCGCGACCTTCGGCTATGACCCTCGCGAGCGCCTGGTCCACGCCGCCGACGGTCACGGCGGCACCTCCGCGTACACCCTTGACCGGCCGGGAACTCTAGGCATCGATGCCTGGTGCGGCCGAAAATCTATCCCGCGTTGCAGCTAGGGAACTAGTTGTCACTGCTCAGACGACGTGCGATCACTACGGCGGTACTAGGCGGCACGGCGCTAACGCTCGGCATTCGTACGCCTGCCGTCGTGATTGCCTGTCTAGCAGTCGCGGCCCTGGGAGTTGTCTTGATGACGATCGGGCTCGGTCGGGGGTGGCTCGAACAGCGCCAAGACAGGGGCCGCCAATATTGGTTCGCCGGCCTCGGGGCAGGCCTGGGGGGTCCTGATTGCGGAAAGCGCTTCGGCATGGTTAGGTGCCGGCGGACCCGCTTCTGCCTTCGCGATCGCCTGCGCGGTCGCTGCCGGAGCGCTTGCGCGACTGGTGTTCAGCCCCTTCGGCAACACGCGATTCTGAACGGTGTAGCGAACGGAATTGGCCATGCACGACCGCCACCGACGCGAGCGGCTCGACCACCGCGCCTGCGCGCCGCAGTGGCCGCCGGGACAGCGCGTCTCGCCTCCGAGCTCAGTGAGGTCGTCCCGCTCGAGGCGGCCACTCATTGCGCGAGCTTCGGGCAGCCTACCGCCTCGTCAGTGTCTAAAAAGGAATACGTGCCGCACCACCAGACCAGCCAGCTCGACTCCGTCGGTGACCTGCCAATCACGGGTCGAGCGCCGCGGCTGTTGCCGCAGATCGGCGGGTAGCGGCGATTGGCACTGCGCATGCACCCGCTATCAGAACAGCGAAACGCGGGAGGCACCATGGAAAAGCGTGAGGTCACCGAGACCCGTACGACCATCAGGGACACGTCGGTCCCGAACGGGCAGACCACGAACGTCAACGTGAACCCGGACGGCACCACCGACGTCCAGGTCAACGACCCCGAGCCCGTCGTCGAGGAGCGGACCACCGTCACCAAGCGCGAGATCTAACGCGAGCGCGGTCCGGACGCCCTCCCGATATCCTCGTCGTCGACGCAGCCATCGGGAGGGTGTCCGTGATCAGCTCCGCCGCACGCGACCGCGTGAAGCTCGCCGTCGACCAGCTCGAAGAGGCCTTTCACCGGTATGACGAGCGCTCGACGGCCGACAGCCTCGACAGCTACGAGGCCGCGCTCAACCGCGGCAAGGCCATGGCCTTCCAGGAGGCCGCGCACTATTTGAAGTCCGCGCTCCACGACATCGACGTGAAGTCGCTGTAGTGATCACGGCCATCGTCCTCATCAGCGCGGATCGCAAGGCGATCCCGACGCTTGGCGAAGCGCTGGCGGCGGTGGAGGGAGTCTCCGAGGTCTACTCGGTCACCGGGCCGATGGACTTCGTCGCGATGGTCCGCGCGCGGGAACACGACGAGCTCGCCGACATCGTCACCCGGCGCATCGGCCAGGTCCAGGGCGTCGTGCGCACCGACACGCACGTGGCGTTCAAGATGTACTCGCGCCACGACCTCGAATCGCTCTTTTCCATCGGAGGGGACCGGGCTTAGTTCGTTTCGGTCGCGGGCCCGCCGTGCCGGCCGGACCACCGCACGGCCACGTGTGTCGTGTCGCTTCCCGCGCCGGAGTCGCGAGCATTGATGGAGCGCGCACTCGTGGCAGAGTCGAGAAGATTCTGTGCGAGCCTGCCCGCGATCACCTCCCGTGGGGATGTCGCTCCGGCCGGTATCTCGATGCCGAGGAGCTCCGACAGCTCGGCGAAGAGGGCTGGGGCGGGAAGGTACCGCCGCCCCCGTCGCTCACCGATCGGTCGAACGAGGCCGCTCGCCGACAATCGGCTCAAGTCCGTCGTCACGGTCTGACGAGAGTTGATGTCGGCCGAGTTCTTGTAATAGCGAGCGGTTATCTCACGACCGTTGAACGCGTCCCATAGCGCGTTGGCGGCTCGTTCTGGCAGGCCACGGCGCTTGGCGATTTCTTCCAGGGCCGCCCAAATACGGCTTTCGGTGCGCTCCCGCAGGTCCAGTCGGCGGACCTGTTCGACCTGCGCCATCACGTGTGCGGTGATGAAGGGACTGACGTCAGCCCTCTCGTCGAACGCCGAGCCAAGACAGTTGAACGCGCTGTAGTAGTCGGGGATGTGACGTCCCCACCACTCCTCTAGCGAACAGAACTCTGGACGACGAAACCCACCACGGAACATGGCGAGCGACGCGAGGATCCGCGCCGTCCGCCCGTTGCCGTTCCGGAACGGATGTACCGCCGCGGTCGCTACGTGTATCCACGCAGCCTTGAGCGCGGGGTGATCGGCCGATGCCGCAACCTGGTCGCACACCCTATCCATGAGGTGCGCGACGTCCGCACCGGGCGGCGGATCGAATACGACTGCACCCGTTGACTGGTTGATGACGCTGGTCTCGCCGTGCCTGAATCGGCCGGCACCGTCGGCTTCGCTTCCGGCTACGACATGATCCTGGAGATTTGTGAAAAGGCCGCGATCCCAGGCGAAGGCTTGGTCATCAGCCCGTTGCAGCACAAAGCGCATCGCCTCGCGGTAGCCTCGGACGAGGTCCGCATCTTCGGGCGAGACTCTCTGGGGCACGTCGTCGGCAAAGATGCGGCGAACGTCATCTGCAGTGACATTTACGCCTTCCATCCGTGTTGATGCCGCGACACTCTCTGCCTCGAGGTCTCGCCGCAGCCTTCCATGCCTCGTGAGAACCAGCGGCCAGCTCAGCTCGATCTTCGTCTTCCACTCGTCGAGCTCCGCCATCGCGGTTTGGAGATGGGAAGCGTCGTAGGGCAGCATGGCAATAGTATGACTACTTGACTAGTCATTAGGCAAGGTATTGCCTAGACATCTTCCGATAGAACACCCGTGCGCATCACAGGACCACCCATACTCGGCACTGATGCAGGCCGTCGTCATGGCCGGCGGCGAGGGGAGCCGCCTCAGGCCGCTCACGATCAACCGTCCCAAGCCGATGGTGTCGATCGTGAACAAGCCCTGCCTCGGCCACATCTTCGACCTCCTCAAGCGGTACGGGATCGAGGACGCCTTCGTCACGCTCCAGTACCTGGCCTCGGTGATCCAGGACAGCTACGGCGACGGCGGCGGCGTCGGGATGCGGCTCCGCTACAGCGTCGAGGAGACCCCGCTCGGCACCGGTGGCTCGGTCAGGCAGATCGGCGCGGCTCTCGACGACACGTTCCTGGTCATCTCGGGCGACGCGATGACGGATATCGACCTCTCAAAGGTCATTGCGTTCCACAAGGAGCGCAAGGCCGCGGTCACGCTCACGCTCGTCCGCGTCTCGAATCCGCTCGAGTACGGCGTCGTGATCACCCAGGAGGATGGCAGGATCACGAAGTTCCTGGAGAAGCCGTCCTGGGGTGAGGTCTTCTCGGACACCATCAACACCGGCATCTACGTCATCGAGCCGCGCGTGCTCGAGCGCTACGCGATCGGGGATCCGTTCGACTTCAGCAAGGACCTGTTCCCACAGCTACTGGCCGATGGAGAGCCACTGTACGGCTACGTCGCGGAGGGCTATTGGACCGACGTCGGGTCGATCGCCGAGTACAGCTGCGCGAACGCGGACCTGCTTCTCGGCCGGATGAAGGGCGCGCCCCTGGGCACCGAGATCCTGCCCGGGGTCTTCGCCGGTGGCGAGGTGGCGATCGAGCCGACGGCCAAGCTCACCGGGCCGATCTACCTCGGCGCGGGCGTACGCATCGGTGGCGGGGCGGAGATCGTCGGGCCGACCGTCCTGCGGGATTCCGTGACGGTCGACCAGTTCGCCTACGTCGAAAGCTCGATCGTGTGGCGGAACAGCTACATCGGCGAGCGCGCCGACCTGCGCGGCACGATCGTCGGCCGGCAGTGCGCGCTGAAGGCGCGCGTGGTCCTCGAAGAAGGCTCGGTCGTCGGTGACCACTCCGTCATCAACGAGGGCGCCCGCGTGCGCGCCTCGGTGAAGATCTGGCCGGACAAGCAGGTCGAGGGCGGAGCCGTCGTCGGGTCGAGCCTCATTTGGGGCTCGCAGGGCCGCCGCTCGCTGTTCGGGCGCTTCGGCGTCACCGGCCTCGTGAACGTCGATCTCACGCCCGAGTTCGCCGCGCGCCTCGGGTCCGCGTACGCGTCGTCCCTCCCCACCGGGGCGACGGTGACCATGAACCGCGACCAGCATCGCTCAAGCCGGATGCTCAAGCGCGCACTCATGGGTGGGATCGTGGGGTCGGGCGTGCACGTGGCGGACCTCACCCAGGCGCCGCTGCCCATCGGTCGGTTCCAGACCCGGCGCATGGGCGCGGCGGGCGGCGTGCACGTCCGGGTGTCGCCGTTCGACGTGCGCGTGTGCGACATCAAGTTCTTCGACCGCCAGGCCCTGGACATGGACAAGGCCCAGGAACGGAAGGTCGAGAACGTCTTCTTCCGCGAGGACTTCCGGCGCAGCTCCTATGACGACGTAGGACGGATCATGGAGATCCCGCGGGTGGGCGAGGAGTACAGCGCGTCGTTCCTCCGGGAGGTCACGCACAAGCGGGAGATCGCCGACGCGAAGGTGAAGATCGTTCTCAACTACTCGCACGGGACCGCGGCACAGTACCTGCCGCAGCTCATGGAGGCGCTCGATGTCGAGGTCATCGGGATCAACTCCGTGGTCTCGGAGAACATCGGCTCGCGGTCGTTCGAGGA
>JBBQZK010000022.1:0-30091 GCA_038207785.1 Candidatus Limnocylindria bacterium | reverse complement strand
GAGCACGTCCTTGACCTCGCGCCGCGCGTAGAAGGACACGCCGCCGACGACTTGGTACGCGAGCCCGAAGCCGCGGAACACGTCCTCGATCGCGCGCGATTGCGCGTTCGTGCGATACAGGACCGCGACGTCGCGCGCTGTGGTCACGTCGCCGGTGCGACGCAGCCGTTCGATCTCGCGGGCGATGGTCTCCGCCTCGTGATGCTCGTCGTGGGCCTGCACGACGACGACCGGGTCTCCGCCCGTCCGCTCGGTCCAGAGCTTCTTTTCCTTCCGCGCCGCGTTGTTGCGGACGACGCTGTGGGCGGAGTCGAGGATCGTCTGCGTGCTCCGGTAGTTCTGTTCGAGCTTGACGGTGGTCGCGTTGGGATAGTCGCGCTCGAAATCGAGGATGTTGCGGACGTCCGCGCCGCGCCACGAGAAGACCGACTGATCGTCGTCCCCGACGACGCATAGGTTCTGCTTCGAGCCCGCCAGGTATCGCAGCAGCACGTACTGCGCGCGGTTGGTGTCCTGGTATTCGTCCACGAGGATGTGGTCGTACCGGTCCTGCCACCTCTCGAGCGCGCGGTCACTTGTCTCGAAGAGCCGGCACGGCAGAACGAGCAGGTCATCGAAGTCGACGGCGTTGTTCTCCTTCAACAGCGCCTCGTAGCGCCGCCAGGCGGTGGCCGCGAGCCGCTCAAGCTGGCCGCGGGCCTCGTTCGCGAGGTCGGCAGGGCCCCGCAGCTCGTTCTTCGACGTGGAGATCACGGTGCCGATGGCGCCCGGGGAAAAGAGCCGCTCTGACACGCCGGTGTCCCCCATCGCCTGGCGCAGGAGCGCGCGCTGGTCCGCGACGTCGTAGATGGCGAAGCCCCGGTCGATCCCGACCTCCGGACCGTCCCGGCGCAGCAGGCGCGCGCAGAACGCGTGGAAGGTCCCGGCGGTGAGGTCCGCGAGGGCCGCCTCGCCGAGCAGCTTTTGCAGGCGGCCGCGCATCTCCTTGGCGGCCTTGTTCGTGAACGTGACCGCGAGGATCTTGCGTGCCGGAACGTGGAGATCGCGCACCAGGTACGCGATCCGGTGCGTCAGGACGCGGGTCTTGCCGGAGCCTGCGCCGGCAAGGATGAGCAGCGGGCCGCCCGGATGCGTCACCGCCGTGCGTTGTTCGGGATTGAGGACGTCCAGGATCGGGTCGGCGCTCACCGTTCGATGGTAGGTATCGCGGTCCCCATGACGGAAACCCACGGTGCGTGGACGGTCGGTGGAAAACCGCCCAGTGGTCGTGGACAACATCGTGCCGCGGACGCTCGAGTTCGTGGATAAAGCCATTGTTCGCTCGGCATCCCGGCGGCTATGTTTCACCGCGACCCGAGGGGTCTGCCAAGAGGAACAGTCCCGAGATTCCATCAACGGAACTGGGCCTCAGGAGCGCAACCGGAGATAGCATCAAAGGCGGTCCGAGAGGATATCGAGGATCGGCTCCACGGCCAGGCTGCAGTGCTTCGAAGCTGCGGTTGGGCACGGAGGCAGGTCGCTCGGGTCGCTTCTTGTCCGCCGGCATCCACAGCCGTCCGGCCTGCGTACAGTTTTCGGATGGCTGACCCGATCCCGGCCGACGATGTCCTCATGGCCGCCCTCGCCGAGCGCGACCTGTCGGCTCTGGCCGGCCTCTACGACCGCTACGGCCGCTTGGCGTACGCCCTCGCCTACCGGATCCTCGGAGAGAGCGAGGCGGCGGAGGACGTCGTCCAGGACGCCTTCATCTCTGCGTGGCGCGGCGCGGGGAGCTATCGGCGCGACCGTGGGAACCCTCGCGGCTGGCTCTTGTCGATCGTCCATCACCGCGCCGTCGACGTCCTGCGGCGGAAGACCGCCTTCCGCCCGGCGCCGCTCGAGGTGGCCGAGCAGCGGGCGGCCGACGAAGACACCGCCGCGATGGCCGAGCGCAACGTCGAGCAGCAGACGGTCCGCCTCGCGCTGCAGACCCTGCCGGACGCCCAGCGGAGAACGATCGAGCTCGCGTACTTCGGCGGATACACCCATGTCGAGCTCGCGGAGCTGATGGGTGTTCCGCTCGGCACGGTCAAGGGACGCATGCGGATCGGTCTGCAAAAGATGCGGCGCGCGCTCGAAGCGACCCGGGCATGACCGAACATGTCCTCGACGACCTCGAGCTGTACGCGGTCGGCGCGCTGCGGCCGGGCGAAGCCGACCGCACCACGGCTCACCTGGCGCAGTGCGCGATGTGCCGCGACGCGCTGGCCGAGATCGCACGCGTGGTGAGCGCGCTCCCGGACATGGTCCTGCTCCGCGAGCCCCCGGCCGGGCTGAAGGAGCGGATCCTGTCAGCCGCCGCAGCCGACGCCGGCACCGGACGCACTGCTCCGCCGAAGCGTGAGACCGTCTGGAGCGTCCGGCCACCGCGTGCCTCGCTCGTACTCGGGGCGCTGGCGGCCGCGGCGCTGCTCTTCCTGGTGCTGGACCTGAATTCGCTCCGCGAGCTGCGTGCGGCCCAAGCCGAGCGCGCCGAGTACGCGCTCATCGCGGAGAAGGTCTCGCACGGCGGGCGGACCTGGTACATGGTCGGCCTCGACCAGTGGCAGGGCACCGGCGGGACGCTCATCGCTCCGGCCAAGCCGGACCTCAGCCCGTTCGTCGTCTTCCATGACCTGCGACCGCTCACCGGCGGCGCGATGTACGCCGTGTGGCTCGTCGACGGCGATGGCCATTGGGTCCGCGGCGCGAACTTCGCGCCCGATGGGCACGCCGTCCAGAGCGTGGACCTCACGGTGCCCGTCGACAGCTTCGCGCAGTGCGCCGTCACGATCGAGATGTCCGGCGAAGGCAAGCGCACCGGTCCGCTCGTCATGCAGTCCCGGATCGCTCCGCCCGGGCAATAGGGCAAGAGAAAGGGCCGGTCTTTCGACCGGCCCTTTCAGGAATTGCGAGGTCTGGGCCGGACTAGCTAGTAGTCCATCCCGCCGCCACCAGGCATCGCCGGAGCCTTGTCCTTCTCCGGAAGGTCCGTGATGAGGGCCTCGGTGGTGAGGATCATCGCGGCGACGGAAGCGCCGTTCTCCAGAGCGGAGCGCGTGACCTTCGCGGGATCGATGATGCCGGTCTTCACGAGGTCGACGATCTCGTTCTTGATCACGTCGTAGCCCCAGGTGCCGGACTTGGACTCGGCCTGCTTGCGACGGACGCCTTCGAGCATGACGCCGCCGTCCTGCCCTGCGTTCGCCACGAGCTGGCGGAACGGCTCCTCGAGCGCGCGGCGGAGGATGTTCACGCCGGTGAGCTCGTCGCCGCTGGCCTGGACCTTGTCCAGGGCCTTGACGGCGTTCAGGAGCGCGACTTCACCGCCGGGAAGGATGCCCTCCTCGACGGCCGCACGGGCCGCGGAGAGGGCGTCCTCGACGCGGTGCTTCTTCTCTTTCAGCTCGATCTCGGTCGCGGCACCCACGCGGATGATCGCGACGCCGCCAGCGAGCTTCGCGAGACGCTCGTTGAGCTTCTCTTTGTCGAAGTCACTGGTGGTCTCCTCGATGAGGGCCTTGATCTGCTTCACGCGGGCGAGGATCCCCTCCTGAGAGCCGTGGCCCTCGACGAAGGTGGTCTCGTCCTTGTTCGACGTGACGCGACGGGCGCGGCCGAGATCCGCGATGGTGGTCGAGTCGAGCTTGCGACCGACCTCTTCGCTGATGACCTTGCCGCCGGTGAGGATCGCGATGTCCTCGAGCATGGCCTTGCGACGGTCACCGAAGCCCGGGGCCTTGACGCCCAGGACGTTGATCGTGCCGCGGAGCTTGTTCACGACGAGCGTGGCGAGGGCCTCGCCGTCGATGTCCTCGGCGACGATCACGAGGTTCTTGCTGACCTGCACGAGCTTCTCGAGCACCGGCAGGATGTCCGTGATCGCGGAGATCTTCTTGTCCGTGATGAGGATGTACGCGTCTTCGATGATGGCTTCCATGCGATCGGCGTTCGTGACGAAGTACGCCGAAATGTAGCCGCGGTCGATCTGCATCCCTTCGACGTATTCCTTCTCGAACTCGAGGCCCTTGGACTCTTCGACGGTGATCACGCCGTCGCGGCCCACCTTGTCGTGGACCTCGGCGATGAGCTCGCCGATCTCGGCGTCAGCGGCGGAGATCCCAGCGATGTTGGCGATCTCCTCCTTGCCCTTGACCTCGACGGCCTGGGACTTGAGCTCGGCGACGACGGCGTCGACGCCCTTCTCGAGGCCGCGCTTCAGGAGCATCGGGTTGGCGCCCGCGGCGATGTTCTTCAGTCCTTCGGTGACGATCGCCTGCGCGATGACGACCGACGTGGTCGTGCCATCACCGGCGATGTCGTTCGTCTTGGTCGCGGCTTCCTTGAGAAGCTGCGCGCCCATGTTCTCGAACGGGTCCTCGAGCTCGATCTCACGCGCGACGGTGACGCCATCGTGGGTCACGGTCGGCGCGCCGAACTTCTTATCGACGGCGACGTTACGGCCCTTCGGGCCGAGGGTCGTCTTGACGGCGTTCGCCATCTTGTCGACGCCCATCTTGAGCGAGGCTCGCGCGTCTTGGGTGAATTGGAGCTGCTTGGCCATATCTTTCTTCTTCCTCCGCTTAGGACTCGATGAGGGCGAGCACGTCGTCCTGTGACAGGACAAGGAGCTCGTCTTCGTCGAGCTTGAATTCGGTGCCGGCGTACTTCTGGTAGAGGACCCGGTCGCCGACCTTCAAGATCATCTCGGTCTTGTTGCCGTTCTTGTCGAGACCGCCCGGACCGACCGCGAGGACCTTGCCCTCCATGGGCTTCTCCTTCGCCGTGTCCGGAAGCAGGATCCCGCTCTTGGTCATTTCCTCGCGCTCGAGGGCTTTGACGACGACGCGGGAGCCAAGGGGCTTGAGCTTGAGCTTGAGCTTGGTAGTGGTGGTTGGCTTGTCTGCGACTGCTGCTGGCATGTGCTCCTCCGTACCTTGTGCGTGATTTTGGCCAGGCAAATGCCGGGTTTTGGCTTCGCGGACGGACTTAGCACTCCCCTGACGCGACTGCTAACAGACTACTTTCGGGCCGGTCGGGCTGTCAAGCGATACGGCGGCCGAGCGAGCCGCCGCCGCAGTTCCCTATGGTTGCGGCGTGCGGATCGATCGCCTGGAGACCTGGGTCCTCGAGGCCGAAGGCCCGGCGATCGAGTTCGGCGCCGGGACCTACTCCACGTTCAAGGCGATGGTCGTCGCGGTGACCACCGACGACGGCATCACCGGCTGGGGCGAGTGCATCGCCCGGCGCGCGCCCAAGGTGCTCGACACGGTGGTGCGCGAGCTGCTCTGGCCCGTGGTCAAAGGCCGCGATCCGCACGATGTCGAGGGCCTCTGGGACGAGCAGTTCGCGCTCTTGCGCCCATGGGGCCACTACCGGGGCTTCGTCCAGGAAGGGATGAGCGGCCTCGATCAGGCGCTCTGGGACATCCTGGCCCAGGCGCAGGGGATCCCGCTCTACAAGGCCCTCGGCGGCGCGGGCCGGACCGCTGTCCCAGTGTACGGGTCGAAGATCTACACGGCCGATCCGGCGGCGATGGCGAAGCAGGCGAAGCAGAAGGTCGACGAGGGCCACGTCGCGCTGAAGATCCAGATCGGCCGCTCGGCCGAGCGAGGCGGTTGGCGCGGCGACGTCGAGATCACGAAAGCCATCCGGGAGGCGGTCGGTCCGACGATCGACATCGGCGCCGACGTGAACAGTGCCTACGACGCGGGCACCGCGATCAAGGCCTGCCACGAGCTCGCCAAGCTCGACCTGTGGTTCATCGAGGAGCCGGTGTTCCCAGACGACATCGACGGGTACGAGCTCATCCGTCGCTCGCAGCCGATCCCCGTCGCCGCAGGAGAGTCGGAGTTCGGGATCTTCGGATTCCGCGAGCTGCTGAAGCGGCGCGCGATCGACATCGTCCAGCCCGACGTCGCCCGTATCGGCGGATTCACGGCGGCCAAGCGGCTTGGCGCGCTCGTCCATGCGCACAACGTGAAGTACGCGCCGCACACCGGGTTCTCCTGCGGGTTGGCCCAGCTCGCCTCGCTGCATCTGGCGGCTGCCGTCCCCAATCTGGCCCGCCTCGAAGAGATGTTCATCATGAATCCGCTCGCCGAGATCTTCGAGGAGCCGCTTCCGAGATCGAAGAACGGAATGGTGACGATGCCGACCACACCGGGCATGGGCCTTGCCGTCGACCGGAAGAAATTGGAGAAGCATCGGGTCTCGTGATCAAGCCCTGGCGGACCGGTGAGCGCCGCGTGCTCCTCGATCGCAAGCCCTGGTTCAAGGTCGGTGAGGAGACCGTCGAGCTGCCGAGCGGCGAGGTCGTCCAAGACTTCGGGTTCATCGACATGCTCGACTTCGCGGTCATCGTGCCGATCACCGGATCGGGCGAGACGATCCTCGTAGATCCGAACTACGGCTGTGGCGCGATGCACGCGTTCATCGCGCACGGCGCGCGCAGGGTGCGCGAGCCCGAAAGCGGCGACCTCGAGGAGCAGGAGCTGCTCGTCGTGCCGATCGCGGAGGCCATCGCGCGCCTTCAGGCCGGGGAGATCTCCCATCTTGCGAGCGCGGCGGCAGTTGGGCTGGCGGCGATCGCGCTCGACGGGAGCCGCTAGGCGCCAGGCGCGCGCAGCTTCGCCGCCGCGTCGTCGACGCTCACGCGGCCGGTGCGCACATCTTCGAGCAATGCCACGAGCGTATCCGGCGCGGCCGTCTCGGTCGCGCGAGTCCGCCGCTGATCGCGCAGGAGCAGGACCAGGTGCGCGGCGAAGATCGCGCCAAGGAGTACCGCTGGAAGGATCCAGCTGAGCGCCGTGAGCGGCGCGTCCCGCTCACCAACGCGCGCGATCGCCGTGATCGCGTAGTACAGGATGAGGACGCCGCTGATCAGGCCGCCCACGAGCGCGAGGCACACGACCGTGAAAAGATAGAACCGGCGGACGGCCGACCCGGCGGTCGTCCGCGCATCGAAGGCACGCCACGCGGGGAAAGAGGCGGCGAGCCCAATGGCAGCGAGCGCCGCGCCGAGCACGACGTCGTCGGTCAGCCGGGTCGCCGTCACGACATCGCGCTCGAGAAATGAGTGCCAGACCAGGCTGAGGCCGCTCACGAGCAGGCCGACCCCGACGAGCGATGGGAACGCGAGCAGCAGCCGTGTCGTCGTGACCGGCGGGTGTCCGTTACGGCCGCGATCGCTGAGCAGCACGGTCGCGTGCACCGCGACAAGCAGCGCGCCGACGGCCGTGACCGGCCACGTCGACGTGAACAGGCTCAGTTGCCGTGGATCGCGCGCGAAGGCGATGCCACCGTTGATCGACAAGGCCGTCCCGGTCAACAGTGCCAGCATCCCGATGCCGTACCCGAGCAGGGCGTAGCCGAGGCGATCGCGCGACTCCGTCAACCGTCGTTGCCAGCTGAAGCCGATCGACCAGATCGTCAGCGCGAGCCCCGCAGTGAGGAGTCCCGTCCCGAACGCACCTTCGTGGTAGCTCGGGCCGCGCAGGTTCGGGTCGAGCCGGTTCGCGTCGATGGGTGTGAGCGGCAGCGACGCGTTCAGCCATATGCCGCCCGCGCCGCCCGCCGCGCTCGCGACGGCGAACGCCGCGGTGGCCATCGCGACAAGCATGACGACGACCGCGCCGCGGATGCGAGGCTGTGACGACACGGGCGGGGTCCGCGAGATCCACCGGGCCGCGATCGCGGCGACGATCGCCGCGATGGCCGCGATGCTCGCCTGGAACGTCACATCCGTTCCCGCGATCGGGAACTGTGCCGAGAACGCCCCTTCGCCGGCGAACAGGATCACCAGAAGGGCGAATGCGACCCACAGGTTGAGGAACTGATGTCGTAGACCGGCACTCCGCTCGCCCGGGTCTCGGAGCGACCGCACGATGGCCCAGAGGTGCGCGCCACCCACGGGCACCCCGATAGCGAACAGGGCGACCGCGAGCGCGACATTCCGCGATGTCTCGTCGGCCGGGACCGGCAGGCCCGTGGCCGCGAGGAGCGCGATGCGCAGCAGGAGCGTCGCGGCGATCGCGCAGGCGATGACCGCGATGGACAGCGCGGAGTACAGATAGAACCGGCGATATGCGGCACTCCGCGATGGAGCGATCACGCCGTGAGACTAAGCCGCGCTGTCAGGGATCTCGATCACGCCCGGATCCCAGCGGTTCTCTCGCCGATCGATCACACGGAGCGGGTTCGTGTCGACGATGAGCTCGCCGTCGGTCTCGCTGATGTGGAAGAGCTGCAGCGGCTTCGGCGCCGGATCGCGGATGACGACCGCGGTGCGTTTGTCGTAGATCGACCCATGACAGGGGCAGTGGAAGCGATCCTCGCTCGCGCTGAACGGCACGGCGCACCCGAGGTGCGTGCACTTGCGATACGCCGCGATGATGCCGCCCGGCGCGTGCAGCAGGAAGAAGTGACCCTGGCGGAAGAGGATCGGGGCGTCGTTCGTCGCCTCGAACCGCGCGAGGATCTGGGCCCGCGTGCCGACGTTCACCGGTACGCCGAGCCCGACGATCTTCCGCACCTGTAGGAACGGGACGACCGCCGAGCCGATCTCCACGGCCGCGAGGGAGGCCGCACCGAGGAACCCGAGCCTGAGGAGCTGTCGCCGACCGACCTGCGCCCGCGTGCCGGTACGGATCATCGCTATCCTCCTACAAGGTCGTAGTAGGACGCTACTCCGGCGCCGCCAAAACGCAAGAGGGTCGCTACGGGTGGAGCCGGGTCTCCTGACCGCCGTTCGCGGGCACCTCGACGTCCACCACCCAGCGCACCGAGTTCGCGCAGGGGCAGGCCCCGCCGACCCGCGCCAGGCGCGGCATCGACGTGAGGGCGTTCTCGAGCGACACGGTCCCATTGGCGACGCCGCGCTGCAGCTCGGCCCAGTGCTGCACATCGATGGACGCGAGGTACGCCTCGGGGAGGTGATCGCGGACATGTTCGATGTAGCGCTCGACGTCCTCGAACGTCGATCCGTCCACGCCGATCTGCTGGAACGCGTACTCGCCGCGCCGGCGGAAGAACCCGGGATGCGGCAGCTTCAACAGATCTTCATCCCACGAGAGACCGTCGACGGATCCACGGTCGGCCTTGACCCGCGCATAAAGGGCGTCGGCGTCATCGCGCGACAGCTGTGGGAATCGCGCGCGGACGTACCGCTGGTTGATGTCGTCGAGCATCTTGTCGACCTCGGCGATGTACTCCTCCTGCGCAACGCGATTCGTCTTGTCCTTGAGCCCGAGGCGCACGTTCGTCTTGCCGCCACGCTCGTCACCGAACATCTCGAGACCGCGGCCATACCACTTGCAGACCGCGCGCTGCATGGCCTGCATCGTGATGAGCGCCTCGGGCTGCGCGGCGGCCTCGGCCCAGCGGCGCATCGGGATGACCCCGGCAGCCAGGTGGAACGCTTCCTCACGCAGCATTGGGGGCATCGACGCGGCCATCGGCTTGTACGCGTTCACCTTCTGCATCGTGAGCTGGTACTTCCCCACCCGGTCGATGAACGCCGCGAATACGACGTTGTCGACGAAGCTGTCGTATTCGAGATTGAACGCCGCAAGGACGTGGGAGCCGGTCTTCATCGAGAGGATCTCTTCGACCATGTCCTCGGGCTTCGTGTCGGTGACCGGGGACCAGTCGGCGCTCGTGAGCAGGTGGATCATCTGGTAGCCATGGCGGAGCTCCTCCGCCATGACGCGTAGCACCCACGCCTGATCCTGCGGATCGCTCGCGCGCGCGAGCGTCGCCTGATGCTGCTGGATGGAGCCGAACTCGGTGGAGGCCTGCGCGCGAATGATCGCCAGGAGCTCCTCGGCGGCCTTCGGGTCCAGCTGCTTCGGTTCGATGGCCTTGGGCTCGCCTTTCCGGTCCCCGACCTCGATCTGATCGGGCATGTTCTGCTGGATGCGAGCGCACAGGCAGAATGCGTCGTCCTTGGGGAAGTACGTGTCCCACTGCTCCGCGAGACGCGGGTAGTCCGGGAAGTTATGGCGCTGCCAGTGGAGGACCGCCTCGTGGTACTGCCGCGGCAGCTGGTGCTGCTGGTCACTCATGCGGCAACCTCCCGTCCGGTCCTGCTTCGCATGCGCAAAGTCTAGGCCGCTAGAGCCGCTTCTCCAGCGCGGTGAGCGCCGCGGGCGTGAATTGCATCGCTTTGAGGAACCCGGCGATGTCCGTGTCCGCCGCGGCGACCATGGTGCGCGCGATGTGCGCACCCTGATCCCTGAAGTGCGCGAGGAGCGCGTCGATCAGCTTTCGACCCAGATCGCGCCCACGGACCTCCGGGTCGACACCGAAGAATTCGATCCAGCCGGTGGGCTCTTCGAGGCCGAATTCGCCGCCACGGACCTCACCCATCATGAAGCCGGCAACCTTCCCCGCGACCTCCGCGACCTGTGACGACTCGGCGTCGCGGCGCATGTAGTAGCCGACCCGCTGCTCCCAGACCGCCGGGCGGTAGTGCTTGGTGATGCGCTCATCGATCCGGGTGATGCCTTCGATGTCGAGCTCGGTCATCGGGCGGATACGCACGTCATCGGGCACCGGGCGCAGGATAGGACGACCGAGCGAGGCGCCCGCACGGGATCAACGGCGTGTAGGCCTCGGCGCGCGATTGCCCGACGTACGGTGCGCGCACATCAGTCAGGTGCAGTAGCCGGGCGACGCATGCGCACGAGTTCCGCGGATTCGCTCGGGAATTCGCACGGTCGGCCGTATAGCGACAAAGCGAGCGTCTGTCGTCCTGACCGTCGAGTCATCAAACCACCGCTGACAGAGCGGACAGCGCCAAAGTTCGGAGCGGGAAGGGATGACCATCCGAACTGCCCGACTACGGGCCCTCTACGTATGCCTCGCCGCGGCCATGCTGCTGCTTGCCTTCGGCACGCAGTCCAGCGCGGACGACGGCACGACCACGCCGGCGCGCGCCGTGCCGCTCGCGCGGTCCCTCCCGCGAACGTTCGCCTCGTATGACCTCCTCATCAAGACCGCGACCGCGATCGCCAACCAGCAGACGAGCCTCCACGCGCAAGTCGTGGCCGCGATCGCCGACGGCGAGGTCGCGACGTCCCTGCTGGCGACGATCGCCGATCCACGCGTGCGAGGCGGACTCGGCCGCACCGAAATGAACGTCAGCGATGAGCAGGCGCTCACCGCATTGCGGGCCCAGATCGCGGCCACCCTGGCCACCCAGGCCCAGCTCATCGCGAACGGCGCCACCGTCGTCGCTCCGGCCGCCTTCTGGACCCTGCCGCTCGCCGGTGAGGTCAGCCAGCCGTTCGGGCCGACCGACTTCGGCTTTGAGCCCTCGCGCACCTACCGGGGCACCTTCTACCGGGCCTTTCACGAGGGAGTCGACATCATCGATCCGGCGGGGACGCCGATCATCGCGCCGGCCCGCGGCCGCGTGGTCTTCGTTGGGGCGATGATGGACGGCGCCGAGGTGGTCGTGCTCGCGCACGACAATGGCCTCGTCTCGCTGTTCGCGCACCTCGACGCCGGGACGCTCGCACCGACCATCAAGGCCGGTGACCTCGTGCAGACGGGTGACCGGATCGGCGCGGTCGGGCTCACCGGCATGACCACCGGCTACCACCTGCACTGGGCCGTCTATCAGAACGGCGAGCCCATCGACCCGATCTCGACGCTCGGTCGCTAGGCCGCTGGGCGCATCTGCCGGCGACCGCGGGTCAGTACGAACGCGAGGGCGAGTCCGACGAGCGGGAGCCACCCGAAGACCAACAGCCAGATGGCCGCGTCCGCGGCGCCGCGCAGCACAGCCGCAAGCGTCGCGAGAGCCTGGGTCACGGTCTTCGCCGGATCCCACGCGCTGCCCGGCGTGACGACCGGCACGACCGAGGGGCTGATCGACACGCTGATCGTCGAGAACTGCGTGCGCGTCGCGATCGAGTTCACCTGCCCCTGGAGCTGCTCGATCTGGGTGCGGACAGTGGAAAGGGCGCTGTCGATCTTGAGGATCTCGTCGATGGTGCCGGCGCGCGCCAGCAGGGCGTTGTAGCGCTGCTCCTCGGCCTGCTTCGCGGTGAGGCGGGCCTTGAGGTCCACGAACTGGTCGGTGACGTCCTTGCCATCCACGTTCGACGACACGACCTCGGCGTCGAGCGCGCGGAGCTGACGGAGCGCATCGGTGAAGCGCTCCGAGGGCACGCGGATGACGAGACTCGCCACTCGCTGCTCACCCGAGCCGCTCTGGCTCAGGCCGATGACATCGCCGCCTGTGCCGGTCGCGACGAGCTGCACCTTGTCCGACATGGCCCACGGATCGGTGGCCTTCATCGCGATGTTGGCCGTCAGGATGATCGACCGGGTCGGATCGAAGGCTTGCGGGACCGGCAGGCCGTTGCTGCCGAGCTCACCGCCGCCCTGAGCCGGCGCTGGTGCCGCGACCGCGACCCCGGGCTTGGAGGCCGCCTGGTCGAAGGCCACGCCTCCGCCGCGCGGGGGCTGGCTGCCGGCAGTCGTCGACGCCGCCGAGCAGGCCGCCAGGAATAGGACCACCGGAAGAACGCCCACGAGCCGCTGCATCACCTACCTGCCTTCCCCGGGACGTGCCCGGCAGCGAGGTAGACGTCGCTAGGGACCGGTCGGTTCCCAGCGCGGCCCAAACAGCTCCCGGGCGGTCGCCGCGACCGTCTCCGCGAGGGTGGCCAGGTCGGACCCGCGTTCCGCCGCGATGGCCGCGTAGGTCACGGCGACGAACGCCGGCTCGTTCCGGCCGCCACGGTGGCCCTCTGGAGCGAGGTACGGCGCATCCGTCTCCACCAGGAGCGCGTCCGTGGCCCGGGCGGCATCGCGCAGCGCGCGGTTGGCCCGATATGTCACGGGTCCGGCGAAGGACGGCACAAGACCGAGTGCGCGCCACGCGTACAGCTCGCCCGGGCCCTCGCTGTAGCAGTGCAGCTGGCCGCGGACCGATCGCCCGTCGAGCAGCGCCCGCACCGTCGATCCGGCGTCTCGGACGTGGATCACGGCCGGTAGGCCGAGCTCCTCCGCAAGGTCGAGCTGCGACAGGAAGGCCCGCTCCTGTACGTCGGGCGCCGCGCTCCGTCCTGAGAGATCGACGCCGATCTCTCCGATCGCGACGACACGCGGATCGGCCGCAAGCCGGCGTAGCTCGGCGATCGCGGCGTCATCGCACGATGCGGCGCGGTGCGGGTGGATCCCGACGGCGACGCGAACGCCAGGGTGACCCGCTGCGAGAGCCAGGGCCGCCATGCTGGACGGCAGGTCTTCGCCGCACGTCAGGATCCGTTCGATGCCGGCGGCCCGAGCACGCTCGAGCACCGCCTCGAGATCGCCGGCGAAGCGCGCATCCGTGAGATGCGCGTGCGCGTCGATCAGGCTTTCACAGGCTCCAGGCGCGGGAACAGCGGCGCACCGACGTGCGTGCGACGGCCGGGCTCGAGCAGACCCCAGCGCTTCACCTCGGGCCATGGAGCGCTCGCCGGCGTCGGAAGCCCGAGCTGCGCGCAGATCGAGTCGGACACGTTCGGCATGTATGGCCAGAGCAGATGCGCGACGATCCGCAGGGCCTCGAGGCCCGCATAGAGCGCGGCGCCGACCGGGAGCGCATTGGCCGGATCCTTGGCGAGCATCCACGGCTGCGTCGTCTGGTAATGCTTATTCGCGGCGTCGACGAGCGAGAAGATCGCTCCGAGCGCGTCCGACACATGCAGCTCCGCTGCGGCGGCATCGTGCGCCTCGACGGCCCGGTTCGCGGTGGCGTGCAGCGCGCGCTCCGAGTCACCCTCGCCGCCTCGCGCGGGAACGAGTCCGCCGCAGTACGTCTCGACCATCTTCAGCGTGCGCGACACGAGATTGCCGAGGCCATTCGCGAGATCCGCGTTGAACCGGGCGTTGAACTGCTCCGGGCTGACTGGAGAGTCCTCGATCTTCTCGAACGGCGCGTCGCGCAGCACGAGATAGCGGATCGCGTCGCTTCCCCACTCCTTTGCGGCCGCGACCGGGTCGACCATGTTCCCGCTCGAGCGCGACAGCCGGCTCTCGCCCATCGAGAGGAAGCCGTGCGCGAACACTTGCCGCGGCAGCTCGACCCCTGCGGCCATCAGCATCGCCGGCCAGTAGATGCAGTGGAACCGCGTGATGTCCTTGCCGATCACGTGCACGTCGGCCGGCCACCACTTCTGGAACGTCTTCTCGTCCGTCCCGAAACCGATGCCGGTCACGTAGTTGATGAGCGCGTCGAACCAGACGTACACAACGTGATCCGGATGGTCGGGGAACGGGATGCCCCAGGTCAGGTTGCGCCGCGACACGCTGATGTCCTTGAGCCCGCGCTCGAGCCAGCCGAGTACCTCATTCCGGCGGGCTTCAGGGACACAAAAGTCGGGCTGGGTGCGGTAGAGCTCCTTCAGCTTGCTTTCGTACTTCGACAAGCGGAAGAAGAAGTTCTCTTCCTTCAGCCGCTCGATGTATTCAGGATGCGTGGGATGGATCGGGCATCGTCCATCGACGAGCTCGTCTTCGTCCTTGAATGCCTCGCAGCCCAAGCAATACAGCCCTTCGTATGTCGCGAGATACACGTCGTCGTTAGCGATCCAACGTCGGACGAACTCCTGCACACCCTTGATGTGGTCGGGATCGGTCGTTCGGACGAACCGGTCGTACGAGATATGCCAGGCGTCGGCCATCTGCCTGAACTCGGCGGCATGTTGGTCTACCAGGGCGCGCGTCGTGATGCCCTGCGCCTTCGCCGCCACTTCGTTGCGCGTCGCGTTCTCGTCTGTGCCGGTCAGGAAGAACACGTCACGGCCGCGCTGACGGTGAAACCGGGCGAGCGCGTCGGTGCCCGTGAATTCATAGGCGTGATGCAGCCCTGGACGATCGTTGACGTAGGCGATCGCCGTCGTGGCATAGAACTTTTGCGCCGGCACCTCGGTATTCTAGGTCGGACGTAGTGGTGGAACGCGGAACGGCCACGCGCATATCGATGGCCGTGCTGATCCGTGTCCTGCTGGTGATCCTGACCTTCGTGCTCATCGTCGTGCTGTCGCAGGTCGCCCTCGTCTCCGCGCGGACCCGGCTCGAGCGGGCCGACCTGCCGACGATCGCGCAGCAGGCCTGGGAAGGCACGTCGGACTACTTCACGAGCCTCGCGTCGGGCTCGCTGGGCGAAGCGACCTCGACATCGATCCTCGGCGGGCAGCGGCGCGCGATGGGTCAGCTCCTGCTCGACGCGTACACGAAGAGCATGATCCTCATCGTTCTCGCGACAGCCCTCGCGGCCTTCGGGGGCATCCTCATCGGTGTGGTCGCCGCCGCCGCCCGCCGGGCCCGGGTGCGCGCGGTCCTGCTCACGTGCACGACGCTCGCCGTGTCGATCCCGTCGTTCCTGCTCGCGATCCTGCTGATCCTCGGCGGCGCGGAGGTGAACGCCCGGTACGGAGTGCGGCTCTGGCCGACGTTCGGCTTCGGCATAGACGACCACCTCATCGTGCCGGTGCTCGTCTTGGCCGCGCGCCCATTCGCGCAGATCGCGAACTTCGCCTACGTCGCGACGGAGGACGTGCTGCGCCTCGATTACATCCGCACCGCGCGCGCGAAGGGCCTTGTCGAATCGGTGATCCTGGCCCGCCACGCGCTCGGCAACGCCGCCGTGCCGATCATCGGCGCGGTCGCGAGCGGCCTGTCGATCGCGCTCTCGACGCTGCCGGTCGTGGAGGTCTTCTTCAGCTGGCCGGGCCTCGGCTTCGCGCTCCTTCAGGCCATCCGCCGATCCGACGCGGCCACGACCGGGACGCTCCTCGGATCGCTCGCCGTGACGATCGCGATCGTGCGCTTCGGCCTCGATGCGCTCGCAGGCCACTTCACGCGCCGCGCGACCGGCGTGGCCACATGAGGCGCGCGCTCAACTGGCAGCTCATCGCCGGCCTCGGGCTCATCCTCGGCTGGCTGATCCTCGGATTCGGCGCGCCATTCCTGACGCCGGTGAACCCATTGCAAGGCCACACCTTCATCCAGCTCGGGACGCGGTCGATCCCCGCGCCGTTCGACCCCGGCACCTTTGGGTTCCCGCTCGGCTCGGACCGTCAGGGCCGGGACATCTGGGTCACGGTCATGTACGGGGCACAGGCGACCTTCACGCTCGCCTTCGTGGTCCTCGCCGCCCGCCTCGTGATCGGCGTGACGCTCGGCGCCGTCGCGGGGTGGTTCGCCGGACGCTGGATCGACCGGCTCGTGTCCGCGCTCATCGACGCATTCGCCGCGTTCCCCACGCTCCTTTTCGCGATCCTCTGGATCTTCGCGTTCGACATCCGCTCGGGGCTGTCGGCGTTCGCGGCGGCCCTCACGATCACCGGCTGGTGGGGCTTCGGCCGCTCGACGCGCGCAGCGCTCGTCGATCTCAAGGGCCGGCCGTTCCTCGAAGCCGCCCGAGCCGAGGGCCTGTCCGAGTTCGCGACGTTCGCGCGTCACGCCGTGCCCAACCTGCTCCCCCTCCTCGCCATCAGCGCGGCACTCGAAGCGAGCGCGATCCTCCTCATCCTGGGCGAGCTCGGCTTCCTGGGCTACGTGGTCGGCGGCGGCACCTCGATCCCGCTGAACGACCTGCGCGGGTCGGGGCAGGCCTTCTTCTTCGTGTCGCCCGAATGGGGCGCGATCCTCGCCCAGGGCCGGTTCGAGGTGTTCTTCGCCCCGTGGATCGCCCTCGTCCCCGCGGCGGCGTTCGCGAGCGGCGTGCTCGCGTTCAACCTCGCCGGGCACGGTCTGCGGATCTTCTTCGAGCGGGCACCGGTCGCGCTCGGCCGGGCGCTGACCTGGCGCACGGCCGCGGCGATCGCAGTGCTCGGGCTCGTCATCCGGCTCGGCCTGCCCCTCGTCGGGCCGGCCGCCGGGCTCACCGCGCTCTCGAAAGAGTTCGATGGCGGCCGCGCGCACGACGATCTCGCGTACATCGCCGACGTGGCGCGCGGCGGCCGCTACACCGGATCTGCCGGCTACCAGGAGGCGGCCGCGTACATGGTCGATCGCTTCAAAGCGCTGGGCCTCGAGCCGGCCGGCGACAATGGGACCTACTACCAGAGCTTCAAGATGTCCGACGTCGGTCTCACGGCCATGCCGACGCTGGAGCGGCTCGGCGATGCGAAGACCTATCGGCCGCGGATCGACTTCAGCGAAAGCGTGGGCGGCAGGCGCGGCGGCGGCAACGCCGAGGGCCGGGTCGTCTACGTCGGTGGCGGGAACAAGACGCCCGAGTACAGCGACTACGCGGGCGTGCACGCCGAGGGCAACATCGCGATGATCGCAGGCCCGAGCATCGCGAACGTCGACCGGGTCGATATCGCGCGGCGCGCGGGTGCCGTCGGGGTGATCTTCGTGTCGTTCACCGATCTCATCAAGCCGTCGTACGTCGCGGCGTTCGAGAAGGAGACGATCCCAGCGATCGTCGTGAGCGCCGGGGTCGCGAACGAGCTCATTGCTCGCTCGGGCAAGCGCATCGAGGACCTGAACCGATCGCTCGTCGACCGGCTGCGCCGCGCGCAGACGCGACCGAGCCTCGGCACCGAGGCACCCGAGCCGATCTCATTCGACACGGAGACGCGGATCCGGTTCTCGGTGCCGCTCGGGCCGACCCACGACATCACCGGGCAGAACGTCATCGGCATCCTGCGCGGCGCGGATCCGGTGCGGGCCGACAAGTTCGTGCTCGTCGGTGGCCATCTCGATGGCATCGGCACCGATCCGGATGGCACGGTGTTCCCGGCCGCCAACGACAACGGATCCGGACCCGCCGTCACGCTCGAGGTCGCGCGCGTTCTCGCCGCGCATCGCGACAGGCTCAAGAACTCGGTCATCTTCGTCGCCTTCGCCGGTGAAGAGGAGGGCCTGGTCGGCTCCGAGTACTTCGCGAACCATTCGCTGACCACGCCGCTGCGCCCCGCCAACGTCCTCGCGTTCGTCAATTTGGACGTATCGGGGTGCTGCGGTGACACCCTGGCCGCATCCGACGAGAATTTCGCGATGCACGCCCGCCTCGCCAACGCGGCCGACCACCTTGGCTACTCGTTGGGCTACACCCCGCGCGCCGGTGGCAGCGATCACCTCTCGTACACCAGGCGGGGCGTCCCGGCGTCGATCCTCTCGTGGACCGAGATCGGCCCGCTGCACACGACGCGCGACACGCTCGATACCGTGACCCGGCAGCACCTCGCGATCGCCGGGCAGGTCGCGACGCAGACCGTATTGGAGCTGGCCGCCACGAACTAGTCCCTGCGGGTCGTTGAGTTGACGCCAGGGGCATCTTCGCTCGCCGATGGCACCCGCCATTCGGCGTCATGCTGAAGACGTGAACCGTCCTAGCGCCCGCTATCCCACGACCGAGCCTCCGCCCTCGGTTCGCGCCGCCTTCCACACCGCGGAGGTACCGGTACGCTTCACCGCCGGCCGCGGACAGACGTGGGCCGCGGGTGCCATCGTCCTCAAGCCGATCGACGACGAGGCGGAGGCGATCTGGATCGCTGAACTCGCCGCGACGCTTCCGCAACGCGGTTTCCGGGTCGCGCGGCCGATCGCCGCACGGGATGGTCGTTGGGTCGTTGACGGCTGGACGGCGTGGACGCGGCTAGCGGGAGCACACAGTAGGACCCGCTTGGCCGACCTCATTGAAGCAGCGTCCGCCTTCCACGCGGCAACGAGCGCAGCGCCGAAGCCCGAGTTCATCGACCGTCTTGGGCGGGTCATGGCCTCGCCGCTTGACCGCTGGCGCTTCGGCGATCGGATCGCCTGGGGCGACGCTCCGCTCGGAGATCTCTCCGGTGTCACGCACGTTGAGCCGCTGCTCCAGGCGTGGCGGCAACTCGAACTCCCGAGCCAGCTGATCCACGGTGACCTCGTGGGTAACGTTCTCTTCGCCGACGGGCTGCCGCCAGGGATCATCGACTTGTCGCTCTACTGGCGCCCCGTCGGTTACAGCGCCGCGCTCGTCGTCGGGGACGCGATCACATGGGAAGGTGCGCCGCCCGAAACTCTCCGCCTCCTCCATAACGTCGCAGGGTGGCCGCAACTCCTCTTGCGCGCCGTGCTCTTCCGCGTCGTGGTAAACGAGTTGGCGCGTCGGGCGAAACCATCGCGCGGAGACGTGAGCGAGGAGTACGGCCCGATCGTTTCGCTGGCGCTCGGCGCCGTCGGCCGGAGTTGACCCGTCTGGCGATAGGTCCGCGTGCTACGGGCAGCAGCCGTCGAGCGATTCTGGTATCGGCACCATCAACAAAACAACCCGCAGGTTCGAACTAGGCTGTCTGCCGTGCGCGAGCGCGTGATCGACGGGCTGCTGGGATCGGCCGAACCCTCGATCCGCGGGCAGACCAGAGTCAGGGTCCTTAGTGGGTCACCGTCGAAGCGCTGGCCGTCCTTGCGGCTGCGGGCAGGTTCCGCGCCTAGGGTCGGCCGGCGATACGTTCGACCTCGGCGGCGATCGCGTCGATCGACGCGGCGCAGCGCTCGAGCAGCTCGATCCCGACACCGGCACCGCTGACGGACTCGACCCCCGCGAGGGCGGTGTGGATGTTCCGGACGAGCCGCTCGGCCTCGGTCGGCGGATGGCCGAGCGCGACGAGCGTCTTGTCGACCTGGATCGTGTGCTGGCGCATGTGCTCCTCGAACCGGTGCATCCGGAACCGCACCGAATACCCCGTGTCCTCCCAGAACCACGACGGCGTGTCGAGCTCGGCGTCGGTCACGCCATCGAGCGAGCCGAGGATCGCGACGTGGCTGCGGAATAGCGCGTTCAACGCGTCGGCGCGCGAGCCGGTCGGATCCTCGGGGGCCTGGCGCTTCGCGGTCCACGCCGCCTCGTCGGGCTCCGACTGCTTGCCGGCCCGGACGTTGTCGAGGGCCAGCTCGATCGCGGCGAGGAACCCCTTCTCCGCCTCGAGCATGTGCTTCAACACGGCGCGCAGCGACCACTGCTCCTTCGGCGGCGGCGCATCCATCTCCGCGTCGGAGGTCCCGGCCAGGGCGCCGGTGAGGTCGCGATACGCCTCGTGGACCTGCGCGAGGATGCGCTGGGCCTCGGTGAACGGCTTACCCGCGGAGAGGCGCGCGGCGGCGACGGTCGCCGCCGTTTCGCCGAGCTGATGGTGGGCCGTGAGCAGCGCGAAGCGCAGCCCATCGTCGTCGTACTCCTCCCAGGCGTACGTCAGGTCCAGGTCGGAGTCACTGAGGTGGACGCTCGCGCGCACCAGGCGCTCGACAGCCTGCGTCACGGTCACGCCAGCGACACCTCGGGCACGCCCTGCAGGGTCTCGACGGCGAGGTTGTCCACCACGGAGTGGAGGTGCCCGGTCTGTTCGAACACGCGGATCTGCCGGTCGGCGCTGGTGCCGTCGCGCGCGATCACACGGAGGTACTCCACTTCCTTTCGCGACCCGAGCGGATCGAGGACGTCGTCGACGAACTCGAGCAGCTCTTCGGCGAGGTCGCGCATCGAGACCTCGGTCTCCTTTCCGAAATCGATGAGCTTGGCATCCATGCCTCCGCGCATGGCGCGCCACTTGTTCTCCTGGATGAGCCCGGGCATGTACCGGCGGAATCCGAGGTTGCGGGACCGGAGCACGAGGAGCTTCGCGCAGATCGCCTGGATGAGCCCGGCGATACAGAGGGTCTCGTCGATGGTCGTCGCCGCGTCGCACACCCGGAACTCGATGGTCGGATAGAACGCGTGGGGCCGCAGGTCCCACCAGATCTTCTTGCCGTCGTCGATGCATTTCGTGCGCACGAGGAGCTCGAGGTAGTTCTCGTACTCGTCCCACGATGTGAATTCCGGCGGGATGCCGGTACGGGGAAAGCGCTGCCAGATGATCTGCCGGTACGACTTGAGCCCGGTATTACGAGTGAGCCAGAAGGGGCTCGATGTCGAGATCGCGAGGAGGTGCGGCAGGAAGTAGCGGGCCTCGTTCATGACCTCGATCCGCTGCTCGCGATCGGGGATCCCGACGTGTACGTGCAGACCGAAGATGAGCAGCTCGCGGATGACATCCTGGAGCTCCTCCTCGAGGACCTTGTAGCGCTCGTGCTCGGTGACGAGCTGCTCCTGCCAGTGCGAGAAGGGATGCGTGCCGGCGGAGACGAGTCTGAGGCCGTCGCGCTTCAGCAGGGTGGCGAGCGTCCCGCGGGCGTTCGCGATCTCCGTACGCGCCTCGCCGACGTCGGCGCAGATGCGGGTGCCGATCTCGACGACCGACTGCAGCATCTCGGCCCTCACGCGCTCCTCGAGGTACGGTCGGGCAGCCCCGATGAGCGTCTCGCCGTGGCTCTTGAGGTGCCCCTGGGCGTCGACGATCTGGAACTCCTCTTCGATCCCGATGGTGAGCCGCTGGACGTCTTCGTTCATCGCCGCAGGGCCTGGGCCCGGGCGTCGCTGATCATCCGGAACACGCGCTCGGCATCCGGGACCCCGCGGATCGCGGGCGTCGGCGAGCCGCCGTATATGCCGCCCCACCCTTCATACATCCCACGTGAGCCAAAGAAGATGACCGGCCCGGTCAATCGGCCTCGCTCCAGCTCGAGATGCTGCAGATTGGCCAGATCGAATTCCACGTCGCGACGTCTGCTCCGTAAGACGATGCGACGGTCGGTGAGCGTGTACGTGACGCTGCGCTCACGGCTCGCACTGATGAACCGCGGCCCGAAGAAGAACAGGCCGAAGAACAGCAATGGGAACAGGAAAGAAACGAGCGCGAAAGAGCCGTTCGGACGCGGCCCCGCAAGTATCGCTGTGACGAAGAACAACGCAGCAAACAGCGCGAAGGCCGCGAGGAACAGGTCCGTCGGCCGAAGGACACCACGCCACCCGTGCGGATGATCGGCCCACAGCACGCGCTCGCCCGGCGCGAGGGTGATGTCCCCGTTCATGACTCGACGATATAGGTGGGCACGACGCTGCCAGCGCCGGCGGTCACGTTGAGGAGGGCCGCCGCCGACAGCCGAGTCAGGCAGCCGCTGACACGGCCCCAGAACAGGTACGGGTCGTGGTCGATGGCGAGGTCGAGGTAGTGGATCCGGTCGAGGAGCACCGGGAACGGGTAGCGGGGCACCGAGACCTTCTCCTGCACCACGTAGGAGGCCGTGAGGCCGGTCAGGATGGTCTGCTCCCACTCGTGCTGCTCGACGGTCCAGCCCAGGATCACGCCTTTGCCGCCGTACTCGTCGTTCGGCTTCAGGACGAAGCGGTCCTTCCGCTTCGAGACCAGATCGACGAGGTCGACCACCTTGCCGCGGTACGTCGTGTGGCCCTCGCGCATCTTTCGGGTCCACGGGATGTGCGTGGCGATCGCCTTGCGCTGCTCGGGCGTGTACAGCTTCGCGTAGCGATCGTCCGACAGGAGCGCGAGGCTCATCTTCTTGTGCAGCAGCTTCGCCCGGAAGCTGTTCACCACGGTCACAGCGCCATCCACATAGGCCTGGACGAGGGCCTTCGCGACATCGGGTTTCGCGAGGAGCTCGCTCGTGAGGACCCTGCGGTACACGACGTCGACGCGCGTGCCGTTCGCCCGGAGCGCCCTCCGCGAGTACGTGAGGTCCTGGGGCGCGCAGATGATCGCCTTGAGCCCCTGCTGCTCGAAGTAGCTGGCGAACATCTCGAACTCGGTCAGCGTCGGCAGGCCCGGCCAGTCGACGATCGCGATCGTGCGCAGCTCGCCGCGTGGCCGGTGCGCCCGCCGCAGCACGCCGAGCTGCTTCGCCCGTACCGGGAAGGCTCCGAGGCGGTGCCGCTTCTTGAACGCTTTCATCACCGGCAGCGTCGCGAACACCGCGGAGAGCTCGTCGTTGTAGGCCATCCCCGCCGGTGACTCGGCGTTGTATTCGACGAAGCGGATGATGCCGTCATCGCCAACGAAGCCGTCGAGCCGCCCGGACGGTGACGAGGCCGTGAAGCCAGGATCCGCGAGGGCGAGCTCGGCCTCCTGCGGTTCGAGGTCGAGCTCGAGGCGCAGGTCGTCGTCCCCGAGCAGCGCCCGTTCGAGCCGGTCGAACGCGGCGTACAGGGTCTCGGACGCGGTCGTGATGGCGTCGTACTGCCACCGCGAGATGAGGTTCGGCCGCAGCGCGACGCAGAGGGGCCGGTCCCCGAACACGAGTCGGCGCGCGCGCTGCCCCTCGGACAGGGCCACGGCGCTTTCCGCGGCGAGGTCGCCATCCTCCAGGAGCGCGTGGTACTCGATCAGTGGATGTGGCGGGACCACCGGTGATCCTTGCGCCACGGCGGCTCAGCGGCACCGGTCGCGTAGTCGATGACGAGGTCGCTCATGTGCTCGAGCACCCAGTCGAAGTTCGCGCCCTTGATCGAGAACGAGTCGAAGTCCGGAGCCGGGTTGAGGAAGTCGATGGCGTACAGGATGCCATCGCGCACGGCGAACTCGACGGTGTCCATGTCGTACCCAAGGGCGTCGGTCAGCGCGATCGCGTCGTGGATCGCCCGCTCGCGCACCGTGCCCTCGACGGGCCGGTCGATGACGTAGCGCTCGTGGAACGGGGCCATCGGGTCATAGCGGATCGGGTTGATGTGCTTGCGCCCGATGCAGATGCACCGGATGTAGTCATCCCACTGGATGAACTCCTGCAGGATCATCGTCTTGGGCCGCTGGCCGAAGGTGGACGTTCCCGTCTGGTCATAGGCCCACAGCAGCTGCTCCATCGTGTCGACCTTGTAGACGTCCTTCCAGCCGCCGCCCGTATTCGGCTTCATGATCGCCGGCAGGCCGGTGTACTCGACGATGCCCTTCCAATCGAGTGGGTACTGGAGGTTGCGCAGCGAACCCTCGTTGATGTCCGGGATGTAGGACTTGTTCGGAAGGACCACGGTCTTCGGCACGGCGACGCCCAGCTTCCGCGCCAGGGTGCACTCGAAGAACTTCTCGTCCGCCTCCCACCAGAACGGGTCGTTGATGACGGCGGTGCCGAGCAGCGCCATGCTCTTGAGGTGTGCACGGTAGTAGGGGACCTCGTGGCTGATCCGGTCGACGATGACCTTGTACTTCGGCTCCTCGAGCTCCCTGGCGCCGCCGAAGGTCGCCATCTCTGCTCGGACGCCCTTCGCCTCGCCCTTCCGATTCACGGTGTCGATGAACGGCTGCGGGAACGTGTTCTCGCGGCCGACGAGCAATCCCACCAGCTGTGTGGTCATAGGAACGTATCCACCATCTCTTTCCAGAACGGCCAGTCATGGGCCCAGCCATTCCACAGGTGCAGATCCGCGGGGACCGCCTTGTCCTGCAGCACCGCGACGACCTCGCGCGAGCCGGCAACGTTCGGATCGTCGACGCCCGTGGCGATGACGAACCGCGTCTGCCGGAGGGATCGCAGCTGCGCTTCGTCGGTGAGACCGGGCACGAACGCGAGCGGGTTGGCGAAGTACGCATCCTGCTCGCGAAATCCATCCAGCCAGCGGGACGCGTCGTACGCGCCGGAGAGCCCGATGACCCGGTTCGCGATCCCCGGATGGCGCGCCGCGAGGGTGACCGCGTGGAACGCGCCGAACGATGCACCGAGGAGATCGAGGGACGGGTCGTGATTCTCGCGCCGGACGGCCGGGACGACCTCATCGCAGAGGTAGCGGTCGTACGCGAGATGCCGCCGGGCGCGGGTGTGCGCGTCGACCTGCTTGTTGTAGAACGACTCGGCGTCCACGCTGTCGACGCACCAGAGCTGCACCTGCCCGGCCTCGATGCGCTGGCCGAGGTGGGCGATCATCCCGAAGTCCTCCCACTGGTAGAAGCGCCCCATCGACGTCGGGAAGACCACCGTCGGCGTGCCGCGTTCGCCGAAGACCAGGAGCTCCATGTCGCGGTCAAGCGCAGGGCTGTGCCACTTCCGGTAGTCGCGCTTCATTGCCGCTTCTGCCGCTCGCGCGCCGCCTCGATGACCCGCCAGGCGGTCTTCTTGTCATGCCAACCGCGCACATCGGTCTCATCGAGCTCGAGCGATTTGTACGTCCTGAAGAACGTCTCGATCTCCTTGCGCCAGTGCGGCGCCAGGTCCTTCAGCGTCTTGATCTGATCGAACCGCGGGTCGCCGACCGGGACGGCGAGGATCTTCTCGTCTTCGCCCTTGGAATCGCGCATGAACAGCGTGCCGATCGGCCGCGCGGGAACGACGCATCCAGGAAAGGTCGGCTCTTCGACGATGACGACCGCGTCGAGCGGATCACCGTCGTTGCCGAGCGTGTCCATGACGAACCCGTAGTCCGCGGGATAGTGCACCGACGAGTGGAGGACGCGGTCCAGCCGGATGTGGCCCGTCTTCTTGTCGAGCTCGTACTTCGCTCGCGAGCCACGTGGGATCTCGATGAACACATCGACCTGGTCAGTCTTCGCTCTCGCCGGCATCGACTCCCCTTGCGTCACGGTCCGCGGGCGCGATGACCACCGTGACCTCCCCCTTGGGACGGTCGGAAGCATACCGAGCGGCAAGATCGGTCGCCGTGCCCCGCACGAACGTCTCGTGGAGCTTGGTGAGCTCGCGCGCGACCACCACGCGCGCGTCCGGCGCGAGCGCCGCCACGTCCGCGAGGAGGTCGCCGGTGCGGTACGGGCTCTCGTAGATCACGATCGTGCGTCCCTCGGCAAGGAGCGCAGCGAGCGTCTTGCGCCGGGCGCCGCTCTTCTTGGACAGGAACCCCAGGAACGTGAACGCCCGGGTCGGCAGGCCCGAGGCGACGAGCGCGGCGATGGCCGCGTTCGGGCCGGGGATCGGCGTCACCGTGTGGCCGGCGGCGATCGCGGCGGCGACGAGGGGCTCACCCGGATCGGAGAGCGCCGGGGTGCCGGCGTCCGATACGAGCGCGACGTCCCACCCCCGGTCGAGCTGGCCGACCAGGATGCCGACCTGGCGCTTGTGGTTGAACTCGGTATACGACGTCAGATGCTTCGCGCGGATCTCGTAACGGCGCAGCAGGATCTGGGTGTGTCGGGTGTCCTCGCAGGCCACCATGTGCACCTCCTGGAGGACTTTGAGGGCCCGCGGGGACACGTCGTCCAGGTTGCCGATGGGCGTGGCCACGAGGAAAAGTGTCCCCATGGCCATAAGGATGGGCATCGGCAGGAATCCTGCAGAGAGGACGGCCATGGATCCGATCAGAGGCGCGGTCGCCGGTGCCATCGGCGGAGCCGCCGGTGCCTACACCATGGAGCTCTTCCAGACGTGGTGGAAGGACCTGGAGACGTCGGCAGCGCCACAGCGCACGGCCCATGCGGCCAAAGATGGCGCCACGGACAAGGCCACCGACGAGCCTGCGACGGTGAAGGTCGCTGAGAAGGTCTCTCGGAAGGTCATGGATGCCGAGCTTCCCAACGAGATGAAGCCCGCGGCCGGAGAGGCCGTGCACTACACGACGGGCGCGACCATCGGCGCGATCTACGGATTCGTGGCCGAGATCCTCCCGCCGGCTCGGATGTTCAACGGCCTGCTCATGGGCTCGATCGTGTGGTGGACAGCGGACAACATGGCGGTCCCGGCGCGGGGTCTCGGCAAGAAGCCCGAGCAGGTCCCGCCATCCCAGCATGCCTACGCCCTCGCGTCGCACCTCGTATACGGGTTCACCACCGAGCTCGTCCGCTCCGTCGTCCGCATCGTCCTCTAGACCGAGTCCGCCGCCAGGCGGACCGACTGCGCCACGAGGATCCCGACGACGACGACCGCCCCGCCGACCACCTGCACCACCTCGAGCGACTGACCGATGAGCAGCCACGCGGCAATGGCTGCGATGACCGGCTCGGCGGTGGACGCGAGGCCCACCCGCGCCGCGGGGATGAGCCGCACCGCTCCCACGCTGAACAGATACGGGATCACGGTCGCGATGAACACGACCCCCCCGACGTACCACCCGATCTCGCCGCCGAGGGTCGACCACGGCAGCGTCCACGGCGGGCGCGCGACCGACCAGGCCAGGGCGGCGGTGCCGAATCCTGCGCACAGCAGCGCCCAGCTCGAGTAGCGAGTGACGAGCCGCTCCGCCAAGAGGAAGTAGGCGGCCAGGATCACCGCGTCGATCGCCGCGAGGAGCGCACCGGTCGCGTTGATCTGCCGCAGCTGCGCGTCATACGCACCGACGACGAAGTAGCACCCGATCACCGTCAAGGCACCCGCGATCCAGAGCCCGGTGCCGACGCGCCTGCCGCGAAGCCGCCAGTAGCCAAGGAGCAACAGTGGCGCGGTGTACTCGATGACGAGCGCGACACCGATCGGGATCCGCTGGATCGCCTGGTAGTACACGAGCTGGACCGCCAGGACGCCGAGCAGACCGAACAGCGTGAGGAGCGGCAGGTCGCCTCGCCGGATGGCCCGCAGGTCCTCGCGCTTGAACGCCAGCGTGAGCGCGATGAAGACGAGGAACGCGAACAGGATCCGCCACTCCGCGAGCTGGTCCGGCGGCACGCCGAGCTCAAAGGCCCGTTTGGCGATGACGCCACCGACCGCGTAGAAGGCGGCGGCCGCGATCGCGAACACATAGCCGAGGGCCGTCGGGCTCAGTCGGCTTCCCAGTCGCGCGGGTAGAGGAAATCGTGGCCGACGGTGCGCAGGCTCACCTTCGCGATGAGCGGCATCACGCGTTTGAAGTGGTTGCGCCGGATGCGCTCCCGGATCGTGGCGATGAGCTTCGCCTCGAAGCCGGCATTGACCAGATCGGCGGGGCGGACCCGCCGGTCAACGAGGTGATAGAGCAGCACGTCCGCCTGCTCGTAGGTGAACCCGAGCTCTCCCTCGTCGGTCTGGCCCTCCCAGAGGTCCGCGCTCGGCGCCTTGTCGATCACCGTCCGGGGCACGCCGACGTGCGCCGCGAGCTCGCGAAGCTGGGTCTTATAGAGATCTCCCACCGGGTTCAGTGCGCAGGCGAGGTCGCCGAACTGCGTTCCGTACCCGAGGAGGAGCTCGGTCTTGTTGGACGTGCCGAGCACGAGGCCATCCGGCCACGAGCGGTCGTACTCGATGCTCTTGCGCTCTCGAGCCATCTTGTTGCCCATCCGGACCTTGTCGACGCTTGTCAGCCCGGCGAAGTACGAGTCGACCTGCCCCGTGATCGGCACCTCTTCAAGGCGGATCCCGAAGGTCCGGGCGACCTCGCGCGCATCCCCCGCCGTCCGGCCGGCCGTCGTGCGGTAGGGCGTGAACAGCCCAAGGACGTTCGCCGCACCGAGCGCGTCGGCCGCGAGCGCGGCAACAACGGCGCTGTCCACGCCGCCGGAGATGCCGAGCACGAGCCGCGTGGCGCCGGTCTTCAGGGTCTCATCGCGGAGGAACGACACCAGCATGTTGCGGACGAGCACCTCGTCGATGCGGAGTGGAGTGAGGTCATCGGGCGCCATGGGCACCGCGGCGCGTTCCGTGTCGAGCGTCACCCGGTGACCCGGATGCCCATGCGCTCGGCGAGGACGCGGAACACGAGATCGGGCCGCTCGTCGCGCAGCAACGGATTCCGAGCCCGCTCCCGCGCGACGAGCTCCGGGTCGAGGTCCGTGACGAGCAGCTCCTCTTCCCACTCTTTGGCGCGGGCGCAGACGGTCCCGTCGGGACCGATGACCTCGGAGCCACCCCAGAACCCGATGCCGTCCTCGTGCCCGACGCGGTTCGCGAACACCACGTACACCGTGAGGTACTGCGCGTAGAAGCGGTCCATCATCCGGCACGAGGCTGCCGTCCCGAGGTCACCCCCCTCCGCGACGCCGCGGCCCGGGCTCGCTGCGGGCGCGAAGATCACCGCCGCGCCACCGACCGCGTAGACGTACGGCACGGACAGGTGCCAGAGGTCCTCGCAGATCGCCATCCCGGCCACGCCGGCCGCGCTCTCGAACGTGGTGAACCGGTCACCTGGGCCGAAGTAGCGGCCGTCGTCGAATATGCCGTACGTCGGCAGATACACCTTGCGGTGGACGTGCCGGAGGGACCCGCCAGACCAGTACCCCTGCGCGATGTGCAGCTTCGCGTCGGGGGAGCGTTCGACGAAGCCGGCGCACACGTCGATGTCCCTCGACGCTTCGGCGATCGGCTCGAGGCGCGGATCGTCTGCGGCGCATGCGACATCGGCTGCCAGGTCCTTGAGGTGGTAGCCGGTGAGCGAGAGCTCGGGGAACAGCACGAGATCCGCGCCGGCCGTGCGAGCCCTGCCGATCCACTCGCGATGCATCTCGAGGTTGCGCTTCATGGCCCCGAGCGCCGGTGCGCACTGCGCGATCGCGATCTTCACCGTGCCCGGAACGCCCCGACCCGATCGGCGTACTGGTGGGCCAGCGACCACGCGCGGCCGTCGTCCGCGGCCTCGGCCCAGACGCTGAACAGCGGCTGATCGGCGTCCGGCAGCACGAGGACCCACTCGTCGTCGTATACGTGCTTCACGCCGTCGACCTGCTTCGTCCGATCGGTCGCCGGCTCCTGCGCCAGCATCCGCATCACCCGGCCCTTGTCCTCCCACGGGCAGTCGACCTTGAGGCGCACGAGGTGCGCGGCCGGCGTGCGATCCATCACCTCGGCCATGGTCGTGCCCTGCAGCATCAGGAGCTCGAGCAGCTTCACGATCGCGAATAGGCCGTCGAACGACGGGTGGAACCGGGGGAAAATGAAGCCGCCCAAGCCGTCGGCCACCAGGGTCGGATGGTCGCGGGCAGCGAGCCCCATCTGCGCCTCGGCCGATGCCCGCACTCGCTGCACCTTGCCGCCCGCCTCGGTCACCAACCGCTCGATGATCGCGGGCGCGAAGACGGGGACCGCCACCAGGCCCGGGGATGCCGTGGCCATGAGCGCAATGAACGCCGTCAGGAAGTGGCGATCCTCGATGATCCGCCCGCGATCGTCGACGACGAAGATCTTCTCACCGCCCTGGTCGAGCGTCACGCCAAAGCTGGCGCGCAGCGTGGCCGTGATCGCCGCGAGCTCGCGCATCTGCTGCTGAAATTCCTCGAACGACCGCGAGCCGATGTTCTCCGAGACCACGGAGTTGATCCCGATGACCTCGACATCGAGCGCCTCCATGAGCTGCGGCAGGTACTGTGCCGCGGTCCCGTGCGAGTAGTTGAGAACGATCTTCACCTTCGCG
>JBBQZK010000021.1:0-32189 GCA_038207785.1 Candidatus Limnocylindria bacterium | reverse complement strand
TACGGCGCGACGGCCGATGCGTATCACATCACCTCGCCTTCGCCCGAGGGCGAGGGGAATGCCCGCTCGATGCGCATGGCCCTGGCCGGCGCGAAGCTCGAACCGAGCGCCATCGACTACATCAACGCGCACGGCACCTCGACCCAGCCGAACGACCGGGAGGAAACGGCGGCCATCAAGCAGGTGTTCGGCGAGCACGCCTACAAGCTGCTCGTCTCCTCGACGAAGTCCATGACCGGCCACCTCCTTGGCGCGGCCGGCGCGTTGGAAGCGATCGCCTGTCTCTTCGCGATCCGGGACGGTCGCATCCCGCCGACGATCAACTACACCACGCCGGACCCGGCCCTCGACCTGGACTACGTGCCCAACACTGCTCGGCCGAAGCAGCTCAAGACCGCGCTGTCCAACTCGATGGGTTTCGGCGGGCACAACGCCACGCTGATCTTCACCGCGGCCTGATGCCCCGGCTCGACGGGAAGACGGCCCTCATCACCGGCGCCGGGCGCGGCATCGGTCGCGCCACCGCGATCCGGCTCGCCGCCGACGGAGCGCGGATCGCGATCAACTTCAAGGGCAATACCGCGGCGGCCGAGGAGACGAAGCGTTCGGTGGAGGCCGCCGGCTCGCAGGCCGCGCTCATCCAAGGCGACGTCTCGATCGATGCGGACGCCGAGCGGGTCGTGAAGGATGCGCTCGCATTCGGCAACGGGAAGCTCGACATCCTGATCAACAACGCCGGTATCACGCGTGACAACCTGCTCCTCCGGATGTCAGCCGAGGACTGGGACGCCGTTCTCGATCTCAATCTGCGAGCCGCGTTCCTCGTCACCAAAGCCGCGATGCGGCCGATGATGAAGCAGCGCAGCGGCCGGATCGTGAACGTGTCGTCGATCGCGGGGGTCATGGGCAACGCGGGCCAAGCGAATTACAGCGCGGCGAAGGCCGGGCTCATCGCCTTCACGAAGACCGTCGCGCGCGAGATGGCCAGCCGGAACATCACCGCGAACGCCGTCGCGCCCGGTTTCGTCCCCACCGATCTCACGAGCATCGTGCCGCAGGCCGCGCAGGACGCGATGCTCGCCCAGATCCCGCTCGCGCGGTTCGGTACCGCCGAAGATGTCGCGAATGCGATAGCGTTCCTCGCCTCCGACGAGGCGTCCTACATCACCGGCCAGGTGCTGGTCGTCGATGGGGGAATGGTCACCGCCTGACGCGCGTCCGAATAGAGGAGGGTCCCCGTGGACACTGGCGTCCTGCTCGCGATCCTGCTGCTCATCCACGTCGCCGGCGCGATCATCGGTTTCGGCCCGACGTTCACCTTCGCGATCCTCGGCCCGATGTCGGCGAAGGCCGGACCGAATGGTGGCCTCGTGCTCCTTGAAGCGATGGAAGCGATCGAGAAGAAGCTCGTCGTGCCGGTCGCGATGTTCGTGCAGCCACTGAGTGGCCTCGCGCTGATCTTCGTGGCCGGATACAACGTCAACTTCTTCAGCCACTACTGGCTCTGGATCGCCGTCATCATCTATGCGATCGCGTTCTATCTCGCGATCGTCGGCCAGCAGGGGCGACTCGCCCGGCTCATCGAGCTCGGGAAGGCCGGCCCGCCGACGCCGGAGTTCATGGCGATCGCAAAGCGGGTCGGCCAGATGGGCCCGGTCATCACGGTGCTCCTGGTCGTGATCATCGTCCTCATGGTCACCAAGCCCGGCGGGTGATCCGCCGATAGCATCGGCGGGTGACCGCCCGTCGCATCGTCCTCGTCGCTGTCGTTGCCGCCGCGGTCTTCGTGCTCGATCGGATCACGAAGATCGCGGTGGAGAGCGATCTGGCCGTCGGGTCATCCATCGACGTGCTCGGGCAGTGGGTCCGGATCAGTCACGTCACGAACAGCGGCGCCGCATTCGGCCTCTTGCCCGAGCGGACGACGCTCCTCTCCATCTTGTCGGTCGCGGCGGTGTTGGCGATCGTCTTCTACTACCGGCGGCTGGCCGCCGACTCCACGCTGATCGCGGCGACCCTCGGCATGCAGCTCGGCGGGGCCTTCGGCAACCTCGTGGACCGGATCCGTCAGGGCTATGTCGTCGACTTCGTGAACGTGGGGATCCCCGATGGCCCGCGGTTCTGGTCGTTCAACGTGGCCGACTCGTCGATCGTGGTCGGCATCATCGCCGTCACCGCGCTGCTGTGGTGGCAAGAACGCCGGCAGTCGCGCGATCTGCGGCGCGCGTAGGTGGCCGAGCGCATCGAGCTGCAGGCCGACGCGCCCGGTCAGCGGGTCGACCGGTTCCTCGCCGAGCACACCCAGCTCAGCCGCAGCGCCATCCAGCGGCTGGCCCGCGAGGGCCGGGTCACGGCGAACGGCGCCGCGGTCGAGCCGGCGTACAAGGTCCGCGCCGGCGAGGCACTCGTGGTCGATGTTCCCGATGCCGAGCCCGCTCTGTCGCTCCTCGGCGAGGACATTCCCGTCGACGTCGTGTACGAGGACGACGACGTCCTGGTGGTCAACAAGCCCGCGGGCCTGGTGGTGCATCCGGCCCACGGCCACGCCACCGGCACGCTGGTCAACGCCGTGGTCGGGAAGATCACCGCCGACACCGGACGCGCGGCGGCGCGGCCGGGCATCGTGCACCGGCTGGACAAGGACACGAGCGGCGTGATGATCATCGCCAAGAATGACGTCGCGCAGCTGGCGCTCGCGCGGCAGCTGCAGGGGCGCCGGTTCGACAAGGAATACCTCGCGCTCGTGTGGGGCGATCCGGGAGAGCAGCCGGCCATGATCGAGGCGCCGATCAGCCGAGATACCGGCGACCGCCGCCGGATGGCGATTCGCGCCGGCGGCCGCGAGTCGACGACGCGGTTCGCCCGCCTTGCGTCGTACGGCGCGGGTGTCGACCGCCGCGCCCTCCTCCACGTGAAGCCGCTGACCGGACGGACCCACCAGATCCGCGTACATCTCGCGTACGCGCGACTCCCTATCGTTGGGGATCCGGTGTATGGACGGAAGAACTCGTCGCGCGACGGCCTCGCGCGGCAGTTCCTCCATGCCTGGCGGTTGTCGGTGAACCTGCCGCACGCCGGGCCGAAGACCTTCACCGCGCCGCTCGCGGACGATCTGCGCGACTACCTCGCGACGCTCGGCGAGCCCGCGGTCACCGTCGCGCTGTTCGGAGAGATCCGGTGAGCGTCGCCGGTCGCGGCCTCCTCGTGATCATCTCGGCGCCGTCCGGAGCCGGGAAGGACACGGTCATTGACCGGCTGCTCGAGCTTGCCGCGGTCCGCGACGCCGTCGTGTATGTCACGGCGACCAGCCGCCCGCCACGCCGCGGCGAGACCGAAGGGAAGCACTACTACTTCTACGCACCTGAGAAGTTCCGCGACGAGATCGAGGCCGGGAACTTCCTCGAGTGGTCGATGGTCCACGGCGACTTCAAGGGCGTGCGGCGCGACGCGCTTGCTGACACGCTGAGCCAGCATCGCGTCGTGATCGTCAAGCCGGAGCCGCAAGGGATGCGGAAGATCAAGGCCCTGCTGCCCGAGGCGCTGACCGTCTTCATCATGCCGCCGTCGGTCGAATCGCTCCGCCGTCGGCTCGTCACGCGGGGCACCGAGACGCCGGAGCAGCTCGAGCTCCGGCTCCGGAACGCGGAGATCGAGATGGCCGCGACGCCCGAGTACGACTATGTGGTCGTGAACGAGGACGGCAAGATCGATGAGACGGTCAAGCAGATCGCGTCGATCATCGAGAAGGAGGCCACGAAGCCGCGCCGCTACGAGCTGTGACGCGCACGGCGGAGGTCGCCGTGTTCGCCGGCCTGCGCGGCCCCGCGCGCACCTTCACCTACAGCATCCCTGACGGTCTGGACGTCCGCCTCGGCCACCTCGTCCGTGCGGGCTTCGGGCCGCGGGCCGTGCACGGCGTCGTCGTCGCCCTGGATGTGCCGAGCGAGCGCACGCTCAAGCCGCTCGACGGTCTCGTCCATCCGATCCCGCTGCTGTCCGCGCGCCAGCTCGCCCTCGCGGCGTGGATCGCCTCGACGTACCGGTGCGGGCTCGCGGATGCGGTGCGCGCGATGCTGCCGCCGGCCCTCGCCGCTCGCGCCCGCACCGGCCTGCCCACGGCGCGCGACGAGCGCACGGAGCCGGTGTTCGGCGTCACGCCGGCGGGTCGCGAGGCGCTCGCGTCGGGCACACCCAGGCTCGGCGCCCGTCAGCTCATCACGCTGCGGGCGATCGCCGCCGGTGCCGTGACTTCGGCTGATCTTGCTGAGGCCGGCGCCACCACCGACGCGGCGAAGAGCCTCGCGGCGAAGGGCCTGGCGCTGCAGGGCCGGCGCGGCGTCCGCCGGGTGCCCGTGGAGTTCCGGCTTACCGAGGACGACCGCTCGCGGGACCTGGCAGCGACCGCGCCGCAGGCCAGCGCGATCGCGGCGGTCATCGCCGCCATGGGCCCCGGTTCGAGCAAAGCGTTCCTCCTGCACGGGGTCACCGGCAGTGGGAAGACCGAGGTGTACCTCCGGCTCACGGCGGAGGCGCTCGCGCGTGGGCTGGGCGCGATCGTGCTCGTCCCCGAGATCGCGCTCACCGCCCAGGTCGTCGCGCGATTCGTGGCCCGCTTCGGCGAGCGCGTCGCCCTGCTGCACAGCGCGCTGTCTGCCGGAGAGCGCTACGACGAATGGCGTCGCATCCTCGACGGCACCGCGGACGTCGTCGTCGGGTCCCGGTCGGCGCTCTTCGCGCCGATCGAGCGGCTCGGCCTCATCGTCGTCGATGAGGAGCAGGAGCCCACCTATAAACAGGAGAGCGCCCCCCGCTATCACGCCGTCGACGCGGCCCTCGAGCTCGGCCGGCTCGCAGGCGCGGTCGTCGTGCTCGGCAGCGCGACGCCGCGGGTGGTGACCTACGCAGCGGCGAAGGCCGGCGACCTCGTGCTCCTCCCGCTGCCCGAACGGGTCCTCGACCTGCCGCTGCCGAAGACGACCATCGTCGACCTTCGTCTCGAGCTCAAGGCGAACAACCGGTCGACGCTCTCCTCCGCGCTTCGGACCGCGCTCGTGAACGTCGTCGCGAAAGGCGAGCAGGCGATCCTCTATCTGAACCGGCGGGGGTTCGCGACCGTCGTGCTGTGCCGTGACTGCGGGTACGTCGTTCCGTGCCCGGCATGCGAGATCCCATTCGCGCTCCATGCGGATGGCCGGCTCGTCTGCCATCGGTGTGGTCGGCAGGTGCCGCGGGCGCCATCGATCTGCCCGCGCTGCGCCTCCCCGCGGATCCGGCACCTTGGCGTGGGGACGCAACGCGTGGAGGAGGATGTCAGGCTCGCGGTGCCGAAGGCCCGGCTGGCGCGCCTCGACCGCGACGCGGTGAAGGCGAAAGGCGCGCATGCCGCGATGTACGAGCGCATGCGCAGTGGCCAGGCGCAGGTCATCGTCGGGACGCAGATGGTCGCAAAGGGATTCGACCTGCCTGGGGTGTCGCTCGTCGGGGTGGTCAACGCGGACACGCAGCTGAGCCTGCCCGACTTCACCGCGGCGGAGCGCACGTTCGAGCTGCTGACGCAGGTCCTCGGACGATCCGGCCGAGGCACCGTCGGCGGCGAGGGGATCCTGCAGACCTATCTGCCGGAGCACTATGCGATCACCGCGGCCGCGGCCCACGACTACGCGACCTTCGCGGAGCACGAGCTCCGAGCGCGGCGGCACTTCGGCTATCCGCCCTACGGCCGGCTCGTGCTGCTGCAGACATCCGCCGCGAAGGAGACGACCGTCGAGCGCCGCGCGCAGTCGCTCGCGACGACGCTCCGCGCGAGCGCGGGTGAGGACGCGGACGTCCTCGGGCCCGCACCGGCGTTCGCGGCGAAGCGTGCCGGCAGCTATCGGGCGCAGCTCGTGCTACGCGGGCCTCGGCCAACAGCCCTGCTCGACCGCGTCGAGCTCGGTGCCGAGTGGACCGTCGACGTGGACCCGATGACCCTGCTCGGGTAGCGTGGCCATCATGGAGAGCCAGCCGCCAGAGGACGATCGCGACGACGACGAGCTCGACTCGCAGCCGCACGAGCCCCGGATCCAGGTCGTCAAAGGGACGCCGTGGGTCATCGATCGTGGCCGCCGGCAGCGGTGGTCGGCGCCCGACTTCGTCACCGCGCATGCCGTCGAGGTCCGTCAGGTGGGGGATCCCGTGCTGCACGCGCCGGCGAAGAAGCCGCGCCTGGAGCGCAAGGAGCTCGAGCCGCTCGTGCAGCGGATGTTCGCCTCGATGGTCGAGGCCCGCGGCATCGGTATCGCCGCGCAGCAGATCGGGGTCCCGCTGCGCGTCGTCATCATCGACGTCGACGAGACGGGCATCGTCGCCGTGAATCCCGAGGTCGAGCTCGAGAGCGCCGAGGTCGATGAGATGAGCGAGGGCTGCCTCTCGGTGCGCGGCCTGTACGGGATGCTCGAGCGTCCGGTCCTCGCCCGAGTGACGGCCGTGGACATCACGGGCAAGAAGTTCACGATCGAGGGCGAGGGCCTCGGCGCGCAATGCATGCTCCACGAGACCGACCACACGAACGGGATGCTCTACGTGGACCGCCTACGCACCCGCAAGGATCTCTTTCCCGTCGAGCCCGACCTGCCCGGCGAGGAGCCGCACTCGGTGTCGGGTCACACCCGCGAAGAGATGGAGAAGGCGACTTCGCGCTGACCTCGCGCGTCGTCTTCCTCGGCACGCCGGCGTTCGCGGTGCCGTCGCTCGACGCGCTGGCGGCCCTGGTCGCGCGCGAGGAGATCGCGCTCGTCGGCGTGATCACCCAGCCCGACCGTCCTGGCGATCGCGGCCGCGTGGAGCCGTCGCCGGTGAAGCGCCGCGCGGCGGAGCTGGGTCTTCCGGTGATCCAGCCGGCCCTGTTGGACCCGGCCACGATCGCCCCGATCCTCGGTCTCCGGCCGGACGTGCTCGTATGGGCGGCCTACGGGAACCGCATCCCGCGCCGGCTCATCGATGCGGTCGACGGTCGCGCGGTGAATGTGCACGCGTCGCTGCTCCCGCGATGGCGCGGAGCGGCGCCCGTCGCCCACGCGGTCCTGGCCGGCGACGCTCTGACCGGCGTCACCCTGATGCAGGGGACCGCCGGCTTGGACCGGGGTCCCGTGATCGCGTCGGCGGTCACACCGATCGGGTCCGATGAGACGGCCGGCGAGCTGACCCTGCGGCTGGCCCGTCTCGGCGGCGCGCTGCTGGAGCACGAGCTCCTGGCCTACCTGGCGGAGCGGACCCGGCCGGTGCCACAGGACGAGGCGCGGGCGACGTGGGCGCCAAAGCTCACGACCGCGGACGGCGAGCTGCATTTCACCGATCCGGCGGATGCGGTCGCGCGGCGGATACGCGCGATGAATGCGGAGCCGGGTGCGTGGACGCATTTCCGCGGTCAGCGGCTCGGGGTGCTCAAAGCGGCGGTCACCGGCGGGCGCGGCGTGGAGCACGGCACGGTCGAGCTTCGGGACGGCGCGCCGCATGTCGCCGCCGGCGCTGGCTGGCTGCGTCTCGATGCGGTGAGACCGGCCGGGAAGCGCGCGATGACCGGCGCAGAGTGGGCTCGCGGTCTGCGTCTCGGCACCGCCGACCGCCTCGGCCCGCACTAGTACCCTCGGTCCGTGGAGCAGCTTCGTCCGGCGATCAGCGATGTGCCCGATGCCGATCTCGGTGCGTGGCTGGCCGCTCGGAGCGAGCCCCCATATCGGGTGAAGCAGATCCGCCGGCACACGACGCACACGGCGGCCGCCGATTGGAGCGAGCTCACCGACCTGCCGAAGGACCTGCGCGATTCGCTCGCCGCGTCGTACCGCTGGTCGAGCGTCGTGCCCATCATCGAGCAGGCGAGCGCCGACGGCGAAACGCGCAAGGTCCTCCTCGGGCTGCACGACGGGCACCGCATCGAGACCGTGCTCATGCCGCACCATGGCGCGCGCAACTCCGTGTGCATCTCGACGCAAGCCGGCTGTCCCATGGCCTGCGCATTCTGCGCGACCGGCGAGATGGGGCTCATCCGGAACCTGACGCCGGGCGAGATCGTCGATCAGGTCCGTCACTGGCAGCGCGAGCTCGCGCTCCGCGACGAGCGTGTCTCGCACGTCGTGTACATGGGAATGGGTGAGCCGTTCAACAACTACGAGGCAACGGTCGCGTCTGCGCGCGAGCTCATCGCGGCCGACCGGTTCGGCATCAGCCCGCGCCGGATCACGATCTCGACGTGCGGGGTCGTCCCGAAGATCGATGCGCTTGCCGGCGAAGGCCTGCCGATCAACCTTGCCGTATCGCTGCACGCGGCCAATGACGAAACGCGCGGCGCGATCATGCCGATCAACCGGAGGTGGGGCATCGAGGCGGTGCTCGCCGCCTCCGCGCGCTACGTCGCGCGCACGAAGCGCCGGGTGACGTTCGAGTACGTACTGCTCGCGGGCGTGAACGACTCGGCGGCGTCAGCGCACGAGCTCGCGCGACGGATCGGCCAGGCCGGCCGGACGAGCGATTACCACGTGAACCTGATCCCGGTGAACGCCGGACCGGGCGGGTTCGAGCGGCCGCCCGTCGGGGCGATGGAGAAGTTCGCCGGGGTGCTGGCCGCGCATGGCATCGCTGCGACGGTGCGGATCAGCAAAGGCCAGGACATCGCCGCGGGCTGCGGGCAGCTGAAGGTGGAGGGGGAGCGCGCGCCGAAGCCGGCTCGGGTCTAGGAGGCGGCCTTCGCCGCCTTCTTGGCCATCCGCGCGGGCTTCGTGGTCGTGCGGCGGCAGCGGGTGCATACCAGGAGCTTGGTGCCGTCGATCATGGCGGTGTGCAGGTTCGCGTCGAACCGCCGGGCGGTGTGGACCTTCGAGTGGCTCACATTCGAGCCGAAGGCGGCGGACTTTCCGCAGATCGCGCAGGCACGTGGCATCAGCGATTCACCTCAACGAAAACGCTCCGCGACGGTGTCGCGGACTGGTAAAGTCCGACCATCGTAACACGCTGTGACGCCGCGTCGCTCCTCGCGGCGCTCGAAGCCGCGACCGCGCGACTCGAAGCGAACGTCGACGAGGTCAACGCGCTCAACGTGTACCCCGTGCCCGACGGCGACACGGGCACCAACATGCTCCACACGATGAAGACCGCGCTGCAGTACGCACGCAAGGCCGAGGCCGAGCCTGCCGCGGTACTGGCCGGCGCGACGCACGGCGCCCTCATGGGCGCCCGCGGCAACAGCGGTGTGCTGCTCAGCCAGATCATCCGCGGCGTCAAGGACGCCTGGGGCGACGAGGGCGCGGATCTCAAGAAGGCGTTCGAGCTCGCCCGCGAGTACTCGTTCGCCGCGGTGACCAAGCCTGCGCCCGGCACGATGCTCACGGCGCTCAAGGAGATGCAGGAAGCCGTCCGTCACGAAACGGGCGATGCCGAGCGTCTGCTCGGCGCCGCCGTCGACAAGGGCCGCGCCGCCGTCGACCGGACGATGCATGAGAACCCCGTCAACAAGGCCGCCGGGGTCGTGGATGCCGGCGCCCGGGGGTTGTGGCTCCTGATGGACGGAGCCCTCGCGGCGCTCGAAGGCCGCTTCGTGCCGGGGCCTGTGGCCGCGGCGGCCGGCGGAACGGCGACGGAAGCTGAGCCCGGGAGCCATGAGGTGGCAAGCTGGGCCGGCGCGTACGACGTCCAGTGCCTCATCACATCGCCGTCGCGTCCGGTGGACGAGATCCGGGACGCCATGCTCGAGTTCGGAGCGGATTGCGTGCTCGTCGTCGGCGACGAGACGGTCGCCAAGATCCATGTCCACACGCTGCATCCGCACGAAATCATCCGCATCGCGACCGAGGCCGGTCGCATCAGCGACGTCGTCGTTGAGGATCTCGACGCCATGTCCGCCGAGCACGAGGCCGTCACCGGCATCGTGGTGCCCTCGCCATCGGGCGAGCCGGCGGCGCTCGCGGTGGTCGCCGTCGTTCCGGGTGACGGGCTGGGTCGGATCGCCGCTTCACTGGGGGCCTACGTCGTACGCGGTGGCGCGACGATGAATCCGTCGACGGAGCAGCTGCTCGACGCGATCACGCGCGCGAACGCGACCGCGGTCGTGATCCTGCCGAACGACAAGAACGTCATCCTCGCCGCGGAGCAGGCGGCGAAGCTCGCACCGGGCGTCGCCGTCACCGTCGTGCCTGCCCGCAACGTCGCGCAGGGGATGGCGGCACTCGCCAGCTGGGACCAGGAGGAGTCGCCCGCGGACGCGATCGGGACGATGCGCGCCGCCGCGGAACGCGCCCACGCGATCGAGATCACGACGGCGATCCGCGACGCGGACGTCGATGGCCAGCGCGTCTCGAAAGGAGAGCACCTCGCGCTGCTCGACGGCAGGCTCGTGGCGCACTCGGAGGACGAGCTGACCGCGCTCGCCGACGCCGCGACGTCGCTGAGCTCGAGCGGGCTGTTCACGTTGTACGTCGGCGCCGATGTCGACCAGGCGCGCCGTGACGCCGCGGCCGCGCGCCTGCGCGCGACGTTCCCGGGCGCCGAGGTGGAGGTCGTGGATGGTGGCCAGCCGCACTACCCCTTCATCGTCGCCGCGGAATAGGAGCACGAGCCTCGACCTGAAGGTCGAGGCGCTGCCGGGCGTCGGCGACGAGTCGGTGAAGCTCCTCGAGCGCCTCGGCATCCGCACGATCGGCGATCTGCTGTGGCACCTGCCCACGCGGTACCTCGACTTCTCCGACGTGCGGCCGGTACGGCATCTGATCGCCGAGCGCGAACAGACGACCGAGGCGATCGTCGGCGCGATCGGCCAGCGGCGCACGGCGCGCGGCCAGATGATGACCGAGGTGGAGCTGCTCGATCCCGCCGACCTGCGGCCCGCCGGCGTGAAGGCCACCTGGTTCGGCCGGCAGTTCATCAAGGAGCGCTTCCGCGAAGGGCAGCTGATCCGCCTCTCCGGGAAGGCCACGTGGTTCGGGCGCTCGCTCCAGCTCTCGAACCCCAAGGTCGAGGCGGCCGACGCCGAGCGCGTGCACACCGGCCGGATGGTCCCCGTCTACAAGCTCACCGACGGCCTCAAGGAAGGGCACCTGCGGCGGTGGCTCCATACCGCGGTCGAGGGCGGGCCGAAACGATCGCCGGTGGTGACCGAGGTGCCCGACGAGATGCCCGCGGCGATCCGGGACCGGCGCGAGCTGCTCCCGCTGCCCGAGGCCTTGAAGGAGGTCCACTTCCCCTCGACCGAGGCGCGCCTCATCGAAGGTCGCCGTCGCCTCGCATTCGACGAGCTGCTCACGCTGCAGCTCGGGCTCGCCCAGCGCCGCGCCCGATGGCACAAGGATGCGCGGGCACCGGCGCTCACCGCCCCGGATCGGGAGGTGCGCCACTGGATGTCGCAGCTCCCGTTCACGTTGACGGCGGGACAGCTGAAGGCGTTCGACGAGATCCGATCGGACATCGCGCGCACGGTACCGATGTCGCGGCTCCTCGAGGGCGACGTCGGATCGGGGAAGACGGTCGTGGCCGCGCTTGCAGCCCGCATCGCCGTGACCGCGGGCGCGCAGGCCGCGCTCATGGCCCCGACGGAGCTGCTCGCCGAGCAGCACTACCGCACGCTGTCGTCGTTGTTCGCCGACGGTGGACCATCGGTCCGGCTGCTCACGTCGAGCGTGAGCGCGGCCGACCGGCGGGAGATCCTGGCCGGTCTCGCCGCCGGCTCGCTCGACGTCGTCGTGGGCACGCACGCCCTGGTCGTCGAGGGCGTCGTCTTTCAGAAGCTCGGGCTCGCGGTCGTGGACGAGCAGCATCGGTTCGGTGTGCGACAGCGGACGACCCTGCGCGAGAAGGGGGTCGACCCGCACCTGCTGCTGACGACGGCGACGCCGATCCCCCGGACGCTCACCCAGACGATCTACCGCGACCTCGACCTCTCGGTGCTGGACGAGCTGCCGGCCGGGCGGCAGGACATCCGCACCGAGGTGCGGCCGCCCGACGCCCTTCCCAAGGTGTGGCCGTGGGTGCGCGAGCATGTCGCCGCGGGGGAGCAGGCGTTCGTGGTCACGCCGCGCATCGATCCGGCCGACGGCGAGGACGATGCGCCGAGCGCGATCGACACCTACCGCGAGCTCGGTGCGGGGCCGCTCAAGGGCCTGCGGGTCGCGCTCCTCCACGGACGCATGCCGGCGAAGGAGCGCGACCAGACGATGCGGCGCTTCGCTGCCGGTGAGTGCGACGTGCTGGTGGCGACGACGGTCGTCGAGGTCGGCATCGACGTGCCGAATGCGACCGTCATGGTCATCCTCGGCGCCGAGCGCTTCGGGCTCGCCCAGCTGCATCAGCTGCGCGGACGCGTCGGCCGCGGCGAGAAGCGCTCGTTCGCGGTGCTCGTGAGCAACGACGCCGGCGACTCCGAGCGCCTCGCGGCGATGGTCGAGCGCACGGATGGCCGGCCGCTCGACGGGTTCGCCCTCGCGCAGCGGGATCTCGAGATCCGCGGCGCCGGCGAATTCCTGGGCGACGAGCAAAGCGGCGTCGACGAGCTGCGCATCGTCGACCTGAAGGATGTCGACCCGCGGCTCGCGCGCGAGACCGCTGAGGATGCCGACGCGATCCTCGCGGCGGACCCGACGCTCGAGCGTCCCGAGCATGCCGGTCTGGCGACGGCCGTCGAGGCGCTGTGGCGCCGGTACGCGCTCGCCTAGGTGCGGGTCATCGCCGGGGAGGCCAAGGGGCGCCGGCTCGTGGTCCCGAAGGGTGGGGTGACGCGTGCGGCGACCGACCGCATCCGCGAGACCTTGTTCGGGATCCTGACGCCATACCTGGCCGGCGCGGACGTGCTGGACCTGTTCGCCGGCGCCGGCAGTCTCGGCATCGAGGCTCTGTCGCGCGGAGCCGCGCACGCGACGTTCGTCGAGCAGAGCGCCGCCGCCGTCGCCGCGATCAAGACGAACCTCGAGACCACCGGTCTAGGCGGTCGCGCGACCGTCGTGCGCGCGGATGCGCTCAAATACCTGGCCGGTCCGGTGCGCGCGGACATCGCGTTCTGCGATCCGCCCTTCGCCGAGGTCGCGCTCCACGGGGCCGTCCTCGCCGCGGTCGCCTGTCCCGGTCGCCTCGTCGTCGCACGCGCGCTCCGCAAGCACCTTCCGGCCATCCCGCCGAGCCTCGCGATCGTGCGGACCAGGGAGATCGGTGAGGAGACGCTGCTGCTGCTCCAGTACAGTGGGCAGGCTTCCGCGGGAGGGTAACCAACGATGGATATCCAGTTCCTCGTCGAGCGACTGGAAGCGCTCGTCGTCAACGCGCGCAAGCTGCCCATGACCAACCAGATCATCCTCGAGCAAGCCTCGGTCCTCGATCTCATCGACCAGATGCGCGTGGCGATCCCGGAAGAGGTGAAGCAGGCCCGCCGGATCGTCCAGGAAAGCGACCGCGTCCTTCAGAAGGCCCGCGAAGAGAGCGAGCAGATCATCGGCGCCGCGCAGGAGCAGGCCGCGATCCTCCTCCAGGACCAATCGATCCTGCGGCAGGCCGAGCAGCGCTCGGAGGATCTGGAGCAGCAGTCCCGATCGAAGGCCGACGAGACCATGCGGGGGGCGGACCAGTACGCGTCCGACGTCCTCATCCGTCTCGAGAGCGACCTCGTGAAGACCCTGTCCATCGTCAAGAAGAGCCTCGAAGTGCTCGAGGAGCGCCGTCCCGAGCCTGCTCGCGAGTAGGTGGGAACGCGTGGTCATCAACGTCGCGCCGCTCCTGAAGCAGCCCTTGGGCACCCGGCTGGACTACGACCTCAAGGAGTCGCCGGTCGACCCGCACGGTGACAACGCCGGCCTGCTCGAAGCGGCCATCGTCGATATCGACGCCCTCGTCCACGCGACCCACACGAACCCGGGCGCGTACTTCGAAGGCTCGGCCGACGGCCACGTCGCCGCGCAGTGCGCACGCTGCCTGAAGGCCATCGAGGCGCCGGTGCACGCGGACTTCGCGGAGCAATACTTTGCGACGGCGCCCGTGGAGCATGGGGTCGGGCTCGTGGAGCCGCCGCTCGACGCAAAGACCATCGGGTCCGACTTCAAGGTCGACCTCGTCCCGCTCCTCCGGGAGGAGCTCATCCTCGTCACGCCGGTCGCGTCGCTGTGCCGCGACGATTGCGCCGGGCTGTGCGCCGTGTGCGGTGAGGATCTGAACGAGCGGCCGCACGCGCACGAGGAGACCGTCGACGCGCGGTGGACGGCGTTGCAGGAGCTGAAGGACAAGATCGCGAACGCTGGACCCGGCTAGCGGCCCGTCAGACCGTGCCACAGGTCGGCGACGACGTCCGTCGCGACGTAGCGGTCGAGGAACCGGTCCACATGGAGGAACCACTCCTGTAGCTCCTTGGCTGCCACGAGCACGGGGAGCACCACGGCAGCGGTACGCCGATCGAGCGTGAACGCGGGACGGAAGCGATCACGTGCGGCGACGAAGATGAACCAGAACTCGAAGACGTTCGGGAACGCGAACAGCACGGCCCGGGCGCCGGTGAGCTCGAACAGCGCATCGCCGAGGAGCCGCAGCCCCAGCAGCACGAGCGCGACATTGCGCTCGAGCGGCCGCCAGCGCAGGGCGACGACGGCGAAGGTCGTCATGTACGCCAGGTCGCAGACCTTGTCGAAGCGCTGGTAGTCGGCGATCCCGCCGAGCCAGTCCATCAGGAAGAGGTCGCCAAAGTCCGTGAGCAGCGCGACGAGCGCTCCGGCGAACGGCCAGCGCAGGACGGGCAGCGCGCCCGCCACCCGATACACGCCGATGGCGACCATCTGCCAGGTCATAACTACCTACAATGACTGACGAGTAATAGAGGAGAGTCACGAATTGGCCGGAGAACCGAAGAAGCGGACCCCGCACGCCGCGCAGGGCGATCGTCGCAGCCATCTCCGGCTGCGCGCCGTGAACCTCGTGCCCTGTCCGCAGTGCAAGAGCCCGAAGCCGTCTCATCAGGCCTGCCCGCACTGCGGTATGTACCGCGGGCGGCAGGTCATCAAGATCCGCTCCAAGAAGCGCACCGCAGCCAGCTAGCGCGATGCGCATCGCGGTCGACGCGATGGGTGGCGATCACGCCCCGGACGAGATCGTTCGGGGCGCGTTGCTGTACCGGGCCGATGGCGGCGTCGCCGACGTCGTGCTCGTCGGCCGCGACGAGATCGTCCGGGCGGCGCTCGGGACGGCCGCGCGGCCAGGCATCACGGTCGTCGACGCGCGAGACGTCGTCGAGATGCACGAGCATCCGTCGAGCGCGCTCCGGCGTCGCGCGGACACGTCGATCGGCGTTGCGACCGCGCTCGTGAAGCGCGGCGAGGCCGACGCGGTCGTGAGCGCCGGCAATACAGGCGCGACGATGGCCGCCGCGCTGCTGACCCTCGGCCGGATCAAGGGGATCGACCGCCCCGCGCTTTGCGGCATGCTCCCGACGACGCAGGGCAAGCCGGCGTGTCTCATCGACGCCGGCGCCACGATGGATGCGGAGCCAAGCAACCTCCTGCAGTTCGCGCGAATGGCGTCGCGGTTCCTGGAGCGCGTGCACGGCGTGACCGAGCCGACCGTCGGTCTGATGAACGTCGGCGAGGAATCCGAGAAGGGCGGCCGGGTGCAGCAGGAGGCGCACGCGCTCCTCTCCGGGGCGTCGGACATCAACTTCTTCGGCAACGTCGAGGGGCGCGACCCGCTCCGCGGAACGACCGACATCGTGGTGTGCGACGGCTTCACCGGCAACGTCCTCGCGAAAGGCATGGAGGGCGTGGTCGACGTGTTCCGCGAGGGCATCCGCAATGACATCTTCGGCGGCGTGCTCGGCAAGGTCGCCTACGTGTTCGCGCAGGGCGGGCTGCGCAAGCTGCGGGGACGCCTCGACTACGACGAGTACGCCGCCGCTCCGCTTCTTGGCGTCAACGGTGTCTCCGTGGTGACCCATGGCCGGGCGCGAGCCAACATGGTCCGCCACGCGATCGCGGTCGCGGAGCGGTCCGTCTCGCAGGGCCTCATCGCCGTGATCAGCGACCAGAGCCGGACCCGCACCCCATGAGGGAGAAGCGGCCCGAGCGCGCAGGACGGCATCCGGCCCGGCGGGTGGCCCTCCAGACCCTGTTCGAGATCGATTTCAACCGCGGGGATCCGAAGGACACCTGGACCCGGGGCGCGTTCCGCGCCGGGTTGACCGAGGAAGCCGCCGGATTCGCCTGGGCGCTGGTCGAAGGGGTGCTCGAGCACCGCAAGGTCCTGGACGCGGAGATCGCGGCCCTGGCGCCGGAGTGGCCGATCGACCAGATGGCCAAGATCGACAAGAACGTCCTGCGGATCGCCCTGTACGAGCTCCGGGTGTCAGGCGACGTGCCCGCGGGCGTGATCATTGACGAAGCGGTCGAATTGGCCAAGCTGTTCGGCTCCGAAGCCGCGCCGAAGTTCGTGAACGGCGTCCTCGCGACGGCCGCAGGGGGGCGGACCGGGAACGCCGATTGACGGGCAAGCGTGCTGAGCCCGACACTTTGCCGGACGCCGGGGGCGAAGCCGGCGAGCGTGGAAGTTGTGGCAGGGAGGTTTGCCTCTTGGCGGACCAAAAGATGTACGAGCGCCTGAAGAAGATCGTCGTCGACCAGCTCGGTGTCGACGAAGCGGACGTGAAGCCCGAGGCCTCGTTCGTCGATGACCTGAACGCTGACTCGCTCGATCTCGTCGAGCTGATCATGAGCCTAGAAGAAGAGTTCGGGATGGAGATCTCGGACGAAGATGCCGAGAAGATCAAGAGCGTGGGCGACGCTCAGGAGTACATCGAAGAACACGTGGCCTGACGTCCAGCGCGACCGAACGAATTGGCGACCAGGGGAGGCAGCGGCACACGGCCGCTGCCTCTCTCTTTGCGAAAGGGGTCATGGCGGACGAAGACATCGGCGGCTACCGGTTCCGGGATCCGGGACTGCTCGCGACCGCGCTCACGCACAGCTCCTATCTGCACGAGCATCCGGATCAGGACATCGAGGACTTCGAGCGCCTTGAGTTCCTCGGGGATGCCGTCGTGGATCTCGTGATCGGCGAGCTGCTCTACCGGAGCCATCCCGAGGCGACCGAAGGCGAGCTCACCGCGATGCGGGCGCAGCTGGTGTCAGGCCCGCCGCTCTCGCAGCTCGCCCAGCGCCTCGGACTGCCCGAGCGCGCGCGGCTCGGCCGCGGCGAGACCGAGACCGGCGGCCGCCAGCGCGTTGGGCTCGGCGCCGGCCTGTACGAGTCCGTGCTCGGGGCGGTGTACGTCGATGGGGGCTTCGACGCCGCGCGGGAGTTCGTGCTTCGCACAATGAAGGACACGATCGTCGCCGCCGCGGCCGAGCCGCGCCGATCTGCGAAGACGGTGCTGCAGGAGTGGGCTCAGGGAAACGGCCGGCCGCTTCCGTCGTACGACGTCGCGGAGACGGCCGGACCGGAGCACGCGCGCGAGTTCCTGGTCGAGGTGACCGTCGGCGATCTGCACGCCCGCGGCAGCGGACGCTCGAAGCGCGAGGCCCAGGAGAACGCCGCGTCGGCGCTCCTCGCCGCGACCACGCGATGACGACCGAAGAGCTCACCGTCATCGAGGGCGGCGTTGCGTCCGGCGCGAACGCCGTGCTCAAGACCCTGACCGTTACCGGCTTCAAGAGCTTCGTGCAACCGACCACGCTCGAGTTCGCGCCCGGCATCACGGCGATCGTCGGTCCCAACGGCTCTGGAAAGACGAATCTGGTCGACGCGGTGCGGTGGGCCCTCGGGGAGAACAACGCGCGCATCCTGCGGGCCAAGAAGAACGAGGAGCTCATCTTCGCGGGCAGCGAGACCCGCCGCGGACTTGGCATGGCCGAGGCGATCCTGCAGCTCGACAATTCGTCACGCCGGCTTCCGATCGAGTTCAACGAGATCGAGGTCGGCCGCCGGCTGTACAAGAACGGCGAGGCCGAATACCTCGTGAACCGCGCGCGCGTGCGGCTGCGTGATCTGCAGGATCTGCTCGCGGGCGCGAACCTCGCGGACAACCCGTTCGTCGTCATCGGCCAGGGGCTGGTCGACCAGGTCCTCGCACTGCGGCCGTCCGATCGTCGGATCGTCATCGAGGAAGCCGCGGGCACCCGCCGCCTCCAGCTGCGGCGCGAGGACGCACTGCAGCGCCTGAAGCACGCCGAGAACGAGCTCGTCCGCGTGGTCGACATCCTTCGCGAGATCGGGCCTCGCGTGCAGCTCCTCGGCGAGCAGGCCGCGAAGTGGACCGAGTACGAGATCATCCGCAACGACCTCCGCCGCCGGGCCCTGCGCTGGTACCGGAGCTCCTTCGGCTCCACTGCCACTGAGCGCAACGAGCTCGTGGCGCGGCTCGTCGGGATCGATCGCGAGATCGAGCGGCTCGCGGACTACGCGGCCGAGACCGAGACCGTCGCGACCGGCACGGACGAGGAGCTTCGTCACGCGCGCGAGGAAGAAGAGCGGTTGCGGATCCTGGCCGCGGACGTCGTTGCGGCCGAAGCGTCGCTGCGCGAGCGCATCGCGGCGCTCGCCGCGAGTCTCGAGGCCGTCGCCAGCGAGCGCGACCGCACCCGCTCGACGCTCGCCTCGCTCCCCGCCGAGCTCGCCGCCGTACGCGAGCGCCGCGGCACCGTCGAGAACGAAGCCACCGAGGCGGCACGTCGCGCGCGGGAGTCCGCGGATGCGGCGCGCGCGGCGGAGGAAGAGATGTCCCGCACGCGGATCGCGCTCGCGGAGGCGCAGGCCGCGCGCGTCGAGACGGAGCGGGCGCATGTCCTGCGCGAAGGAGATGAGGTCCGACTGACCGACGAGGATCGCGCGCTGCTGGTCCGCGACGACGAGCTCGCCCAGCAGGCCGCAGCCCTTGCCGCGGAGCGCGCGGAGCGCGAGCGCGAGCGCGCCCGGCTCGCTCGCGAGCTCGAGCGCGGCCGCGATGCGGCGACGGAAGCGGGCCGGGTGACCGAGAGCGTCTCAGAACGAGCCGGCGCCGCGCGCAACGATCTGCAGCGTGTCGACGGCGACCTCGCGCTCGTACGCGGCCAGACGACCGCGCTGCGCGAAGCGGCGGCCCGCGCTGCCGAGGAGCTTGAGGCGAGGCGCACCGGGGCTGCGCCGGCGGAGCTGCCGAAGGGTCTCCGCTGGCTGCACGAGCGGCTCGACATCCCGCCGCACCTGCGCCTGGCGGTACGGGCCGTTCTCGGTGATGCGATCGCGTTCCCGAAAGACGCGCACGCGATGGCCGCGATCGAGACCGCCACGCGCGTGACCGTCCTCGTCGCGAACACCCGGGCCGACCTGCCGGTCCCTGACGGTTGCAGCCGGCTGATTGCGCAGCTGCGCCTCGACCCGGACGTCGCCGCGATCGCCGGGGCGCTGTTCCGGAACGTCTTCGTCGCCGACCGCTCCGCTGCGTATCGCGCGGCGGGCAGCATGGCCGAGGGCATCGTGGTCACGACCGACGGCATGGTCGTGACGCCCGGCGCGATCCGGCTGCCCGACGATCGTGTCGCGGCCGACAGCCAGGCCACGGAGCGCCTCGCAGCGATGCACCGGCGGCTCGGCGAGGAGCTGAACGCATCGGAGCGGGCGCTCGTGCAGCTCGGCATCGAGCGTGACGCCGCGACGACACGGCTGGCCGAGGCGGAGGCCAGGCTCGCCGACGCCCAGCGCGAGCGTGGCCGCCTCGAGGCCGCGGCCGACGTCCTGGCGGCGAGCGAGGCGGACGTACGGGATCTCGTGCGCGCCGGCGAAGCCCGGGCCATCGCGGTGGAGCGCGAGCGAGGCGAGCTCATCGCGCGCCGGGAGCAGCTCGGCGCGGGCCGCGATGTCGCGAAGGCGGCCACCGGGACGGCCCTCACGGCGTTCGCGGCGACGCAGCGCGACGAGCGTGTGGCGCTCGACGCGCACGCGGCGACGACGCAGCGGGCGGAGGACGCCCGGCTCGATGCGGCCACGAGCGACGAACGCCGATCATCGCTCGCGCGGCTGCGCGACGCCCTGGACGAGCAGGTCGCGTCCACCGAGAAGCGCATCGCCGACCAGGACGCCCGGCTGCGGGCGCTGCTCGAGCAGGAGCGCGACGCGAAAGCCCGGCTGTCCGCGGCGCAGCAGGACCAGGGGCGCACCGCCGCGGACGCGAAGGAGGCCAGCCGGTCGGCGGAGATCGCGCGCGAGCGCTCGCTCGCGGCCGAAGGATCGCGCCGCGAGTCCGAGCAGCGCCTCGCGAAGGCCCGCGAGCGACTGGCGGAGCTGCGCGGCGAGCGCTCGAAGGTGGGCGTCGAAGAAGAGCGGGCCTCCGGCGCGCTCACCCTGCTCGAAGAGCAGGTTCGCGCGGAGCTCGGGCTCCCCGACGACGAGCCGCTGCCCGACCCCGAGTCGATCGAGCTCGATGACGAGCCATCCGAGCAGGAGAAGTCGAACGCGCTGCGGGACCTGCAGCGGCTGCGTCGCAAGCTCATTGCGCTCGAGCCGGTGAACCCGCTCGCCGCCGCCGAGCTCGGCGAGATCGGCGAGCGCCACCGGTTCCTTTCGGAGCAGCGGGCGGATCTGGATAAGGCGATCGCGGACCTGCGCTCGCTCGCGGACGATCTCGCCTCCACGATCGCGGAACAGTTCAGCGCGACGTTCCAGGCCGTGGACCGCGAGTTCAGCGTGTTCTTCAAACGGTTGTTCGATGGAGGCCAGGCGTCGCTGCGGATGAGCGAGGATCCCGACGAGCCGGGCATCGACATCTACGCGCGTCCGCCGGGCAAGCGCATCGGTTCCCTTGCGCAGCTATCCGGCGGCGAGCGCGCCCTCACCGCCACCGCGTTACTCCTGGCGATCCTTCGCGTGAAGCCCACTCCGTTCTGCGTGCTCGACGAGGTGGACGCGGCGCTCGACGAGCGCAACGTCGGCCGGTTCACCGAAGCCCTGCGCGAGCTCACCGACCGCACGCAGTTCATCGTCGTGACGCATAACCGCAAGACGATCGAGGCTGCGGACACGCTGTACGGCGTGTCGATGGACGAAGGCGGCAGCTCGAAGGTGCTGTCGATGCGGCTCGCGGACGTGGATCAGCGCGCCGTCGGCTAGACCGCCATCCAGACCTGGAGCCCACCGACTTCGCGGAACCCCTTGCGCATGAGGATCGGCGCCGTCGACGCGCGCTCGGCGACGACGACCGCGGCCGTCTTCCCGTCGCGTACGGCGCGCTCGAGGCGCCACCCGAGGATCGCGGTGTAGACGCCGGTGTGGCGGTGCGGGCGCAGCGTCAGCGCCGTGCTGAGGTAGACCGTTCCGCCGTCGCTCCCGTATCGCCAGCGTCCGTAGCCCACGGGCTGATCGCGGCGATACGCGACGACACCGCCGCCGCGGCGCGACGGACACCGCAGGTAGCGGAGCCGCGCCTCGACGCGGGTCCGGACCTCATCCGACGTCCGGTCGCGGTCGATGCGGATCGCATCGCTCGCGGTGCGCTCGTCCGACTCCTCGACCAGCCGGAGATCGTGCCGCGGAAGGCGGCCGCGGATCGGCAGGGCCGCCACGAGCAAGAGCGCGTCCACCTCGCGGCGCAGACCGTTCGCGGCCAGGACGCGTGAGAGGCCGACGGCGTCCGTGTTCGGGCCGATCTGCCAGGTGAACGCCGCTCCGCGCGCACGGAACATGGCGATGAGCTCGAGGGCGCGGGCCTCGACCTCCTCAGGTCGCCACCGCGCGTACGAGACGCCGTTGCTCCACGGCAGCAGATCGGCGCCGACCTTGTACGTGACGTCGCCGCGCTCGACGCGGTCAAAGCCGTCGCACGCGGGCTCGTCGTCCATCGCGACCCGTTCGGCCTCATCGGGGTTCACGGCGCGTCACGCTAGCAGTCGTCAGACTGAGTGCCGTGAGCATGGACAGCGGCCTCGCGAAGACCCGCGGCGGATTCCTCTCCCGCCTGTTCGGCCGTACGACGGACCGGCCGGTGACGCCCGAGTGGCTCGACGAGCTCGAAGAGGCGCTGCTGCGCTCGGACATCTCGGTCTCGCTCGTCGACTCGGTGATGCTTCAGGTGCGGGACGTCGTGGCCGACCGCAAGGCCGACACCGTGCCGAAGGTCCTGGAGGCCGTGCGCGAGGCGCTCATCGCCGTGCTGCAGCCCGGCGACCGCGCGCTGAACAGGGGCGCCGGCGTCCCGCGCGTCATCCTCATGGTCGGCGTGAACGGCAGTGGCAAGACGACGACCGCCGCGAAGCTCGCGAAGCGGCTGCGCGATGCCGGCGAGAAGCCATTGCTCGTCGCGGCGGATACGTTCCGCGCTGCGGCCATCGAACAGCTCGAGGTGTGGGCGAAGCGCGTGGACGTGCCGATCGTGAGCGGCACGCCCGATGGCGACCCGGCCGCGGTGGTCTTCGACGCGATCCAGGCCGGCATCGCCCGGGGCAATACGACCATCATTGCCGACACGGCGGGCCGGCTGCACACGAAGGGCCATCTGATGGACGAGCTCGGGAAGATCGTGAAGGTCGCCGGGCGCGCGCGATCCGGCGCGCCGGACGAGGTCCTCCTCGTCCTTGACGGCACCGCGGGGCAGAACGCAATCATGCAGGCTCGGCAGTTCACCGAGACAGCGCAGGTGACGGGCATCGTGATCACGAAGCTCGACGGGACGGCGAAGGGCGGCGCCGTATTCGCGATCGCCGACGAGCTGAAGCTGCCGGTTAAGCTCCTGGGGGTGGGCGAGAAGGCCGGTGATCTCATCCCGATGGACCCACGCGCGTTCGTCGACGCGCTACTGCCCGCGAATGGCTGAGCTCGCGCGACTCGGCGCGGTGGGGACCGACGATCTCGGCTCGCTGCACCGCGATCTCCTCGAGCCACCGGCGCACGACGGCCGGCCGCACGTCGCGCTCAACTTCGTGATGACCGCGGACGGCCGGGTGAGCTACGAGGGCCGGGCCGAGATCGGCACGCGGACCGACCGCGCGCTGATGGCGCACCTGCGCTCCCTGGCGGATGCCGTGATGATCGGCGCCGGCACGTTGCGGGTCGACCCCTTCGCGCCCTCCGTCAAAGGACGGGACCGGCAGCCGCTCGCGATCGTGGTGACCCGCACGTGCGAGCTCCCCCTCGACAACCGGTTCTTCGCGCATCCGGGTGGACGGCTCGTCGCGACAGCGGCGAGCGCGACACCTGCGGCCGTGGCCGCCGTGCGCGCCGCCGGCGCGGAGGTCCAGGCGTTCGGCACCGCGGACGTGGATCTCGAGCTGCTGCTGCAGGTCCTCCGCGAGCGCGACGTGCGGTTCCTGTTGTGCGAAGGCGGGCCGACGCTCGCCGGCCAGCTCCTCGCGCAGCGCGCCGTCGATGAGGTGTTCCTGACCCACGCGACCCTGATCACCGCCGAACCGGATGCCCGGCGGCTCTTCGAGGGCAGTCTTCGTCCCGCCGGGACCGTCCGCCTGGAGCGGCTCACGCTGCACGAGCACGACGGCGAGCGCTACGAGCGGTCGCTTCTCCGCTACGCCTGATGCCGGAGAGGCAGACAATGCCGTCAGGCGTACGGGAGGAATGACATGACGACGGAGCTCACGATCAAGGTGCCGAATCGCGCCGGCCAGCTCGCAGCGGTGTCCACCGCGCTCGGTGACGCGGACGTGAACATCGCGGCCCTCGCGGGCAGCGCGATGGGCGGCAAGGGCGTCATCCACATCGTGGTCGCCGACAAGGACGCGGCGCGCGCCCGGCGGGCCTTGATGAAGGCGAAGCTGCGCGTCGCGAGCGATCGCAAGCTCATCGAGGTGCGCCTCTCTGACAAGCCAGGCACGCTCGCCCGCGTCGCGACGCGTCTGGGCAAGGGCCGCGTGAGCGTGGAATCCGCATACATGACCGGCACCGGGAAGCGCTCGCGCACGATCGGATTCGGCGTGCGGGACGCGCGCAAGGCGAAGAAGGCGCTCGGCCGGTGACCCCCGCGGCGGGCTAGCCTGGCCGGAGTGTTCGAGCAGCTCTCCGACCGCCTGACGGCGACCTTCGAGAAGCTTCAGGGACGCGCGCGCGTCACCGACGCGGACCTCGACGAGGCCCTCCGCGACGTGCGCGTCGGGCTGCTCGAGGCCGACGTGAACTTCAAGATCGTGCGTCAGCTCGTCGCAACGGTGCGCGAGCGGGCGATCGGCGAGAAGGTGCTCGAGAGCATCACCGGCGCGCAGATGGTCGTGAAGATCGTCCACGATGCGCTGGTCGAGATGCTCGGCGGCGACGCGGTGCCGCTCGCGAAGGCGACCACGGCACCGACGGTCATCGCCCTCGTCGGACTGCAAGGCTCGGGCAAGACGACGACCGTCGCGAAGCTCGCGAACGTCCTGCGCAAGCAGGGTCGCCACCCGTTGCTCGTCGCCGCCGATGTCCACCGGCCGGCGGCCGTCGATCAGCTCCAGTCGCTCGGCAAGTCCCTGGGGGTGCCCGTTCGTACCGTCCGTCCGGACCGCGTGGCCGAGGACGTCGCAGCTGCGATCGCGGGCGCCGTCACCGATGGCCGCGACACCGTGATCGTCGACACCGCCGGCCGGCTCCACGTCGATGAGGCGATGATGCAGGAGGTCGAGGCGATCATCCGGTCCGCGGCACCGCACGAGGTCCTGCTGGCCGTCGACGCGATGACCGGACAGGACGCGGTCGAGGCGGCGACGGCATTCAAGGCCCGGCTCCCGGTCAGCGGGCTCGTCCTCACGAAGGTCGACAGCGACGCGCGCGGCGGCGCGGCCCTCTCCATTCGCGCGGCGACGGGCGTGCCGGTGAAATTCCTCGGGACGAGCGAGCGGCTCGACGGGCTCGAGGTGTTCCATCCGGACCGGCTCGCGACACGGATCCTGGGAATGGGGGACATCCTCACGCTCGTCGAGCGGGCCCAGGAGCACGTCGACGAGAAGGACGCGGAGGCCCAGGCCAAGCGGCTCTTCGAGGCGAAATTCACCTTCGATGACTTCTACAAGCAGATGCAGCAGGTGAAGAAGATGGGCCCGATCGGCGACCTGCTGAAGATGATGCCCGGCATGGGCGGCCTCGCGAAACAGTTGCCGGACCCGCAGCAGGCCGAGCGTCAGATGCGCACGATCGAGGCGATCATCTCGTCGATGACGATGCAGGAGCGACAGGAGCCTGAGATCCTTACGGGCTCACGCCGGAAGCGCATCGCGAAGGGCTCGGGTGTCACCGTCTCCGAGGTGAACGCGCTCCTCAAGCAGTTCAAGGAGATGCAGGTCATGATGAAGCAGTTCGGGGCCATGGCGAAGCGCGGGAAGCTGCCTCGGATCCCCGGAATGCGTATGTGACCTCGAGCGTCGGCCTGTTGTCGGCTCCGCGCGCGACGATCCGCTTGGTGACAGCACGAACGATTCGCCCGGATGGTGTTGGCTGTTCTTCTGCAGCGCGCTGGGGTTGAGCTTCTGAGACCATCGAGGGAGACATTTGTTTGGCTGTGATATTGATCGCGCGCTTCGACGGCGACGTCGACCAGCTGGTACGGGCATATGACCGTGCGCACGAGCTGGTCATGAGCCGTGGGGGGTGCGACTTCATTCGGAGAGCTCCGGCACCATTGCGCGATCGGAAACGGAGCCCTTTTCATCATCGGTGTCTGGGAATCGGAGGACCACGTTCGGAATCGTTGGTGGAGTCCTGAGTTCAAGAAGGCATTGACATCAGTTGGCTTCCCCTCGCCGGAGAGCGCTGACGTCACGATCCTTCAGCTTCACGCGACCGAGCCCCCGCTTTAGGTCCCAGGGAAGCGTCATGACCCTGACCCCGGTATACTTCTGTTCTACCCGCGCACAACTTTCACGGAGGAACGTCTGACTTTGGCTGTGCATATCCGACTTCGGCGCACCGGCAAGACGAAGGCCCCGACATATCGCGTCGTGGTCGCCGACTCGCGGTCGCCGCGCGACGGCAAGTTCATCGAGATCATCGGCCACTACAACCCGCGGACGGATCCGGGCGCGCTGGTGCTCGACACCGATCGCGCGCGGCACTGGATCAAGAATGGCGCGAAGCCGACCTCGACCGCGCGCGCGCTGCTCGTGCGCAGCGGCATCCCGGACGCCGAAGTCCCGCCCGTCGCGCGGTGAGCAAGGAAGCCGCGCTCCTCGAGCACGTCGCGAGGGCCCTGGTGGACGATCCGAGCGGCGTCGTGGTGAAGGAAGAGCAAGACGGCGATTTCCTCAAGCTGCACCTGCAGGTCGCGGAAGCCGACGTCGGGAAGGTCATCGGGCGTGGCGGCAGGATCGCGAAGGCGATCCGCGCCCTGCTCAAGGTGATGGCCACACGTGACGGGACCAAGGTCAACCTCGAGATCGATTAGCGACGGCCTCGTCGTGGGCGTGATCAAGTCGCCGCACGGCGTTCGGGGCGAGGTCCGCGTCGATCCCCGCAGCGACGTCCCCGACCGGTTCCGCGTTGGCGCGTCCCTGGACTGTGACGGGCTCGGTCCGCTCACGATCCGTTCGATCCGCGGTACGGCGGCCGAGCCGATCATCGGCTTTGACGGCTACGCGTCGCGGCCCGAGGCCGAGCCCCTCCGGGGCCTGGCCTTGCGCGTCCCGATCGACGAAGCCCGTCGCGCGACGAAGGGCCGCTACCTCTGGGCCGATCTCGTCGGCCTTCGTGCGGAGACCGCCGACGGCGCGCCCGTGGGTACGGTGAGCGACATCCTTCGCGCCGGCGAGACGGACGTGCTCGTCGTGACCCGCGCGCAGGGCGGAGAGCTCCTGCTTCCGGCGATCGCATCGGTGGTGCGCGAAGTGGACCTGGCCGGTGGCCGCGTGGTCGTCGCGCCGCAGGAGGAGCTGTGATGCGCATCGATGTGCTCACGCTCTTCCCCAAGATGTTCGACAGCCCGTTCGCGGAGAGCATCGTGGCCCGCGCGCGCGCGGGCGGGGCGCTGGAGCTCGCGTTCCACGACCTGCGCGGCTGGTCGTCCGATCGCCACCGCACCGTCGACGACGTTCCGTACGGCGGCGGCGCGGGCATGGTCTTCACCCCGGTGCCGCTCGCACCCGCGATCCGTGCGCTGAAGGGACCGGACGGCCATGTCGTGCTCCTGTCGGCCCAGGGACGGCTCTTCGATGAAGCGGCGGCCCGCCGGCTCGCGTCCGTCGCCCATCTCGTCCTGGTCGCCGGCCACTACGAGGGAGTCGACGAGCGCGTCATCGAGACCGACATCGACGAGGAGCTGTCGATCGGCGACTACGTCGTGACGGGCGGCGAGCTGCCTGCGATGGTCGTCATCGACGCGGTCGCGCGCTTGCTGCCGGGTGTCATCGACGCGGCCTCGCTGACCGAGGAGTCGCACACGTCCGGGCTCCTCGAAGGCCCGCAGTACACCCGGCCGCCCGAGTTCGAGGGCCGGAAGGTGCCAGCGGTGCTGGTGTCCGGCGACCACGCGTCGATCGCGAAGTGGCGCCGCGCGGAAGCGATCCGCCGCACCGCGGAGCGCCGGCCGGACCTGCTCGAGCACGCGGACCTCACGCCTGCGGAACGGGCTCGCCTCCCGCGCCCTGCGGCTAAGGCCCCCGTCGCCGATGCGGATCTCGTCGCCGCGTACCGCTCCGGCGTCGGCTCCTATCGCATCGCCGCTCGATTCGGGATCTCGCCGGCGACGGTGCGGGCGCGCCTCCGCGCCGCGGGCGTGCGGCTGCGCGATGCGCGCGGTGCCCAGCGTGGCCCGACGGCCTCCGAGGTCGCGCGCATGCGGGCGACCGGGCTGACGGTGCGCGAGCTCGCGCGGCACTACGGCGTCTCGCACGTGACGATCATCGACCGGCTGAAAAAGGCCGGTCCATCAGGTACCATTCGATGACCCCGTGAGCACGACCGTTATGCCGATGAATGACGTCTTGAAGACGCTTGCCTCCGAGCAGCTGAAGACCGACCTCCCCGAGGTCCGGCCCGGAGACACCGTCCGCCTATCCGTGCGCGTCGTCGAGGGCACGCGCGAGCGGCTCCAGGCCTACGAGGGCACGGTCCTCCGCGTCCGCGGTGGGGGCCTCAATGCCCAGATCACGGTCCGCCGGATCGCGAGCGGCGTGGGTGTCGAGCGCACATTCCTGGTCCACTCGCCCCGGCTCGACAAGATCGAGGTGCTTCGCCACGGCCACGCCCGCCGCGCGGCCCTGTACTTCCTGCGCGAGCGCGTCGGCAAGGCCGCGACGCTGCGCGAAAAGCGTCGCTGATCGCGCGATGACCCCGCGGGCCCATCCGGCCCGCGATAATCGATCCGTGCCGAGCCTGCGCTACGAGAAAGCCCTCTGGGACCAAGGCCTCCTTCGGGTCGTCGGTGTCGATGAGGTCGGCATGGCCACCCTCGCCGGTCCGGTCGTCGCCGCGGCGTGTCTGGTGACGCCCGAAGTGCGGCTCATCCGCGCGGTGCGCGATTCCAAGCTGCTGACCCGCCTGCAGCGCGAGGAACTCGTCCCCGAGATCCGCGCGCGGGTGACCCGCATCGGCATCGGTGCTGCGTCCGTCGCGGAGATCCATCGGCTGAACATCTATCACGCGAGCCACCTCGCGATGCAACGCGCCCTTCGCCAGATCGGCGAATACGACCACGTGCTCGTCGACGGCCGCCGCATCCTCGACCCGGCATTCGCTCCGGGCAAGCACACCGAGATCGTGAAGGGGGACATGAAGAGCTTCGCCATCGCCGCCGCCTCCATCATCGCGAAGGTGACCCGCGACCGGCTGATGGAGAAGCTTGCCGGCCGCTACCCGGGCTACGGCTGGGAGCACAACTGCGGCTACCCGACCATCGACCACCGCAAGGCGCTTCGCGAGCTCGGCGTCACGCCGTTCCACCGCCAGGACTTCGGGACGGTGAAGATCATGCTGCTCGGCGAGCAGCTCGAGCTCGACGTCGCGACGGCCTGAGGCGGTCATCACCGCCATCGGGCGTCCGCCGATCACCATCCGGCCGTTCACGACGGACGACTACGCCACGTTCGTCGAGCTCGCGAACCTGGCGTATCCGGACTATGCGTGGACCATCGAAGAGATGACGCACTTCGACCGCGACTGGACCCCCGAGGGCTACTACAGGCGGCGCGTGATCGCGGAGAAGGCCGGCGCCGCCGTCGGCTATTGCGAGGTCTCGCACTCGCGCGGCCAGTTCGCGGCGGCCAACTACACCATCGACCTCGTCGTCCGCCCGGCGTCGCGGCGGCGCGGCATCGGCCGCACGCTGCTGGATGACGCCGTGGCCGTGTTGTCCTCGCGCAACGCGCATTGGATCCGCAACGGCGTGAAAGAGTCCGATACGCCCAGCCTCGCCTTCGCGCGCGCGATGGGCGCGGTCGAGCTGAGGCGCGACTGGGAGTCGCGCCTCGAGGTCGCGGCGTTCGACCCGGCCGCGTTCGCGGCCGCACCCGCGCGCGCAGCCGCAGCCGGCGTGCGGCTGACGACCCTCGCCGACCTGCGCGGGTCCGACACGGACGCGGTCCGGAAGGCGTGGGTCCTGCACGAGGAGGCCCGGAAAGACGTTCCGGTCCTCGACCCGGCCACGCCCTCGCCGTACGAGCGGTTCGAGCAGGAAGTCCTGCGGGCGCCGTACGCGCTCCCCGAGGCGCACTTCCTCGCGATCCGCGACGGCCGGTACGTCGGCGAGTGCTCGATGGGGAAGGAGGGCACCGATCCCGGTGTGATCTACCAGCACCTCACCGCGGTACTGCGGGAGGAGCGCGGCAAGGGCATCGCGATGGCCCTGAAGCTCAAGACCATCGAGTACGCGAAGCGCGAAGGTCTCCGTGGGATCCGCACCTGGAACGCATCGATCAACCGGCCGATGCTCGCGATCAATGAGGCCCTCGGATTCGCGAAGCAGCCGGTCTGGATCACGTTCGGCAAGGACCTGTCGGCCGCCTAGATCCGACGGGTTCGATCGCACTGTCCGGTCGGCGCGAGAAATGCGGCAAGCCCGGGCCGACATCCCCGGTCGAGAGATGCCGGATCCCCGTCGTGTCTTCGGTGATCAGGGTGAGGCCGCCGCCGCCCGCGAGCTCGAGCGGCGCGGCGTGCGCATCCTGGAGCGCAACGCCCGCACCCGCTATGGCGAGCTCGACATCGTCGGCCACGACCGGGGCGGGCACGTGTTCGTGGAAGTGAAGACGCGGCGGCGCGGATCGTTCGTCAGCGCGGTCGAAGCGGTGGACCGGCGCAAGGTCGCGCGATTGCATGGCCTGGCGCTCGCGTGGGCCACGGAGCATCGCGTGCGCGGGCGCATCCGGGTCGTTGTGGCGGCGGTGACGGCGGACGCGGCGGGGATGTCGGTCGAGATCGTCGAGGTCGCGGGCTAGAGCGGACCGCCGCTCGCGAAGATCTGCGCGCCGGCGGCGAACATCGCCGCGACCGTCGCCGCGATGGCCACGATGACCACGGCAACGCGTCGGAGCGCGAACGCCTGATCGGCCGTGAGTCGTCCCTGTCGACGGGTGATCGGCGCCGGTCGCGGTGCGAAGAGCGCCGCGGCGTATGCACGCTCGGTGATGGCGGCCTCGAACGATCCAGCGACCTCGAGGCGGGCGATGAACCGGTCGTATTCGGCACGGGCGCTGGCGGTGTCGCCGCCCACGGCGTAGGCCGCGGCGAGCCTGCGGTGGGCGGTCCGGTCATCGGGAGCGAGGTCGACGGCCGTGAGCAGGGCGGCGGTCGCGGCCGTCCGGTTCCCGGAGCGGCTCAACGTGGCGGCGCCGTTCAGGAGGGCAGCAAGGTCGGCCGGGCTCGCTCGCTCGATCACCGTGCCGCTCCCTCTTTCGGGCGCCGGAGCCTCCGGTGCACCCGGATTCGGTCGCCGACGGCACCGTACTAGCGAGCTAGGGAGCCGGTCAATAGCCAGGACGGCGGTCCCGATCGATAGTCCTATCGCCCGCTCGCCCGCTGTAACGTCCTATCCGGGCGTGGCGGCGGTGGCGCGGACGCTGGGCTGCGCCCTCTGGGGGCTCGAGACCGCCCTCGTGACGGTCGAGGCCGACGTCGCCAATGGGCTACCGCACTTCTCCATCGTCGGCCTGCCCGACAGCGCGGTCCAGGAGGCCCGCGAACGGGTCCGCGCCGCGATCCGGAACGCCGGATTCGAGTTCCCGCTCCGCCGCGTGACGGTGAACCTCGCTCCGGCCGAGCGTCGCAAGGAAGGCACCGGGTTCGACCTTCCCATCGCCCTCGCGATCCTGCGCGCGACCGGCCAGCTGTCAACGGATCCCGACGGGCTCTGCCTGGGCGAGCTCGCCCTCGACGGCGCCCTGCGGGCGGTACGCGGGACGATGCCCCGTGTGCGCCGCGCGATGAGCGCCGGGATCACCCGCGCGTACGTGCCCGCCGGCAACGCCGGCGAGGCCGCCGCGCTCGGCGCCGAGGCCTTCCCGTTCGCGACGCTGGGTGCGGTCGTCGCGCATCTGGAAGGGACGACGCGGATCGCGCCGGTCGGCCCGCCGGCGGTCGCTGCCGCGCCGCGCTGGGCCGCCGACCTCGCCGACATCGTCGGACAGGAGACACCGAAGCGCGCCCTCGAGATCTCCGCCGCGGGTGGGCACAACCTCCTGCTCGTCGGGCCACCGGGCACCGGCAAGACGCTGCTCGCGCGGGCGCTTCCGTCCATCCTTCCGCCCCTCGATCCCGACGAGGCGGTCGAGGCGAGCGCGGTGCACAGCGTCGCCGGGCTGATCGACCCCGAGCATCCGCTCCTCACGGCGCGACCATTCCGAGCGCCCCACCACACCGCATCGCATCTGGCCCTCGTCGGCGGGGGAACGCCCCCGCGTCCGGGCGAAGTGAGCCTCGCACATGCCGGTGCGCTCTTCCTCGACGAGTTCGCGGAGTACCAGCCGCAGGTCCTCGACACGCTGCGCGAGCCGCTCGAGGAAGGCGCGATCACGATCTCGCGCGCGGGCGGGGCGGCGACGTACCCCGCCCGGTTCGTCCTCGTCGCGGCGATGAACCCCTGCCCGTGCGGACACTTTGGTGACCAGGGGTCGGAGTGCACATGCCTGCCCGATGCCGTCGAGCGCTACCGCGGCCGCATCTCCGGGCCGGTCATGGATCGCATCGACCTGCGCGTGCATGTGCCACGGGTCGAGTACGAGCAGCTGCGGGACGACCGGACGCGCGAGACGTCCGCCGTCGTGCGCGACCGGGTCTGTGCGGCCCGAGAACGCATGCGTGCGCGAGGCCGCCGAACGAACGCCGGCCTGTCGATC
>JBBQZK010000020.1:0-33734 GCA_038207785.1 Candidatus Limnocylindria bacterium | reverse complement strand
GTCGGACCGAAGATCCGCTCGTCGAACAGGCCATCCTTTTCCGGACGGAGCGTGCGGTAGTTGATCGTCTCCGGCTTGGTGACTTCCCCGCTCGACCATGACCGGATCTGGTCCGGCGACGCGAGCGAGATGCGGATCGCGTTGAATTCGTTGACTTCGAGCATTAGTTACCCGCCTCCAGGCCGGAGATGTTGATGCCGAGGTCCGGCGTCGCGAGGGCATTGGCCTCCTCGATGAACCGGATCTCCTCTTCGTTCTCGTTCAGCACCTCGACCGACAGGCCGAGCGACTGGAGCTCCTTGATGAGCACCTTGAAGCTTTCCGGCACTCCCGGCGGCTGGATGTCCTCGCCCTTGACGATGGCCTCGTACGTCTGCACGCGGCCCATGACGTCGTCGGACTTCACCGTGAGCAGCTCCTGGAGGATGAACGCGGCCCCATAGGCCTCGAGCGCCCAGACCTCCATCTCGCCGAACCGCTGGCCACCGAACTGGGCCTTGCCGCCGAGCGGCTGCTGGGTGATGAGGCTGTACGGACCCGTCGAGCGCGCGTGGATCTTGTCCTCGACGAGGTGGTGCAGCTTGAGCATGTAGATGTAGCCGACCGTGACCTCCTCTTCGAAGGCGCGGCCGTCACGGCCATCGCGGAGCTGGATCTTCCCGGTCTCGGGGAGACCGGCGTCGCGCAGGGTGGCTTTGATCGCGGCTTCCTTCGCGCCGTCGAAGACGGGCGTGGCGACCTTGATCCCGAGGGCCTGCGCGGCCCAGCCGAGATGGGTCTCGAGGATCTGCCCGATGTTCATCCGGCTCGGCACACCGAGCGGGTTGAGCACGATGTCGACGGGCGTGCCGTCCGGGAGGAACGGCATGTCCTCGACCGGGAGGATCTTGGCGATGACGCCCTTGTTGCCGTGGCGTCCGGCCATCTTGTCGCCGACGCTGATCTTGCGCTTCTGGGCGACCGCGATGCGAATGAGCTTGTTCACACCGGGCAGGAGCTCGTCGTTGTTCTCGCGCGAGAAGATCGCGACGTCGACCACCTTGCCGTGCTCGCCCGAGGGCAGCCGCAGCGAGGTGTCCTTCACTTCGCGGGCCTTCTCACCGAAGATCGCGCGCAGGAGGCGCTCTTCCGCCGTCAGCTCCGTCTCGCCCTTCGGCGTGATCTTGCCCACGAGGATGTCCTGCGGGCCGACCTCGGCGCCGATGTACACGATGCCGTTCTCATCCAGATCGGCGAGCGCTTCCTCACCGACGTTCGGGATGTCCCGGGTGATCTCTTCCGGGCCGAGCTTGGTGTCGCGGGCCTCGGCCTCGTACTTCTCCACGTGGATGGAGGTGAACTTGTCCTCCTGGACGATGCGCTCGGACAGAATGATCGCGTCCTCGTAGTTCCCGCCCTCCCAGGGCATGAACGCGACGAGGATGTTCTGGCCGAGGGCCAGTTCCCCCTTGTCGGTGGAGTACGAGTCGGCGATGACCGAGTCAGCGGTGACCCGCTCGCCGACCGAAACGATCGGCCGCTGGTTGTAGCAGGTGCCCTGGTTCGTACGGACGAACTTTTGGAGCTTGTAGCGGTACGCATCGCCCTCGTCCTCTTCGACCCAGATCTCCGTCGCCGAGACCGAGCGGACGGTGCCGGCGGCGCGAGCGACCACGACCTGGCCGGAGTCCTTCGCGGCGCGGTACTCGATCCCGGTGCCGATGATCGGCGACTCGGGACGGATGACCGGAACGGCCTGACGCTGCATGTTGGAGCCCATGAGGGCGCGGTTCGCGTCGTCGTGCTCGAGGAACGGGATGAGCGCCGCCGAGACCGAGACGATCTGCTTCGGCGACACGTCCATGAACTCGGCCAGTGACGGCAGCGACTCGTGGTACTCGGCGCCGCGGTGCACCTGCACGCGCTCGTCGAGGAAGTACCCGTCCGGGTCGAGGCTGGCGTTCGCCTGCACCACCGTGGCGAGCTCCTGCTCGTCGGCGGTGAGGTAGACGATCTCGTCGGAGACCCGCGGCTTGCCGCCGTCGTCCTTCACGATCCGGCGGTACGGCGACTCGATGAACCCGTAGGGGTTCACCCGGCCGTACGTCGCGAGCGAGCCGATGAGGCCGATGTTCGGACCTTCCGGCGTCTCGATCGGGCAGATGCGGCCGTAGTGGCTGAAGTGCACGTCGCGGACGTCGAAGCCGGCGCGCTCGCGCGAGAGCCCGCCCGGGCCGAGGGCCGATAGGCGGCGCTTATGGGTGAGCTCGTCCAGCGGATTCGTCTGCTGCATGAACTGGGACAGCTGTGAGCCGCCGAAGAACTCCTTGATGGAGGCGACCACCGGGCGGATGTTGATGAGCTCCTTCGGCGTGGCCTTCTCCGGCTCGACGATGGACATCCGCTCCCGGACCACACGCTCCATGCGCAGCAAGCCGACCCGGAACTGGCCCTGGATGAGCTCGCCGACCGCGCGCACCCGGCGGTTGCCCAGGTGGTCGATGTCGTCGGCCTTCCCGAGGCCGCGGTTCAGCTCGATGATCCGGGCGATGATCTTGACCAGGTCGTCGTTCGTGAGCGTGCGCGTGTCCATCGGCAGGTCGAGGCCGAGCTTGCGGTTCAGCTTGTAGCGGCCGACCTTCGCGAGGTCGTAGCGCCGGAAGTTGAAGAACAGCGCGTTCACGAGGTTGCGGGCGTTGTCGATCGTGGGCGGATCGCCCGGACGGAGGCGCTTGTAGACCTCGACCAGACCCTCGTTCGTGTTCTGCGTGGGGTCCTTGTCGAGGGTCGAGGCGATGTACTGGTGCTCGGGGTCGAGGTCGATCGCGGAGAAGAGCGCCTTCACCTCTTCGCTCGTCGAGTACCCGATCGCGCGCAGCAGGGTCGTCACCGGCAGCTTGCGCTTGCGGTCGACCTTCACCGAGATCACGTCCTTGTTGGACGTTTCGAACTCGAGCCATGCCCCGCGGTTCGGAATGAGCTTGCCGTAATACAGCTGACGGCCGGTCGTGGGGTCGTCGACGGCGGTGAAGTACACGCCGGGGGACCGCACGAGCTGCGACACGACCACGCGCTCGGCGCCGTTGATGACGAAGGTCCCCTTGTCCGTCATCCAGGGGAAGTCCCCGAGGAAGACGTCCTGCTCCGAGACCTCGCCGGTCTCCTTGTTCACGAGCTCCACGCGCGCCCACAGGGGCTTGCTGAACGTCAGGTCGCGCGTGCGGCACTCCTCTTCCGAGTACTTGGGCTCACGGAATTCACTGCCGAGGAACCGCAGATCGAGGTTCTTTCCGGTGAAGTCCTGGATCGGCGAGATCTCTTTGAACAGCTCGCCAAGCCCTTCCTCGCAGAACCATTTGAACGAGTCGATCTGTGTCTGGATGAGATTGGGGAGCGGCAGGACCTCCGGGAGCGACGCGTAGTTGCGGCGCTGGAGCTCGATCGGGGACGCGGCAGGGCGGTCGAGGGTCAAGGACATTCGGGGCCCTCCTCAGAGCTAATGGCGCGTGGGCGCGCGGAAACGCAGCGGATAAACGGATGGCAAGGACGTCATCGTAGGACGACGTGCACGGCTGGTCAACTGGGAACGACCGACTTTGGGCCTGTACGGCCCGGCTGTCAAGAGGCAACGGCCCGGGAAATCCACACCTTCCCGCCGGAAAGGTGCCGAATAAGGCGGACGGGGCGGGGCTAGGGTGGGATCGCGATGGTGGCCCTCGAGGCGCTCCGGTTCGAGGCGCTCGGCGGCCAGTGCGAGCTCTACGCCTTGGGGCCTGCCGACCTGGCAGGCGTGCGCGCGTGGATCACGACCATGCACGGCCGCCTATCGCGGTTCGCGCCCGATAGCGAGCTCTCGCGGCTCAACGCGTCGGCGGGTCGGTGGGTCGATGTCAGCCCGGACCTTGGCGCGCTCCTGCGCGTCGCGCTCGATGCGTACGTGGCGAGCGGAGGGCTGGTGCACGCCGGCGTATTGCCCGCGCTCCTCGCGGCCGGCTACACGCGAGACTTCGCCGAAGGCCCCGGTCCGGTGACTGGCGCGATCGTGATCGCTCCCCCGCTTCCGGACATGCTGGCGCTCGAGGGTGGTCGCGCGCGACTGCACGCCGGCACGTCCATCGACCTTGGCGGACTCGCCAAGGGCTGGCTCGCCGATCGAGCGGTCGAGCGGATCGGGCCGAACTCGCTCGCGAACTTCGCCGGCGACCTGCGCGCACGCGGCGATGGACCGGACGGTGCCGGATGGCCGGTGGGCTTCGGCAGCGCGACCGTGACGGTGCGCGATCTTGGCGCGGCGACGAGCGGGACCGGCGGGCGTCGCTGGGGACCGAAGCTCCATCACCTCATCGATCCGCGGACCGGTCTGCCGTCGGACACCGATCTGGAGGAGGTGTCCGTCCTTGCGCCCACCGGCACCGAGGCCGAGGTCTTTGCGAAGACGGCGCTGCTGCTCGGACGCGAGGCCGGGGCGCGCTTCCTGGATGCGCGATCGCTCGGGTCGTACCTGCGCTAGAAAACCAAGACCGGGACCCCGCCCGTAGCGTGGTCCCGGTCCGGCACCTTTCGCGATCCCGCCGAGGCGGTCCCGCGCGGGAAACTCTAGCGCCCCGCCAGCAGCACACAGGCAGGCGTCGCCTGCCGATACCGAACCTGGTTGCGGCGGTGCGGCAAATGGCCTGAAATCAGGCCATTCCGCTATTTCAGCTCGGTCGTCGCGCCGGCGTCGTCGAGCTTCTTCTTGATGGCTTCGGCCTCGTCCTTGCCGACGTTCTCCTTGACCGGCTTGGGCGCGCCGTCGACCAGATCCTTGGCCTCCTTGAGGCCGAGACCGGTGATCTCGCGGACGGTCTTGATGACGTTGATCTTCGATGCGCCGGCTTCCTTGAGGATCACGCTGAACTCGGTCTTCTCCTCCACGGCCTCGGCCGCGGCACCGCCGCCGGCAGCCCCTGCCGCGGCGACCGCCACCGGCGCAGCGGAGACGCCCCAGCGCTCCTGGAGGAACTTGCCGAACTGCGCGATCTCGAGGATCGAGAGGCCCTCGATGTCCTTGACGAGCTTGTCGAACTTGGCGGTGTCAGTGTCTACGGCCATGGTGGATTCTCCTTCTTATGCAGCTTGCTGCGATTTCGCGTTCAGGATCCGGATCAGCTGCGCCAACGGTGCCTGGAGCACCGCTACGGTCTGCGCGAGCGGCGCGGTCAGGCTGCCCACGAGGGTCGCCTGGAGCTGGAGCTTGGACGGAAGCTTCGCGAGGGCCTGGACGTCGTCGGCACTCATCGCCCGTCCGCCGAGGAAGCCGCCGACGATCTTCAACGCCTTGTACGTCTTGGTCTCGTCGAGGAAGCCTTTCGCGAGATCGACCTCGTCGCTCGTGCCGAGCGCGACCGCGGTCGGTCCGGTGAGCAGCGAACGCAGCGCTGCTCTGCCGCTGCCGTCCGCGGCCCGGCTGAACAGGCTGTTCTTGACGACGTGATACTCGACGCCCTTAGGCCGCAGCTTCCGCCGCAGATCCTGGAGCTCGGCGACGGTGAGCCCCCTGTACTCCGTGACGATGATCGCGGTGGAGCGCTCGAGCTGGGCCTGGAGCCCTTCGACGGCTTTCGCCTTCGCGGGGATCCCGCCGCCCTTGCGCTTGGTCTTGGGCCCGGTCTTGACCTTGGCCATGTGTCCTCCTTCCGTTCAAAGAAAGAGCCTTCGTCCCGAGCGGACGAAGGCCATGGCCCAGGGCGGCGCCCTGCGCTGGTCCTGCCTCCGCTGGCTCCGCCGTGCGGCGGATTCAAGCCCTTTCGGGAACCGGCTTCTTTGGCTGTGTGGTTGGGATCAGTCTACCCGCTAGCCGTTCGCCCGACCGGCGAGCGCGGTCGCCTCGCCGAGGTCCACCCGAACGCTCGGCCCCTGGGTGCTCGTGAGGTAGACGCTCTCGATGTAGGTCGCCTTGAGGCCCGCGGGCCGCGCACGGTTCAACGCGTCCATGAGCGTGGCGAAGTTCTGGAGCAGCGCCTGCTCGCTGAATGACGACTTCCCGACCACGGTGTGGACGACGCCGGTCTTGTCGACGCGGAATTCGATGCGACCGCCCTTGGAGTCGCGGACCGCCTTCGTGACGTCGAACGTGACGGTGCCGGACTTGGGGTTCGGCATGAGCCCGCGCGGGCCGAGCACCTTCCCGAGCTTTCCGACGGCGCCCATCATGTCCGGCGTCGCGATCGCGACGTCGAAGTCGAGCCAGCCACCCTCGATCCGCCTGGCGAGATCATCGGCCCCGACGACGTCCGCGCCCGCGGTCTGGGCCTCGCGCGCCTTGTCGCCCTGGGCGAACACCACGACGCGGACGGTCTTCCCGGTGCCGTTCGGCAGCACGGCCGAGCCGCGGACCATCTGCTCCGCGTGCCGGGGGTCCACCCCCATCCGGAGGTGCAGGTCGACGGACGTATCGAACTTGGCCTGCGAGGTCTCCTTCACGAGCTTCACCGCTTCGGCCGGGCTGTACGTCTTGGTCCGCTCGACCTTGGCCGCGAGCGTCCGGTAGCGTTTGCCGCGCGTCCGGCCCTTGCCGGCCTTCTGTGGTGCCTTCGCCTTCGCCGGCGCGGCCGGCGTGGGCTGGGTAGTGGTCTCGGTCGCCGCGGTGCCTTCGGTCTCGTCTGCCATGTCGCTCTCCCTCTCGACGCCGGTGGGCGTCTTCCACGTGTGCGGCCGTGGTCGGCCGATCTGGCGCGCTAGCTCGTGATGTCTACCCCCATGCTACGGGCGGTGCCCTCGACCATCCGCATCGCGGAGTCGATCGAAGTCGCATTCAGGTCCGCCATCTTGGTCTCCGCGATCGAGCGGACCTTCGCCTTGGACAGGGTGCCGACCTTGTTCTTGTTGGGGGTCGGCGAGCCCTTCTCGAGGCCGAGCTCCTTGCGGATGAGATCCGCTGCCGGCGGGCTCTTCGTGACGAACGTATATGAACGGTCCTCGAAGATCGTGACGACCGCCGGCACGACGGTGCCGGTGAGCGGCGCGGTCTTCTCGTTGTACTCCTTGATGAACTGACCCATGTTGATGCCGTGCGGGCCGAGCGCGGTACCGACCGGCGGGGCCGCGGTGGCTTTGCCGGCCTGGATCTGGACCTTGACGATCGCTTTCACTTTCTTCGCCATGACTACTTCACCAACTTTTCGATCTGCAGGAAGTCGAGCTCGACCGGCGTTTCACGGCCGAAGATCGACACGAGGACCTTCACCTTGTTGCGCTCGGGGTTCACCTCGTCCACGACGCCATGGAGATCGGTGAACGGACCGTCGGTGACCCGGACGGCCTCACCCTTCGTGAACGCGACCTTGTACTTCGGCGCGTCGAGCTTGATCTGCCGCAGGATCGCCTTCACCTCGCCGTCGGAGAGTGGTGTCGGCGTCGTGCCCATGCCGACGAAGCTCGTGACGCCGGGCGTGTTGCGCACGACGTACCAGGAATCGTCGCCCATGTTCATCTCGACGAGCACGTAGCCCGGGTAGACCTTCCGCTCGACCGGATGGCGCTTGCCGTTCTTGATCTCGATCTCTTCTTCGGTCGGCACGAGCACCTGGAAGATCTTGTCGCCCATGTCCATCGAGTGGATCCGGTGCTCCAGGTTCGTCTTCACCTTGTTCTCGTAGCCGGAATAGGTGTGGATGACGTACCACCTGCGGTTGTCGTCCTTCTCGTCGGCAGCCTTGCCCGCGGCGGGCGGCGCTGCCACAGGCTCGGGCTCCGGCTCGGGCTCGACGACGGGCTCGGGCTCGGCCTCGGCGACGGCGCCGGCGCGCCGGAACGCGGCCTTCGCCTCGTCGGACGACACGCCCTCGGGCTCGGGCTCGGCAGTCCCAAGGAATGCCCGCGCCGCCTCGGCCGCGGCCTCATCCGAGAGCTTGGCCGCGTCCGGCTGCTCCCTCTCCGCGGCCTCGGCGGTCGCCGCGTCCGTGGGCTCGGTGGTCTCGTTCGTTTCGTCGGTCATCGCTGCTCCTTACTGGGTCGGCGGCAGTGGTGTCGCATCGGGGATGTTGAGCACGCCCTTGTCGATCACGAGGTGGAACACGTTGTCGAAGGCGAAGATGTAGGCGGAGACGAGCGCCGAGATGACGATGACGAGCAGGGTCAGTCGGATGACCTGCTCCTGCGTCGGCCAGGTCACCTTCCGCAGCTCGGACCACGACTCTTGCGCGAACCGGACGATCCCGCCGGCTGGACGTGTCGCTGTCGCCACTACACCTTGCTCCTCTTCATGCGTGTTGCCATTGGCACGGCGGGAGAGACTCGAACTCTCAACCTACGGTTTTGGAGACCGTTGCTCTGCCAATTGAGCTACCGCCGTATGCCTATCGCGTCTCCCGGTGCGCCGTGTGCTTGCGGCACCGCGGGCAGAACTTCGATAGCTCGATACGGTCCGGATCGTTCTTCCGGTTCTTCGTCGTCGCGTACGTGCGCGACCGGCAGGTCGAACAGGCGAGCGTGATGATCGGGCGGTTGTCCTTGGGCATGGACTACTCCAGGACCTTCGTGACCGCGCCCGCGCCGACGGTGTGGCCGCCTTCGCGGATCGCGAAGCGGAGGCCGTCTTCAAGCGCGATGGGAGTGATGAGGGTGATCGTGAGATTCACGGTATCGCCCGGCATGACCATCTCGGTGCCTGCCGGCAGATCCGCCGACCCCGTGACATCGGTGGTCCGGATGTAGAACTGCGGCCGGTAGCCGTTGAAGAACGGCGTGTGCCGGCCGCCCTCTTCCTTCGACAGGATGTAGACCTCGGCCGTGAATTTGGTGTGCGGCTTCACCGTGCCGGGCTTCGCGATGACCTGACCGCGCTCGATGTCCTCGCGCTCCAGGCCACGGAGGAGCAGCCCGATGTTGTCGCCGGCCTCGCCCTGGTCCAGGAGCTTGCGGAACATCTCGACGCCGGTGACGACCGACTTGCGCGCGTCGCGGATGCCGACGATCTCGACCTCCTCACCGACCTTCACGACGCCGCGCTCGGCGCGGCCGGTCGCGACGGTGCCGCGGCCCTTGATGCCGAACACGTCTTCGATCGGCATGAGGAACGGCTTGTCCCTGGCCCGGACCGGCGTCGGGATGTAGGTGTCGACCTTCTCCATCAGGTCGAAGATCGGCTTGAACTCGGGAGCGTTGACGTCCTTGCTCGTGCTCTCGAGCGCCTTGAGCGCACTGCCCCGGATGATGGGGATCTCCTCGCCTTTGAAGCCGTACTTGGAAAGCAGCTCTCTGACCTCGAGCTCGACGAGCTCCAACAGCTCCTCGTCGTCGACCATGTCGACCTTGTTGAGGAACACGACCATCTGCGGCACCTGCACCTGGCGCGCGAGCAGGATGTGCTCTCGCGTCTGCGGCATCGGGCCGTCGGCGGCGGAGACGACCAGGATCGCGCCGTCCATCTGGGCCGCGCCCGTGATCATGTTCTTGATGTAGTCGGCGTGGCCCGGGCAGTCGACGTGCGCGTAGTGGCGGTTGTCCGTCTCGTACTCGACGTGCGCGATCGAGATCGTGATCCCGCGCTCCTTCTCTTCAGGAGCGTTATCGATCGAATCGAACGCGCGGAAGTCCGCCTGCCCCTTCAGCGAGAGGGTCTTGGTGATCGCCGCGGTGAGCGTTGTCTTGCCGTGGTCGATATGACCGATCGTCCCGACATTCACGTGCGGCTTGTTGCGCTCGAATTTCTTCTTCGCCATTTCGTCCTTGTCCTCTCGCTACGTTTCTTCCACCGAGGCTTGAGCCCACCTCGGGGATCGAACCCGAGACCTCGTCCTTACCAAGGACGTGCTCTACCAACTGAGCTAGGTGGGCGGTCTCGTTCCTGACATCAAAAAGAGGTTGCTTTCGGCAACCCCTTCGCGCGCCTGGACAGGAATGATTATCCGCCTCCGGGTGCGCCTGCGTCAACGAACGGGCCAAAGAACGGGGCCATTCCGCCCCTTCACGTTCCCAGTACCCGCTTCTCATGGACTTTTCATGCTCAGCCCAGGTCAACGGCCCATGCTGTGACCATGTTCGACAACCGGCCGCCGGCCCCCTGGCGCGAACAGCCGTCGCCGTGGAGCGATCCGGCGGTGGAGCAGACGCAGCCCATCTTCGCGCCCCCTCCCCCGCCCGCGCCACCGAAGCGCACGCGCACAAATGACGGACTGGCCCTTCTGCTGGTCGGCGCGGTCATCGGCGGCGCGATCGGCATCGGTGGCGCCCGCGCGATCACGCCCCAGCTGTTCCCCGACGCGGTGCGATCCCCGGCGGCGCGAGCGTCCGCTGCCGATCCCTCGGCCGCGACCGCGATCAAGGACGTGGTCACGAAGGCGAACCAGGCGCAGGCGCAGGCGTTCGCGATGCACGATCCGTCGCCGATGCGCGCGACGTCAACGGACAACCACTACGGGGAAATGGTCCAGACCAACAAGGACCTCGCGAGCGGCGGCGTGACGAAGATCGAGCTGCTGGACATCAGCTTCGGCGAGATCACCGTGAACGGCACGACCGCGACCGCCACCACGACCGAGACCTGGCGGAGCACGTACGTGGACGGTTCGACGGATCAGAGCACGGATCAGAACGACTACGTCCTTCTCCTGGAGAACGGCACCTGGCGGATCGAGTCCAACACCCAACCGGGCAGCACGGGCGTCACCACGCCGACGCAGCCGCAGACACCCACGAATACCGGCGTACGCAGCACGTCACGGAACTGGTCCGGTTATGTGGCCACCGGCGGCAGCTCTTACACGTCCGTCAGCGGTACGTGGATCGTGCCCAAGCCCGACCCGAACGTGGCCGGCATCGATGCGACCTGGGTCGGCATCGGTGGCGCGAACACGACGGATCTCATCCAGGCCGGTACGGAGGCGACCGTCAACGGCGATGGCACGATCACCTACGACGCATGGACCGAGACGCTGCCGCAATCGACGAAGACGATCTCACTGTCGGTGGGTCCCGGTGACACCGTCAGCGTCACGATCACGGAACAGACGAGCGGCGTCTGGCTCATCGACATGAAGAACGTCACGACGGGCCGGACCTACACCACGACCATCCGGTACAGCTCGTCGAAGTCCTCGGCCGAGTGGATCGAAGAGGCGCCGAGCCTCGGCCGTGCGATCGCGCCGCTCGACAGCTTCGGCACGGTCCAGTTCACCGCCGGCACCGTGGTCGTCGACGGCAAGAAGCAGAGCATCAGCGGGGCCGGCGCAAAGGCCGTGACGATGGCCAACGCCGCGAATCAGCCACTCGCGGTCCCCTCAGGGATCGGCGGCGATGGATCGAGCTTCAGCGTCACGCGGACGAGCACCCCGGGAACCAACACCGGAGGCGGCGGGGGCCAGAGCCCCGGCCGGCGGCGCGGCTAGCACGGGCTGACCACGAGGTCGAGCTCGCGACCAACGATCGCGGCCAGTCGCTCGACCTCAGCGATCAGGGCACTCCGCGGTGGACGTCCCGACTCGGCGAACCACGCGATCTGAACACCGGCCGGACCCAGCTCCCATGTGCCGGTGACCCGCCCGCCCGCGACCACGACGGGCGCGATCCAGCCGCTCTGCTTGCTCACTGCGGACCGTCGCCTCGCCGCCACGACGTGGCTGTCCGCGGTCGTCGGCCCGAGGACGTATTGGTCGAAGCCCGGGAGCAACCGGATGGCCCGGGTGGGCGTTGTCGCCAGCAGGGCGTTCAGGTGCTTCGTCAGGACGTAGCGACGCTCGCCTTCGACCTCGACCTCGGTGAGACGCTCCCCAAGGTCGGCGAACCACTCGCGCATCTGGCGTTTGCCGAGCCAACCGCCGGCGAGCCAGCGGCCGAACCCATCGATCGTCGCCGGCCCGTATGCGCCGACGTACGCGATCACGGCCCGCGGCGCCGCTTCCTTTGGAGCGGGTAGGCCGGCCCACCGCGCGCTCGCCGCCCGCGGATGCCGGAAGGTGACCCGCGCGCCGCGGCTCGGGCCGAAGCAGAGGTCCCCTTGCCACGCGAGCGGCTTGAGCAAGGTCCCCCACCCAGAGCGGAGCGCGTCACCCACGTGGCCGAAGCCGCGTCGAGCCGTGACCGCGGCGACGAGCTCTTCGCGCGACAGCGCGCCATCGCCCAGGGCATCACGGACGACATCACGCAGCTGTTCGATCTGCTTGGGGCTCACGCCGAAGTAGCGCTCCCAGCTCGCGCGCTCCCACGAGCGGCCCGCGGCGATGAGGGACAGGAATACGCCCGCGTCCTCCGGCGTGAGCAGGTGGAGCGTGCCGCGCATCGCCCAGGTCTTGATGAGCCGGCCTTCCAAGAGCGCCCGGGCGACCTCGCCCGTGCGAGACGATCGGCGCCGAACGCGCACGGCGAGCTCGGCCGAGGACGCGACCTGGGCCTGGACGCCGCATAGCCGACCCACGACGCCGGCCACCGGCAGCGAGCCCGTCGGATCGAGCAGCTGCCGTTGCATGCGCCACGCGAGCGCCTGCGCCCAGGTGACCCTGACCGTCATCTCGCGCTGATCGTCAAGCGACTGCGCTTCGTACGCGCCGCCGCCGCGCCGAGGATCACCGCCGGCGCCGAGTCGACGAACTCCGTGCGGTGATGCTCGCCGATGCCGAACACGTCAAGGCCGACCTGGTCCGCGCGCTCGATCTCATCGAGGAGGTCGCGGAGCCGATCCGCCGGACTGCCGAGGGTGCTTTCGCCCATGGTCGTCGCGAAGCTGTCAACGCCGATCTGCATGCTGGTCAGTTCGCCGCGCGCAGCTCGAACGACAAGCGTCTGATCTTGGTCCCCTCGAACACGAAGATCCAGGTCGTGTAGTTCGCGAAGACCCCTGGGGCGCGGGTCAGGGTCGAGATGCGCACCTCGTCGCCCCGCTGCTCTGCCCCGCGCGCGCTGTGCTCCAGCTTCGGCGCCCAATTGACCATCTGGCGCAGGCCGTCCTTGCCGGTCAGCGGACCGGACCCACCCGGCAGGAGCACCTCGATGTCGTCCGAGCAGAACGCGGCCGCTGCATCATCGTGCTTGGCTTGCAGCGCTTCGATGAACGACCGCGCGGTGGCGATCTGCGTATCGACAGTGCTCACGATACGCAGTCAGGACCAGGGCGCCGCGTCGTGTAAATTCAGTTGCCCGCGACGTCCTGCAGCGCGTCGAATCCGGATGGCCAGTCTCCATCGCCACAGCACGCCATCGTGATCGCACCGCCGGTCGCTGGGTCGACGTAGAACGCGGCCCACCGGCCATGCACCTCGGTGCTCCCGGGCAACCGCACGTCGCCACGGTACGCGACGATCCAGACCCGTTCGATCCCCGCCCGGATCGAAGCGCCACGAATGACCGCGCTCGCGAGGGCTTGGCCACGTGTCACCAGCTTCGCTTCCCCGCGTTCGATCGGCGCGGTCGTCGTGATCAGTGCGTAGCGCGCGAGTACCTCCTGCTTCGTCGGCGCGATCGACGGCAGCAGGGGGTCGATCGGATCTGCGAACTCGTCGGCCTCGGTCGGCGGCCGTCCGCCGCCGCCCATGCTCGAACCGCCGACGAGCACGAGGCCATCCTTCACCATCGCGGTGTGGTAGGCGAGACCGAATAGGCCGCCGCCGGTGAGCTGCGCGCCGGTCCGGCTCCATCGATCGCCAGTCGCATCGCACACGAACGTTCGCCCAGACGCGTCGTACCGGATCGGACACGGTTTCATCGCTCCCATGAACTGGTACGCGCCATCGATGAGCGCGAAGAGCGTGCGTGCGCCACGGACGAGGAAGAAGCCGCCGACCGACGACTGTGGTGTGCTGAAGTGACGGACCGTACCGATCGGGAACGTCGCGAGCGGGCCGAGCACGTCCCATCGTCCGTACACCCCGCTCACGGGAATGGGCTCCGGCCGAATGCTCGCAACCAGCGAGTCGAGGGCGTCGCGATCCGCCTGGCTCGCGGCAGGCCCGTAGTAGGCGGTCAGCGTCAGCTGCCGCAGCAGCTGCTGGAAGTGGAGCATGGGCGACGGCCCGTACGGCCCGACCGCGATCTGGGCCGCGTGCCAGTCCAGCGGGAACGTGGTTTCCGTCTCCGGGCCGGGCCCTCCGGGAAACGAGAACGCGGTGAGCTCGAGGACCACGTGGTCGGCGGGGAGGTCAGTCCAGTTCAGCAGGCCGGTCTGGGGGTCGGCGAGCGGCTGCCGGCGGTTGCTCACGACGAACAAACGCGCGCCGCGGCGGTTGAATGACTCGGTCCGGTCCGACGCCGTCCACCCCGGCGCAAGGATCAGGTCGAACCCCGCGGCGGAGTGGAATCCGCGGGGCGATGTCGGCACCGGCGTGCCGGCGAGCGTCCCGTTGTCCGCTGCATCCGGAATGGACGCTGGGGCGCACCCGGCCAATAGGAGCGTGACTGCCAGGAGCGCACGGATCCGCATCACACTTGGTAAGACGCACCGACGGCGCAGATGTTTCGCATGCTCCCCAGTACCGTCACCGTGTTCCAGGGGTGCGAACGCGCCCGGCGAGCGGAGGACCCACCGTGCGCCCTACATCAACCTGTCCTCCGCGCGAGTCAACCGCCGTTCCGCGACCGGCTGAGAACGACACGACGAGCCTCTCGGCCCGTCGTCATTGCGGAATCTGGTGGGCAGAGAGGGAATCGAACCCCCACAGCCAAAGGCGGCTGATCTACAGTCAGCGGAGCTCACCACCTGCTCGATCTGCCCAGGGTGAGACCCGATTTTACTCCCAACAGGCGGCTGACCTCCCAGTCCAGCTGTTCGCCTTCTCGTGATGACGACTTCCGGCCACCTACACGAGAAGGCCCTGATTCGCGCACCATCACCTAATTACGCAATTTGGGGGATGTGCCTCACGCCGTGGGCGGTCTAGCGAGATGAAGCGATAGTCCAAGCCTGAGCGAAAGCTTGGGATCACTTACGTTCACGAAGCGGAGCATTCCGTGATGGCATGCGAGTGAGCCAGCGGGCCGTTCTCATCACCGTCAGCCTTCTGGCGGTCGCGGTCGCGATCGGCTACCTCGATTACCTGACCGGGCTCTACGTGAGCCTCACCCTCCTGTATCTCGTCCCGCTCGTCGCCGCGAGCTGGAATGCGGGCCGGTCTTCGGGCGTCATCGTGGCGATCGGCGCCGGCATGTCTTCGCTCTCGTCGGATGTCCTCCTCTTGCCCACGCAGAATGGCGCACCGATCGTCTGGAACGCGCTCAGTCGGACCCTGGTCTTGTCCATCGCCGCCGTAGCGGTGGATCAGATCCATCGCGACCGCGACCGGCTCCGGCTCCTCGACGTACAACGCGGCCGTGCGCTCGAACTGCTCGACCGAGGCTTGGCGGTGCCGGCACGGCAGCTTGCCGAGCTCGCCGCGCATTGGGACGGGAGCGCCGACAAACTCAGAGCGATGCTGCAGCCGCGGGCCGAAGAGATCGCGTTCATGGCCCGCGACTTCTCGTCGATGATCCGGCTGCAGGGGGGCAATTACCGCTGCAGCTCGACGCCTTCGACCTGGTGGAGTTCGTCGAGGAACTGCGGGTCGAGCAGAAGGATGTACGCAGGATCACGCTTACTCGGCCGACCGGCGCACTTCCGGTGCGCGCGGATCGCGCCCGGGTGCGGCAGTGCCTCGTCACGCTCATCGGCCAGGGGCGGCAGGACGATGAGGTGTCGCTGTCGATCAGCCGACGTGGCGAGCGCGCCGAACTCGTGATCGCATCGCAAAGTAGGTCCGAGCGAGACCGCAAGGCGGCCGTGGCCGCGCGCCACGACCTGGACTTGTCCGTCGAGCTGGCGCAGCTGCTGTTCGTGGCCCAAGGGGGGTCGCTGGACCTCGACCGCAATCCGATCACGCGTGCACTTCGCGTGACCGCTCGCCTCCCGCTCGCCTGACCCGGCGGCCCTCAGAGGAAACGAGCGCGAACTACCATTCCGCCGTCGCCGGTGCGCCGGGTACTCGACTGGCGGAGGTGCCGCGATAGCCCTCTCGGATACGAGCGAGCTCGCGATCGAGCTGATCCGCCTCGTCATCTCGATCCTCGCCCTCGTCGCGGTCATTACCGCGGTCGCTCGACGGATCTACGTCCCGGAGTCGGTCGCGCTCGTGCTCGCGGGCGTCATCGTCGCGGCTGTCGTGCCGGAACTGCCGCTCGTCATCACGCCGGGCCTGGTGCTCGCGGTCCTCGTGCCCGGGCTCGTGTTCGAGGCAGCCTACCGGCTGCAATGGTCGCATCTCCAACGCAGCCTCGTCCTGATCACCGTCCTGGCGGTTCCCGGAGTTCTGATCTCAGCGGCAGTCGTCGCGGTGGTGCTCTCGCTAACAGGCGCGCTGCCGTTGGGCCTCGCGTTCATCGTCGGCGCCATGCTCGCGGCGACCGATCCCGTTGCGGTCGTCTCGACCTTTCGGCGGCTTCATGCGCCCGAACGGCTCGCGACGATCGTCGAAGGCGAGAGCCTGCTGAACGACGGGACGGGACTCATCTTGCTGGCGGTGGCGGTCCGCGGCGTCCAGGGGCACACCGATCCTGCCGGTGCGGTCGTCGCGTTCCTCGCGACGATCGCGGTGAGCGTCGTCGTCGGTGTCATCGGCGGATTCGTCGCCGCACGGCTGATCGTCCTGGCTGACGATCGTCCGATCGAGATCACCATTTCGATCGTGCTCGCATACGGCGCGTACCTCATCGCCGACGCATTCGGCCTGTCCGGCATCGTCGCCACTGTCGTGGCCGGAGTCATGCTCCGTCGCGGCATTGATCAAGGGCCGCGGACGGCGGACACCATCGAAGCGCTCGATACGGTCTGGGGATACGTCGCGTTCGCCCTCACGGCCATCGTGTTCCTCGTCGTCGGCCTGAAGATCACGCCGATCGGCTTGCTCGGCGTGACCGGCGCGATCGCCTGGGGTACGTTCGGGATCCTCGCCGGCCGCGCCGTGATCGTGTACGGCATCGTCGGCGGGCTATCGTCCCTCAACCGGCGGCTGCGCGGGGCCGCGCACTTCCCCCTGCGCTGGCGGCATGTCGTCTTTTGGTCGGGACTCAGAGGCGCAATCGCGGTCGCCGCGGCGCTATCGCTCCCGCTCGACTTCCCGGAGCGCGCCCTCCTCCAGCAGATCACCTTCGGGGTCGTGCTCGTCACGCTGCTCGTCCAAGGAGGGAGCGCCCGCCTCGTCATCCGGGCCGCCCTGGGTCCGAACGGCGACGGAGAACCAACGGCATGAGGGATAGCGCGACGGTCCTCCAAAGACGCGTTCGGCCGGCGCGAGGATCGCGGCCGGGCGAATGTGTTCGGGAACCCGCGGTTCGTGGAGTTACGCCGCGAAGGGTCAGTTGCCCATTTTGTTCAGCAGGGAGCGGGAGGCTGACCGGACCCTGCCCTACAACGCTGCCAGGCTGGGCTCGGGTTGATGCCGAGATCCGCTGAGTCACTTCCTGAAAGGTGCGCGACAACTCGGGAGCGGGGCACTGAGGGCCGACAGCGTGCTGACTGGCGTTGCCGCCGTCCTGGCTGCCATCAGCCTCGTTGGTCTGAGCGCGATGAAGCGCGTTCGGGATGTGGTGTGCTGACTCGATAGGTGCACTTGTCGTGTCGGCCTCGGTGCTACGCGAGGGCGCGCGTCGGTCGCCGCCTCGAGTCGCTTACGTCAGAACGGCAGTGCACAAGACTCCTGGGAGTCGATCCCCACCTGCTCGATCTGCCCAAGCGTGGTGTTGTGGTGACCGAGGTTTAGGGGCTTTCGACGCGAGACTCCATCGCCCCGACAATCAATTGGATGGACGACCGCAGCATCCGCATCGCCGTGCTCCTCTCGGCCCACGTGATCTTCCTGTCGGCGGCTGCGCTGCGTCTCGTCCGCGGCCACCGAGCGCACCTCCTCCGGACCCAGGCGCCGTGGTGGATCCAGTACTACCCGCCGGTGGTCTGGCTTCCCTTCGTGTTCGCCTATGCCCAAGTCGCGTGGCTTCCAGCGGTGATCCCGTCGCTGGATCTCGCCGCCGGTGTCCAGCTCGCGGGCTTTCTCATCGCGCTGGCAAGCGCGGTCTTCGCGGCGTGGGGCATGTGGACGCTCGGCCGCAGCTACGGGATCCGGCTCGACCTGTTCGAGGGCCACGCCCTCAAGACCGACGGCGCGTTCGGCCTCGTACGCCATCCGATGTACCTCGGGATCGTGGCCTTCCACCTTGGCGCGGCGCTCGCGCTCGAGAGCGTGCCGCTCCTCGTCCTGACCGCGCTGGTGGTCGTTCCGCTGACGCTCGCGCGCATCGGCGCTGAGGACCGGGTGCTCCGCGAGGCGTTCGGCACCCGGCACGCGGAGTACGCGCGCCGGGTGCCCGCCCTCATGCCAGGATTCGGAGCCCGCTAGCTACCAGTTCGCCTGCGCAGGCGCGGCCGGTAGCGCCATACCGGCTGGCCGGATCACGTACACGATCCCGCCGGAGTGATTCAGCCACGCATCCTCGAATTGGCCCCGGTCATACGTGCGGCTGACGCTCGCGTTGTCCGGTGCCGCCGGATCGTTCGCGGTCACATTGCCGTCAGCGGTGATCCCCGTGATGACGAGCAGGTGGCCGCTCGAGCTCTTGAACGGGAAGCCATCGAGCTTGTTCGGATCGACCGCGATCGAGGCGACGAGCGGAATGCCCGATCGGATGAACGCTTCCGCTTCGTCAAGCGATCGGAGCCGCGTCACGAACGCGTCCATCCCGAACCGTGCGGCGTACGCGGTGTTGAACGGCCAGTTGCCGGTGCCGTTGTAGTGATAGTCGAACGTGTACCGCGCGGCGTAGTCGACCTGCGGATCCGCGTACTCGGCGGGGATATAGGACATGTCCGCGGCGCTCGGTGAGGCGCCCCAGTAGCCCAGGACCATCGTCGTGGAGGTCGGGCTGCACCACGCTTCTCCGCCGCCGTCGTACTCGGGGTACTGGCCCCGGTGGATCTCCTGCGAGTACTGCGGCACCGCGTGCGGCAGCGTCGCCGCGCCCGTATAGGCACGGGGCGTCGGTACGGCGAACTTTGCCGGCGCGGCCGAGGTCATCGCGCCAAGCGCGCTGAGGAGCGGCGCAGGGTCCTTCGCGCTCGCGCGCGTCAACGTCACCTTGAGGCGGTAGGAGGTCATCGGCACCTTGCCGGCCACGAAGGTGTCGATCGCGACGTAGCCATCGCCGTCGCCCTGGCCACCGACCGACGTCCGATGAAAGACGGTGTCGTCATACGTCCACCGGCCCATGACGTACCACTTGGTCCAGTACGCCCCGTCCGGCGAAGCCTGCATGTCCACTTCGACGAGCGTGTTCGCCGTCGTGTCGGCGTTCCAGGATGCGACCAGCTCGGTGAACGCGAATCCTGGTGCATAGATAGCCGACGTCCAGGTCGCTTCGGTCTTGCCACGAGCAACGGTCAGCGGCGCAGTTGCGGTGACGAAACGGTGATAGCTGACGTTCGACGTGACCGGCGACGCTGCGGCTGCGGCGTGCGGCGGAAGGATGGTGGTCGCGAGCACGAGTGCGGCGGCGGCCACGATCTGGCGGAGCATTCCCTACCTCCTGCGCGTGTGTGCGGCGATGCTAGTCCGCCGGACGCGCCGCGGCGACGGCTGAGGGCCGTCGCCGCGGGCGTGGAGGAGAGGGTGAGCGGAGCTAGTTCCTCGTCGGGTGATATTTGGCCCAGAACTCCGACGAGGAGAGTCCGGTGGCCTTGATCGCGGCGGCGCACGCGTCGCTCACGGCCTTCGTGTCACCCGTGGTCTTGGCCGCCTTGTACAGGTCGAGGCACTTCGTAACGAGGGCAGTGGTCTCGGGGCTCACCGTGCTCTTCGGGGCGACGGTGGGCGACGGCGCGACCACGATCGTTGCGCTGGAGAGGTACTTCGCGGCGAACTGCGCGCTCGTGAGTCCGCTCAGCTCGATCGCCTTCTTGCAGGTAGCGGTGGCGTCCACCGCCTTCGCGGTGTACTTGGTGACGCATTCACGAGCCATGGCCGCCGCGTCCTGCGTGACCACCGGCGCCGGGCTCTTCGTCGGAGCCGGGGACGTGATCAGGCCGAACTTCAGGCCGAACTCGGCCGTCGTCAAGCCCGTTGCCGCGACCGCGGCCTTGCATACCTCGCTCGTCGACTGCCGAACGGTCGCGGGTGCGCTGTCGCCGAGCCGACGGAGCGCGAGATACCGCTCGACGCACTCCTTGACGAGCGCAGAGACGTCGCTGTGCCCCTCGGTCGCGACCGTGGAGGCGTGCGGCGCCGTCGAGCTCGTGACGCGGTCGTTCTGAGGCGATGCCGGTGACGGCGCGGCCGGCAGTTGAACCGCTGGCACTTCCGAGACCTCTGGCTCAACGCGCGTAGACGATGAGTTGGCCGGCAGCGTCGTCGCCGGCACCGCCGCGACCGAAAGTGACGCCGGCTCGTGATGCGATGGCGCGTTGGAGAACTCCGCGGTCGAGAGCATCGCGGCGCTCGCGACACCCACGACGAGTACGCCCTTGCTCAGGCTGACCAGCTTGATCAGGTATGCCCACATGTCCTTGGTCCCCATCCCGTCGACCGACGTCGACCTATTTGCCCTCACAACGTGGGCGGGCGGGGCCCTTCCTCATGGGCCGCTCGTACTACTTCCGAAGGGTGAGAGTGATCGTCGGCATGACGGTCGTGGGCGCGGTCATCGTTCCGCTCGCGCTCCCGCTGAACAGCTGCCCGGTCGGACTCGTCCAATACGCGTACAAGGTGATCGACTGGCCGACCGCCGACGAGGTCGTAGAGATCGAGTACGAGCCATTGGTTGTCCGGATGGAACACTGCGTCGTCGAGGTGGGCACCGTCGCCGACGTGGAGATGCACGCGTCGCCGACGTTGCCGCCATTCGCGTCCTTGACGAGGCCGGTGATCGTGACCGGGGTCCTGGTCGCGGACGCAACGGGCGTCGGCGTGACGACGGGCGTCGGCGACACCGTGCGTGCGGGACTCGGGGACGCGGTCCGCGTCGCCGCCGGCGACGCCGGCGACGGCAGTTGCACCGCCGGCACGCCCGAGGCGGACTGCAACGGGGACGCAGATGGTGAGCTTGCCGCCGGCGGCGTCGCCGAGGGCGACGGCACCACGACCGGGACCTGGGTCTCGATGCGCGGCACGTTGGCCCCGAGCAGAGCCGTCGATGCCGCACGCAATACCGCGCCGACGTCAGCGAAGGCGCCGCGGGGATCGCGCAGCGGACTGTCCGGGGCCGCGGTGAGCGCGGCGCCGCCGTAGGTCGCGGCGAGGACGACAGCCGCGAGGGCCGGCGCCAGCCGGCGCGCGATCGAACGTCGGGCGGAGCGCGGCCGCGCGGTCCACGCCATCTCGAGGCGCCCGCGGATCGCGCGATCCGACGCAGGCGAGAGCTCCTGCCCGCCCAGAGCCTTCAGGGCGGCGAACGTCCGGTCGTCGCTCATCGCTCCACCATCAAGCCGGCGATCACGGGGTCGACCGAACGCCGGAGCTCGGCGCGAAGTCGCTCGAGGCCGCGCTGTTGGAGGTTCCAGACCGCCTTCTCCGCCTTGTCCAGGAGCTTCGCGACGTCCGCCGCGCTGTAGCCCTCGACGAACCGCAGGAGAATGACCTCGCGGTACTCGGGCTTGATCCTGCGCAACGCGACCAGGACCACGTCCATGTCCGACGCGCGTGCGGCGTCCCCCTCGACGTCGTGTCCGCTCCGCGGCTCGACCGTCATCTCGAACAGCGAGGTGCTCCGCTCCTTGCGGGTGCGGTCGATGGCGGCGTTGCGCGCCACCCGATAGAGGAACGCGATGAACGGGAGGCCCTGGTCGCGGTATCGAGCCAGCGACTCCATCGCCTTGAGGAACACCTCGCTCACGAGATCTTCCGCCTCGTGCGGTGAGTTCGAGCGCGCGAGGCAATACCGGTACAGGGGTTGGCGGTAGCGCTCGTAGAGCTCGCCGAAGGCCCGCGCGTCGCCGCCCTGCGCAGCGTGAACGAGAGTGCCATCCGGGCTCGTCCCGGACCCCACCCTGATCGCCGAAGCAGCCTCATGCACAGTCACCTTTGTTGGTGTTTCGGCACGCTAACGGGCGATCAGGGACCCTCACTCACCCATTCGGGGATGCGGTCCGGTATCAGCGCGGAGCAGGCCCGATCTAGGGCAGCCGGTTGAACCAGAGCAGCGAGAGTCCGCTCGCCACGATCGAGAACACCGCGGCGACGAGCGTGAAGAGCGCGGTGACCTCGGTCTTCTGCGTGCGCAGCACGAGCTCCGTCGTCAGGTTCTCGTAGACCTTCTTGAGGTCCGCCTCACTGGTAGCCAGGAAGTACTGCGCGTCGGTGTCCGCGGCGATCGTCTTGAGGGTGGCCTCATCGAGCGCCGTGCGGATCGAGCGGCCCTCGAGGCTGAGCACCGCGCCCGCGGGCGTGCCGACGCCGACCGTGTAGATCCGGATGCCGCGCTGGATCGCTTGATCGAGGATCGAGAGGGGCGGCGGGAATTGATTGTTCTGGCCGTCGGTCAGCAAGATGACGGACGCCGATGCCTTGGCCGCGCCAGGCACCGCGGTCTTCGTCGGAGTCTGCGGAGCGTTCGGGTTCTGCGGCCGGGTCAGCACGGCGGAGGGAAGATCGCCTTCGCCGCCCTGCTCTTCGACGATCGCGTCGAGCGACGTCAGGATCGCGCGCCCGATGGCGGTCGCGCGTTGCAGGCGAAGCCGGTCGATCGCCGCGATGACGAGGTCATGATCGGTGGTCGGCGGCTGCACGATCGACGCATCGCTCGCGAACGAGACGATGCCGATCTTGACGTTCTCGCTCTGCTTGAGCACGAAGGCCTTCGCCGCAGCTTTCGCCGCGGTGATGCGGTCGGGCTTGATGTCGGTGGCGCGCATGCTCATCGACACGTCGATCGCAAGGATCACCGTGCCCTCTTGGCTCGGCACCTTCACGACGGTGATCGGCCGCGCGAGGGCGAAGATCATGAAGGCCAGTGAGACGAGGTAGAGCGCGGCCGGGATGTGCCGGCGGATGCCAGGCCCTTTGCCGAGCGCCTCTTTGACGAGCGAGAGGCTTGCGTAGCGCAGGGCGTACTTCCGGCGCCGCCGCTGCGCCCAGATGTAGAGCCCGAGGAGCACCGGTACGGCGACCAGGAAGAACAGGCTCGTGGGCCACAGGAAGCTCATCGCATCACCCGGCCATCGCGGCCCGCATCCCGCGTCGCTGCTTGCGCAGGGCGGCGAAGCGAAGCACGGCCGCGACGAGATCCTCTTCCGTCGAGATGGTCAGCACATCGACACCACACCGGGCGAAGGTGCCGCGCAGCTCGGCCTCGCGCTTCTGGACGACCTCCTCGAAGCGCTCGCGGAACTTCGGGTCGTGCGTGTCCACATGGACGCTCTCGCCGGTCTCGGCGTCATTCATGACCACCATGCCGATGTCGGGCAGCTCACGCTCGCGCGGATCTTCGACCCGAACGGCGATGACCTCATGCTTGCGCGCGAGGATGCCGAGCGGACGCTCCCACCCCGGCACGGTGAAGAAGTCGGAGACGAGGAAGATCACCGAGCGCCGTGTGATCGTGTGGAGCGCGTGCTCCATGAGGTCCGAGACGGAGGTGTACGGGGCGCTCTGCAGGCGGGGCAGATCGATGACCTCGTGGAGGATCCGGAGCACCTGCAGCTTCCCCGTCTTCGCGGGGATCGTTCGCTCGACCTTCCCCGCGTAGAGGATCGCGCCGATCTTGTTGCCGTGCCGGGTGAGCAGCCGCGCGAGCAGCGCGACGAAGTCCACGACCTGGTCGCGCTTCAGCGTGTTGATCGTGCCGAAGTCGACGGATGGCGAGAGGTCCAACAGGAAATGCGCCGTGACCTCGCGGTCCTCGAGGTATTGCCGGACATAGGCGGTGTCCATTCGCGCGCTCACGTTCCAGTCGATGTAGCGGACGTCGTCGCCCGGCTCGTACTCGCGGATATCCGCGAGATCGAGCCCATGTCCGCGAAAGAGCGTGCGGTACTCGCCCTGCAGCAGGCCGTCGAGACGGCGCAGCACGGTCCACTCGACCCGGCGGAGGACGACCTCAGGCCTTTGTAGCGACACGTTCCTGCAATGCCTGCATCGGTGCCGGGATCTTCTGAAGGACGCGATCGATGATCTGCTCCGGTGAGACGTTGTCCGACAGCGCTTCGTACGAGAGCACGAGCCGGTGCCGCAACACGTCGTGCACGAGGTCGAGGATGTCCTGAGCGAGCACGTAGGTCCGGCCGCGCATGAACGCGAGCGCGCGGCCGGTCAGGATGAGGTTGATCGACGCCCGCGGGCTCGCGCCGTAGGTGATGTATTTCTGGATCTCCGGCAGGCCGTAATCCTGCGGGTTGCGCGTGGCCGTCGACAGCCGGACCACGTACTCCATGAGCACCGGGTCGACGAACACCGTGTCGGTCTCGCGCTGCAGCTGGAGGAGCCGCTCGGTCGTCATGACCGCTGAGACGGACGCGAGACCCTGGGCCATACGCTCGACCACGAGGAACTCGTCCATCTCATTCGGGTAGCCCACCGTCACCTTCATCATGAAGCGGTCGACCTGGGCCTCCGGCAGCGCGTACGTTCCCTCGGTCTCGATGGGGTTCTGCGTCGCCATGACCAGGAACGGGTCCGGCAGCTTGTGGCTCTCGCGGCCGATCGTGACCTGGCGCTCCTGCATCGCTTCGAGGAGGGCGCTTTGCACCTTCGCGGGCGCGCGGTTGATCTCATCGGCGAGCAGCAGGTTCGTGAACACCGGCCCGAGCGAGGTCTGGAACTCGCCGTTCTTCTGGTTGTAGATCCGCGTCCCGACGAGGTCGGCCGGCACGAGGTCCGGCGTGAACTGGATGCGCTTGAAGTCGCCCTGCACGGCCCCGGCGACGGTCTTGATCGCGAGGGTCTTGGCGAGGCCCGGCACGCCCTCCACGAGGAGGTGGCCACGCGCGAGCAGGCCCACGATGATGCGTTCGAGCATGTGGTCCTGACCGACGATGACTCGCTTCACCTCATAGAGGAGGCGGCCGACTTCGCTCTGGCGATCCGACGTCTGGTGCTGGTCCATCTGCCGTGGTCCTCTCTAGTCCGGTGGGACGCCGACCGCGCCGCCGGCCGCTTGGATCGTGACCGCGAATCCAACTCCGGAGAACGATGCCTGCCCGTTCGGGTTCGCGAGACCGCTGACGATGCCCACAACGTCGCCGTCCCGGTTGAACAATGGACCCCCGGAGTTGCCGGGGTTCACGGACGCGTCGAACTGGATGAGCTCCGTCATGGGCTTGTCGGTGCCCGGCGGCTGCAGGCTCCGGTGGAGTCCCGAGATCACGCCCGTGGAGAGGCTGCGGCTCAGCCCGAACGGATTGCCGATGACGATCGCGTCGTCACCCACATTCAGGGCATTGGCGTTCCCCATCGTGGCCACGGCCAGCTGATCGGGATGCCCCATCGCACGGATGCCGGCGATGTCGTTGTCCGGCTGGCGCGCGAAGATCTGGGCCTCGTAGGTGGAGCCATCCGCGAAGGTGACGGTGATCTTCGTGGCGTCATTGACGACGTGGAGCGCCGTGAGGATGTCGGCATCCGCGTCGACGACGACGCCGGTGCCGAGCGCGGTCTTCCCACCGGGGAGCTCGGACCGCACCGTCACGACGGTCTGGGCGAGCCTCGCGTATAGCTCGGGGATGGTCGGACTCGGGGTCGGCGGCGTCGTGTCGATGGTGCCCAGCTCATAGCCCTTGGGCAGGGCGGAGAGCGACAAGAACACCGCGGCCACGAGCAGGAGGCCGGTGATGACGAGCTCGACGCGCTCGCGCCGGCTGCGTGCGCGCACCCATGCGCGCGCGCGCTGACGGCGGTCGAGCCGGGGCTGCACAACAGCGGCCTCAGGCGCGGGCGCGACGCCGTGGCGGGGGAAATTTCCGTACGGACGATCGGCCTTGGAGGCTGTCATCGGAAGAAGTCGAGTCTAGGCCCGAGGCTCTAAGGATTGGGTAAGAATGCCGCGATGGCAGGCACGCCACTGTCGCGGATCCGAACGCTCCACACCGGTCACTACACGATGCCGGCGTCCGATGTGCGCTTTCCGAATGACCGGATCATCGTTCGCGCCTTCCTCATCGAGCACCCTCGCGGGCTCTTTCTGATTGACACCGGATTTTCGCCTGACGACCGACCGGCCCTCGAGACATTCGCGCCGGTGCACATTCGTCCGATCCGAGAGGTCCTCGCCGAACAGGGGATCGCGCCGGCGGACATCACGGTCATCGCCAACTGTCACTTTCACAGCGACCATTCCGGCGGCAATCGCGAGTTCCCGGGCGTGCCGATCTTCGTCCAGCGCGCCGAGGTCGCCCACCTGCGCGCCACCCCCGGCTACACCCACGCCCCATCCGTCGCGGACTTCCCTGGCGCGACCTTCGAGGAGATCGACGGAGAAGCCGAGCCGCTGCCGGGGATCCGCATCATCCCAACGCCGGGGCATTCCCCCGGCCACCAGTCCCTCGTCGTGGAGACGAACAACGGGCGGGTCATCTTGGGCGGGCAGGCCGTCAACTTCACATCGGACTACGCCCGGCAGCGCTACTCCCTCGAGCTCGCGCGCCGCGGCGACGCGCACGGTCCCTACCCCGAATGGCTGACGCGATTCGAGGAGCTCGATCCGTGGCGCGTGTACTTCGCGCACGACACGGTGGCGTGGGAACGGAACGACGGGGCAGCTATCGGCTGAGCGTGGTCACCCGCCCACGATCTGTTGTGCGCAGCGGTTGGCGACATCGGTCTTGATCTGGTCGGTGATCGCACCCGCTGCGTTCGCGCTCTGGAATCCCTCGTAGGTCGGGTAGAGCAGCTCGTACTTGTTGATCGTGCAGACGCAGAACGCCTGGGCGATCGGTGCAGGCACCGTCGCCGCGTCAATGCCCGACACGCATGCGGTGACGAGCCCCGCTTCTGCGCTCGTGGGGTACCGGCCGAGAGGCGTCTCCGTCGGTGGAGCGGTGATATCGGGGAACGCCGGGAGGCTCCCGCTCGTGGGGAACGGCGTCGGCGCAGGCGTCGACCGCGCGTCCGGCAGGACGAGCGTCGTCGCCAGCGAGCCGACGAGCAGGAGCACGACAACAAAGAGGATGGGGATGGCGCTCAAGCGCGGTCCTTCGCGACGCCGGCTCACGCCCGCCACCAGGGGATCGGCCGAGCCACGCGCCCATCACGCACGGGCACGCCCTCGTCGCGGAGCAGCCGGGATTGCTCGGGCCACCGCCGGACCAACCGGCCTTCCGCGGTGACCACCCGATGCGCCGGTGCGCCGAGGCCTCGGGCCAGCGCGCTGCCGACGGCGCGGGCGGCGCCTGGGCGCCGCACGCGATCGGCCACCATGGAATAGCTCGCGACCCGGCCCTGCGGGATGCGGCGCACGACGCCGGCGACCCGGCGCTCGAAGCTGGTCACGCGAAGAGCGGGGTCATCCCTTTGCGTTCGAGCAGGAGATCCATCTCCGCGTCCGACGGACGAGGCCCGCCACGCTGCGCCGCGTCGAGCACCGTAGCGAGCAGGCCGACGTCACTGGCAGTGTTCAAGAACAGCTGGGCGCGGCTGAGCACGAACCGCACGGCGAGGTCGATGTCCGGCTGTTCCGTGAGCGGCTCGTACCACGTGAGCGCGGCCACCGGCCGTTCGGTCCACGGCCCGAGGGTGATGCTCTTGATCGTCTGGACCGCGACGTTGCGCTCCGCGCAGAGCGCCAGCAACGCCTCCGCGTCCGCGCGGTATGCGGGATCGCGAAGCTGGGTCGCGTTGTACGGGAAGAGGACGGTGTCGAAGTCGAAGCGCGCGAGGCTCTCGCGGTGGCGCATCGCGACCGTCGTCCCGTGACCCGTGACACCGATGAAGCGCGCCAGGCCGGCGGCTCGCGCTTCGACCGCCGCGCGGAGCGCGCCGTCAGGGCCGAGGGCGGTCTCCCACTCGACCGGATCGACGAGGTTGTGCAGCTGGATGAGGTCGACGTGATCGACGCCGAGACGCTCGAGCGAAGCGCGGATCTGGTCCTTCGCGCCGCGGTACGTGCGCTCCCCCGTCTTGGTCGCGAGGAAGAAACGGTCGCGGCCGTTCCCCCGAAGCCACGGAGCAAGGCGAAGCTCCGAATCGCCGTAGCTGGCGGCAGTATCGATGTGATTCAGACCGTACCGGTCGACAAGCTCGAGGGCCCGGTCGGCGTCAGCCTCCGACGCCTTCGACAATGCCGCCGCGCCGAAGATCGTGCGGCTGCTCTCATGCCCGGTACGCCCGAACCGCGCGCGTTCGATCACGGTGCCACGATAGGACGCAATGACGGGATCCGGGAACCGCTGGCTCCGCACCAAGGACCTGTCCGGTGATGCGTACGACGCGCGGTACGACGAGCGCGCTGCCGCGGGTGAGAACGTGCACGGCGAGGCCGATCTCGTGATGCGGTACGCCCCGACAGCGGTCCTCGATGCCGGGTGCGGAACGGGCCGGATCGCCCGAGAGCTGGCGCGGCGTGGCGTCCTGACCATTGGCGTCGACCTCGACCCCGAGATGCTGGCGACCGCGCGACGCCGCTCGCCGGAGCTCACTTGGGTGCTCGCCGACCTCGCGTCGATCGATCTCGGTCGGACCTTCGACCTCGTTCTGGCCGCCGGCAACGTGATGATCCTGCTCACACCGGGGACCGAAGCGGCGGTGCTCAACGCGCTGGCGCGGCATCTGCGCCGCGGCGGGCTGCTCGTCGCCGGATTCCAGCTACGGGACGGTCACCTTGCGCTCGCGGAGTACGACCGCGCCGCGACCGCGGCCGGCTTCGCGCTCGACGAGCGATGGGCCACCTGGGACCGCGAGCCGTGGCAGGCCGATAGCGGATACGCGGTGTCCGTGCACCGTTCAATCGAGCGCGCGGATGGACGGGACGAGTCAGCCCTGCGACATGCGGCGGCCGGCGAGCACGGCGATGACCGACATGAGGACCAGCAGTAGCCCGACGCCGCTGAATGCCGCGGCGATGCCCACCACGCCCGCGATCGCGCCGAAGATCGGGGTGGCGATGCCCCCGATCGGCTGCGCCGCGAGGTAGTACGCACCGAGGACGGCGCCCCGTCTATCGGCGGGCGCGGTGTCCATCACGAGTACTTCCGTCGCCGTGCCACGCATCGAGTACCCGAGCCCGAACACGATGAGCGGGATCACCAGCAGCTCATTGGGGACGAGCGTCAGCAGATAGACCGCGGGGCCGATGAGCCCGAGCGAGATGAGGATCGGCGTCCGCCGGCCGAGCCGGTCCGACAGCCATCCACCCGCCGGGGCGCCGAACACGCCGATCAGCTGGGTGAACCCGAAGGCAGCGGCCGCAAGTGGCGGCGAGATGCCCCGCGCATCGACCAGGTAGAGCGCGAGGAACGCGAGCATGGCCGAGATCCCGACCTGGAAGGCGACCGAGAGCGAGACGAGCGGCCCGATGGTCCTGATCACCGTCCGGATCTCGCGGAACGGCGCCCAGAGATCGCCTGCGGCGCGCGTTCGGCGGTCCGGGGACGCGACCCACCAGAGCAGGACCCCGAGCGCGAGCGGGACGATCGCGAACCAGAGATAGGGCGTGCGCCAGGTGCCGGTGGTCGTGGCGAGGTACGCCGCCAACAGCGGCGCGGCGAAGAACGAGAGGTGCCCCCCGGTGATGTGAAAGCCCATCGCAGACCCGCGCACCCGCGGCGAGAACGAACGCGCGATGAGCGCAGCGGCGGGCGCGTGGTACGTACCCGAGATGATCCCAAGTGCGAGCAGCAACACGAGCAGCTGCCCGTAGTCCGCGGCTTGCGCGAGCGCCACGCTCACCAGTCCCGTGAACACGAGGCCCACGACGATGACCGTGCGCGAGCCGACGCGATCGGCAAGCAGCCCGATCGGGCCGTTCGAGAGCCCGAGGCTCAGCGAGTACGCGGAGACCGCGAAGCCTGACTGCGCGTAGCTCAGCTGGAAGGTGTCGCGGATGAGCGGCAGCAGCGGGTTGAGCAGGCTGTTACTCGTGTGGTGCGCGAAGTGCGCCGCCGTGATCGTTCCGAGAAGGAGGCGCCCCCGCCGGCTCCGGAGCGACAGCTCCTCCGTGGGGCGCGCCGCGGCGGCTGTTGCGGCCTCGACGAGGGAGGGCTCTGCGACGCTCATGCGCCCTCAGTATCGAGGTGCGCGGCCTATCGCTGCGACTTGGCTCGAGCGATCTTCCGGGGTCTCGGCTTCGGGGCCACCGGAAGGAACGCGGCTTCAGGGTCATCGGCCAGCAGCGGCCGCAGCTCCGCGAACAGCACGGGCGTCACCTTCTTGGCGATGCGCCACTCGGCCTCGCCGTCGGCGGCTTCGGCGATCAGCTCCTTCCACTCGATGTCCGTCCGGTCCCGCATCGCGCGGCTGAGCTCCGCGGCAGCCGCACGGGTCGCGGTAATGCTGTCGTGCAGCCGCTTCTGATCGTCCGCCCCGTCGAGGACCTGCTTCTTCGGGAAACGCGCGAGCGAATACGCCACCTGCGCCGCCTGAAGGAGCGCGAGGATCGCCTTCCGATCGCGCGCCGCGAGCGCCGTCATGTCCGCCAACCATATCCGGCGCGATCTGCGACCCGTTGCTCACCGTCCCGCACGACGTTCACATTTGCTCCATAGCCGGGGGTCACACTGTGATCAGGTCCGAGCCGCGGGAGGGAAAGACAATGGTCGCAACGATCACGGCACCGGCCAAGACGACGATGCGGGCACTCGTCCAGGAGGGCCACGGGTCGGCGGACGCGCTCCACCTGCGCGAGGTCGAGCGGCCCGTCGCGACAGAGGGCCATGTACTCGTCCAGGTCCGTGCAACCTCCGTCAATGCGCTGGACTGGCACACGGTCCACGGCGGGCTCCTGCTGAGTCTGATGGGCACCGTGATGCGCCAGAAAGACCAGCCGATCCGAGGCGTGGACTTTGCCGGTGTTGTCGAGGCCGTCGGCCCGGACGTGACAGGGTTCGCAATTGGCGACGAGGTCTTCGGCGGAGCGCCGGCCGCGTTTGCCGAGTACGTACTGGCGCGCGCGGACCGGCTGGTGTCAAAGCCGCGCAACGCGTCGTTCGAGCAGGCCGCGGCGGTGAATGTGGCCGGACGGACGGCCCTCCAGGGTCTGCGTGACCGCGCGCAGCTGAAGCCAGGACAACGGGTCCTCATCAACGGTGCCGGCGGCGGGGTCGGTACGTTCGCAGTGCAGATCGCCAAGGCCCTCGGAGCGCATGTCACGGCCGTCACGAGTACGCCGAACATGGAACTCGTCCGATCGCTTGGTCCCGACGAGATCATCGACCACTCGAAGGGGGACTTCACACGCCGCACCGAGCGGTACGACGTGATCTTCGACGTCGCCGCGAACCGCTCGCTCTCGGAGCTCCGGCGGGCCCTCACCCCTGACGGCATCCTCGTGATGGTCGGCGCGAGCAAACGGGGGTGGATCGCGATCTTCGCGCGCATCGGCGCGGCGCTCGTGCGGTCGCGGGTCCTGAAGCAGCGCGTCGTGTTCTTCATGACGGCCTCGGGTGTCGAGGACCTGGTCGTGCTGAAGGACCTCATCGAGCGTGGCACGGTCTGCCCGGCGATCGATCGGACCTATCCGTTGAGCGAGGGCGTTGAGGCCGTCCGATACGTCGGCACCGGCAAGGCGCGAGCGAAGGTCGTCATCACGATCGACGGAAGCGTCAGGGGCGAGCGTGATCTCTTAGCGAATCTCGGAGGCGCCCCCGGGTGAACACGAGCCTCACTCCTACGATGAGCGCGTGAGACTCGGCTACTGGGGCTGGCTCGCTGCGGTGGTGCTGGTCATCGTGCTGCTGTACGCGTATCGGAACTCCCCGAGCGTACCGGCGCAGAGCTCCGCGCCCACGGCCGCGGCTATCGCTTCGGCGTCAGCGCCGGCGCCATCGTCGTCCACGCCCGCGGTGTCGACGCCAGCGTCAGCCTCGCCGAGCGGCGCGACCGACGCGCCGCTTCCCGGTGCGGAGCGCTTCGCGATCGTCGTTGACCAGGGATGCTCGCCGCCGGGGCCGCCACCGTTCGTGCGGCGTGAGGACCGCGACGACGTCATCGCCACGCTCGGCAACGGGTATCTCTGTCAGCTACGAGGCGCGGTCTCGCCCGACGGACGGAAGCTCGCGTACTGGCTTTTTGAGAGCGCGCGCAACGAGGTCGCCCTGTATCAGAACGGGACGACGACGACGCTCTTCCGTCTGGGCGACGAGCTGCTCGCCGACCTGGTCTGGTCGTCGGACGGAACCGGGATCCTGTTCGTCGCGATGAAGGGAGGCGTTCAGGGTGTGCCGCCGGAGTACGCAGCGCTGCGAACCCACGATGTCGCGAGCGGTAGTGGCAGCGAGCTCTTGCGCGAGCGAGGCGTGTTTCTCACACCGCTGGCCTGGGATCGCGGTCGCCGTCTGACCGCGGCGGCGGTGACGCGCGAGCCGTTCGCGCCCACTGAGTATCTCGAGGTCACCGAGAACAACGTCGTTGCCCGTTACACGCTCGCGGCAGGGATCAGCGTGGCCGGCGCATCGTCCGACGCGGCCCTCGTCATCGCCCATCAGACGGGAGTGCTGCGGTACTGGCCGATCGGTTCGTTCGCCGAACAGAAGGAGCTCCGGCCCGAGGCTGGCGCGGGCGCCGGCAGCGTTGCGTGGCGGCCGGGCAGTCGGGAGCTCGCCGTCGTCGTGACGAATGCCTCGTCGATGCGCCTCGAGCTGTGGTCGCTCGACGGCACGCGCCGGCGCCTCTTCGATTTCACCGGACAGCGCGGAGGCCTGTTCTTCCGTCCCGACGGATCGGCGGTATTTCTGAGCGGCTCGGTCGCGATCGACATCGCGACGGGCCGGGCGGCACGTTTCGCGCTCGCCGGCAGCCAGCGCATCGCTGCGTCTGTGCTCCGTTAGCCCGGCATCCGCAATGACGCCAATACGCCGATGGCTCCCATGTTGGCGCGCCACGATCTCAACGAATCGCGCATATGTGCGCCAGAACTTCTGAGCCGCCCCCGGGAATCGGACCCGGAACCTGCGGTTTACAAAACCGCTGCTCTGCCAATTGAGCTAGGGCGGCAAAGTGCCGCCGGCTCATTTTCGCAGTTACTTCAGGTCTTGGACGTCCAGCTTCCAATCACCGCCGGTGACGTTGACCTTGAGGAAGTAGGTGCCCGGCCCGGCCCAGAAGCTCGTGTCCGGACCGCCTTTGAGGGTGTTCGCGGCCATGTCCATGAGCAGCGCGCCCTCAGCCGAGTAGATGAAGACCTGGAATACCCCGCCGGTCGCCGGCGGGTTGTAGAGCCAGTCGACCCGCCAGTGGCTGCCGACCGTGAATGGCTCCGTCGTCTTGCTGCCCGAGCCCTGCCAGAGCTGCGTCGCGTTCCACGCCTTGCCCGGAATGATCGGCGGCCCTTCGACGACCGCGTGTGCCGGTGCCGGTGCCGGAGCGACAGCGACCGGCGCCGGGAGCTGTGCGACGGGGGCCGGCTGCGCGGACTGGACGGGGGCAATACGCCCGATGCCCGTCGCGTTGAGCGCGCTGATGACGGCCGCGAACGCGACGACCGCGAGCGCGAGCCGGAGGTGATCGGTCTGCTTGTTCCACCACGCCTTGAAGCTGCGCGTAGACGAGCTCGCCCGCAGACGCACGTCCTCCACCCACTCGTGGAGCTCTTCTCCGCGGCTCGGCGGCTTCGGAAGCCAGGCACTTCCCCGAAGGGCCGGCCGCTTCCTCGATCGTGCTTCAGGTGACAGCGTCGCCATCGTTGTTTCTCCC
>JBBQZK010000019.1:0-34749 GCA_038207785.1 Candidatus Limnocylindria bacterium | reverse complement strand
CGGTTGGCAACGAGCTGGACCTTGCTGTCGTCGTAGCCCAGCTTCTCGGCGATCTCCATGAACACCCGGACGTTCTTGAGGCTCGTGATCTCGAGGGTCATGAGGGTGAGGATCACGTCCGCGACGTCGAGCATCGTGAGGACCTGCTCCTGGAATGACGGCCAGGTGTCCACGACCACGTAGGCGTACGACTCCCGGAGCGTCTCGAGCACCTTCTTGATATTCGCTCCGGTGATGAGCTCGGCCGCCTCCGGCGTCGGCGGAGCGAGCAGCACCTTGATGCCGGTCGAGTGCTGCACGAGCACGGTCTCGAGGACCTCCGCGTCGACCTGGTCGAACGCGCCGACGAGGTCCGCGATGGTCTTCGCCTTGGGGCTCATGTTGAGGATCACCGCGATGTCGCCGAACGGCAGGCTGCCGTCGACCAGCACGACGGGCTGGCCCGTGGACTGATGCAACGCGACGGCGAGATTCGTGGAGATCGTCGTGCGGCCGACGCCGCCCTTCGGCGAGAAGAACGTGATGATCTTGCCGCGCTGCGGCTGCAGCACCGCCGTGAGCGCCTGCCCACCCGCGCCACCGCCGCCGCCGCCGGCGCCCGCGACCAAGGTCGGCGCGGGCTGGGCCTGCTGGTAGCGGGAGCGCTTCACCTTCTCGATCTCGTGGACGTGACGGATGGCGTTGACGAGCTCGTCTGCGGAGAACGGCTTGACCAGGAACTCCCGTGCACCGGCGAGCATCGAGCGACGCAGATAGTCCTGCTCGCCCTGGACGCTCATCATGATGATCGGCGACTCGGGGACGGTGTTGGCGATGATCTCGGTGGCCGTGATGCCGTCCATGTCCGGCATGTTGATGTCCATGAGGATGACGTCCGGCCGGTCGCGCTTCGCGAACTCGACCGCTTCCTGGCCTCCGCCGGCGGACGACACGATGGTCATGTCCGACTCGAAGCCGATCAGCTTGGCGAGATTTTCGCGCGTTTCGATGATGTCGTCGACAACGAGGATGCGGATCTTCTCAGCCATTGGCGTCGCTCATGATATGCGGCTCACCTCGACGACCAGGGCCGCGAGCGCGCCCGATCCAAGGGCCACGCCGTACGGGATCCACGTCTTCAATACCTGGCGGAAGCCGGAGTCCGCGCCCGCGCGACGAGCTTCGACCCGGCGTGCGACGATGAAGATGACGGCGATGATCCCGCCGATGACCGCGCCGTACACCGCGGCGACGAACAGGAAATTCGTGCCCTTGAGGGCGCCGACGGCCATCAGGAACTTTCCGTCACCGGCCTTCATCCCGCCCATGGCGACGATCGGGTAGCTCACGAGGAACGCGACGACGAGGCCCGCGACGTGATCAAGGAGCCCGCCCTGTAACACCTGCCCCGGCAGCCCCTGGGCGGCGGCGAGGGCCAGGCCGATGAGCATGGTCGGATACGTGAGGACATTCGGAATGCGCCGCCAGCGCCAGTCGGTGACGATGATCGTCACGACGAACGCGACGAGCAGGACGTTCTGGACCACCCCCAACGCGTCGATGCCGAACGCTCCCCTTTTGTTTTGCTGATGAAGAGGCGGCGGTCGCCACTGGCGAACGCCGCCCTCCGTCGTTTGCGTCGTATTCGCGAGGCTGGCTAGGTGAGGTTATTGCCGATGTTGCTGAAAATGTTCGTGATCTGGCCGCGAAGGAAGATCATCGCGACGATCACGGCGATGGCGATAACGGCGATGATGAGGGCATACTCGACTAGACCCTGACCGTCGTCGTCGCGGATAAAGCGCTCCATAGGGACCCCCCTTTCTTCAGGCAATCTGTGCTTGTGGCCCCGAGAGGGCAACTAGGAAAGCGGTACTAACCCCTTCGGGTGAGTCGAAAGTACACTCCGCCTCGGGAAGGGGGGTAGATATATGGCAGTTGCAACATCCAGCTACGCGACGACCGACAAGATCGGTTTTGGGACCCGCGCGCTCGCCACGATCATCGATTTCGTCATTCTGGGCATCGTCGGCCTCATCCTGGCCATCGTGTTCGGCGGCGACAGTGGCCGCGGGAGCGGTCTCAGCACGCTGATCGGTCTGGCGTATTACCTGTACTTCTGGTCCTCGTACGGCCACGGGCAGACGCTCGGGAACCGGGCGCTGAACATTCGGGTCGTCAAGACCAGCGGCGCCGAGCTCACGATCGTCGACGCACTCATCCGCTACGTGGGACTCCTCATCAGCTTCGCCGTCATCTTCATCGGCGTGCTCTGGGTCTTGTTCGACCCGAGCAAGCAGGGCTGGCACGACAAGATCGCAAGCACCTACGTCGTAAAGGCGTAGCCACCCGTCCGCCGGCCCCGTGCGAGGCACGGGACCGGTTGGATGACGCGGGCACGTAGGGTGCTCGCCGGTGGACCGTGAGCGAGCTCCGCATCGGCACCTCGGGCTACGTCTATCCGCACTGGAAGGGCCGCTTCTACCCACGTGCACTCCCCCAGCGTGAATGGCTCCGCTACTGCGCCCAGCACTTCGACACGGTCGAGCTCAACAGTCCCTTCTACCGCCAGCGCGAGCGATCGACGTTCGAGAAGTGGCGCGCGGACGCTGCCCGACAGCTTCCGCTTTGCGGTGAAGCTCAATCGGTTCATCACGCACATCAAGCGGCTCAACATCGGGCCCGACAGCGTGGAGCGCCCATACGGGACCCTCGCCGGGCTCGGATCGAAGGCCGCCGTCGTCCTCATCCAGCTGCCGCCGAAGATGCAGTTCGCGCCCGAGCGGCTCGATGCCTATCTCAAGCTCGTCTCGCGCCGCCGCCGCCACGCTCTCGAGCCGCGCGACGCATCGTGGCTGACGGCGGAGGCGCTCGCGTTCCTGCGGGCGCGGAACGTCGCGCTCTGCCTGATCGAGACGCCGAAGTGGCCGAGCATCGACGCCGTCACCGCGGACTTCGTCTACCTGCGGTTCCACGGACCCGAGCGCCTGTACGCGTCGAACTACACGGAGGAGCAGCTGCGCGCGTGGGCCGAACGGATCAAGGCGTGGCGGGCTCACGGACTCGATGTGTACGGCTACTTCAACAACGACGTTCCCGACTACGCGCCGCGGATGCCGCGCGTCTGCGTGAGCTCGCGAGCTGTGCCCCACGTCAGCTAGAGCAGTGAGAGCAGCGGCGGTCCGAGGAATACGACGAGCAATGCCGGCAGCACGCAGAAGGTCAGGGGGAAGGTCATCAGGATCGGCAGCCGCCGCGCGCGCGTCTCGGCGCGGCGTCGTCCTGCTTCACGCAGCGCGTCGGCTTGGGCCACGAGCAGCTCCGCGAGCGGTGCGCCGAACCGACGAGCAGACTCGACGAGCGCCGCGATGCGGGCCTCGTCCGGCCCCACGGACGCGAAGGCTTCGAATGCGAGTCGCGGCGAGCGTCCGAGCCGCAGATCTGCGAGGAGCCGGCGCGCTTCGGGAAGCCGGGCGACGCGCGGCGAGCGAGCCGCAAGTGCCCCGAGCGACAGCTCGAATGACAGTCCCGCATCGAGTCCGACGATGACGGCATCCAGGAGCGACGCGAGCTCGGGAGTATCCGTCTGCGTGCGTACCAATCGCCACAGCCAGACTGCACCACAGACCTCGAGCGCGATCGCGATGAACGCGAGGCCCCTGCCGGGCCCGACGAGCGTGACGGCGTACGAGGGCGTGAGGATGGCGAAGAACACGGCACCCAAGGGCGCGAGCGCGACGAGCACCACCGCCGACAGCCGTCCCTGCGCCGTGAGGGCGTCTCGCTCGGCATCGAGCGCGAGACGCCCCCGCAGCAGCCGCGCGACGCGAAGGAGGCTGCGGCCGATCGGGCCGCCGGTGCGCGCGAACGCCGCGAGGACGATGGCGAACGGCGCGAGCTCCGCCGACGGGATGAGCCCGTCGTACGCGCCCAGCGCGCGCTCGACCGGCTCGCCGAGCCGGAGCGATGTCGCGACCGCGGCGGTGGGGCGCGCCAGGCCGGCGGGCAGTGTGGCCGCGACCTCCGAGAACGCCTGCTCCATCGACAGCCCGGCGGCGAGCGCCGATCCGATCGCGTCGAGCAGCGCGGGCAGTCCGGTGCGCCGGACGGCGCGCTCTCGCCGGCGACGCAACGCGTCCGCGATCGCGGCGCGGGGCAGCGCCACTGCGACGAGCGCGATGCCCCCGACCGCGAGCACCAGCGTCAGCATGCGAGGGCCCGCAGCGCGTAGTGGTCACCGCATTCGGGATCGAGCTCCGCGATCTCGACGATGCGACGGCGCCCGTCCGATCCGCGTTCCTGATGCACGACGATCTCGATGCCGCGACGGATCTGCTCTTGGATCGCGGGGAGGGGCAGATCCAGTCCGGCCATCATGGCCATCGTCTCGAGCCGGAGCAGCGCGCGATATGCGCTGCTGGCGTGCGCCGTTGTGAGCGATCCCCGATGTCCGGTGTTCATCGCCTGGAGCATGTCAAGGGTCTCGCCACCCCGGACCTCACCGACGACGATGCGATCCGGGCGCATGCGGAGGGCGTTGCGCAGGAGCGTCCGGGTGTCGATGGCGCCCGAGCCTTCGACGCTCGCAGGCCGCGTTTCCAGACCGACGACGTTCGGCTGCGGGAGGCGCAGCTCCGCCGCGTCCTCGATGGTGACGATGCGCTCGTCCTCACCGATCGCGAAGGCCAGGGCGTTGAGCGTCGTCGTCTTGCCGCTCGACGTACCGCCGGAGACCAGGATGCTGCGTCGAGCGCGAACGGCGTCGACGAGCCATGCGATCGCGGCCGCCGACGCGGTGCCGGTGCGCACGAGGTCGTCGGGGTCGAACGGTCGGCTGGAGAAGCGGCGGATCGTGAGGACGGGCCCTTGGATCGCGATCGGCGCGATCACCGCGTGGACCCGAGAGCCATCGGGAAGGCGGGCATCAACGAGCGGCTGCGCGAGGTCGATCCGACGTCCGAGCGGCGCGACGAGCCGCTCGATGAGCACGAGGATCTCCTCGGAGTCCCGGAATCGGATCGGCGTGAGCTCGACGCGCCCGTCCCGTTCCACCCAGACACCTCGGGTGCCATTCACCATGACCTCGCTCACGCGCTCGTCTCGCAGGAGCGGCGCGAGCGCACCAAGCCCGAAGAACCGGTCGGCGAAATGGCGCTCGAGCGCCTGCAGCTCCGCGGTGGACAATGCGACGCGCTCCGCCGCGACGGTCGCTCGGAGAAGCGAGCCGAGCTGGTCGGCGCGCGGCCGGCCATCAGGCGCCTCCCGCAGGCGGGCCAGGAGCGCGCGCTCCAAGCGCTCGTGCACCGCTGTCACGTCGCGTCAATCGCCAGCAGCTCGGCGAGCTCGTCGTAGGCTCGCCCGAGCGCGCCACCGATCCGCGCCCGATCCCGGAGCGCGTCCCCGACGGATCGCTCGTCGCGTGGAAGCGTCCGGAAGGCTCCCGCGAGCGGCCCTTGCGACCCGATGATCCAGACGGACGCAGGTACGTGAGCCGCGGCGAGGATGGCGCGCGACGCGGCGTCCGCGTAGGAAAACACCAGCGTGCGGTCGCTCCGGATCGACGCGGCGCGCGCCCGCTCATCCCCAAGGAGGGGAGCGTCGACGAGGACGATGTCGGCGAGCTCGCGCGCGGCGCCGATGGTCGTCGCCAGCACCTCGGCCGTTGGCACCGCCGGCGCGCCCCCCACGACCGACAGGCGCGAGGTCACGCTCGTCGCGACCAGCTCGACGTGCTCGGCGCGAAGCTCCGCGGCGAGCGCCTCGAGCTCGGACCACGGCCGCGCGTCGGCGCCGAGCCACCAGCCGAGTGCCCCGGTGCCGGTGGCATCGACCGTCATGACGGTCCGATCGGCAGCCAGGCGGCGGCCGAGGTTCGCCGCGCACAGGGTCCGACCGGTGCCGCCACGCGCCGCTGTGACCGTGATCACGCGCGTTCGTTCGGGCACCGCTCGCGGCAGCGCCCGGGCCACCAGCGGACCCAGATCTGCGGGGTCGGCGGTCGCCGCCACGAGAACGCGATCGCCGCCGATGGCCGCGACGACCGAGGCCTGCTCCGGTGATGCGACGACGATGCGTTGGATATCCGGAGAGAACGCGGCTGCGCGCAGCGCTTCGTCGGCCGACCGAAGGTCCACGAGCACGAGACGCGGCGCAGACCGGGTCTCCTCGAGTCCGAGCACGAGGCAGGCGCTGCGCAGCTCGGCTCCGCCGCAGATCGCGACCCGGGTCACCGCGTCGAACGGAGGAGCGGCACGAGCAGGAGCCCGCTCGCGCGGGCGACGCCCAGGGCCGTCACATCGTCGGCGCCACTGCCCACGGTCACTGTTCGCTCGTCGGCGGAGATGACGAGGAGATCGAAGGCGACGGCCGTCGCGGTCGCGCGTTCGCCAGGGCGAAGCGCCAGGATGTCCACCCGATCGCCGGACCGGAGGCCGCTGATCGGAGCGACGAACCAGCTCGTTGGGATCGACATCGCCCAGGTCCCCGGCGCGAGGGCATCCCCGATCGCCTGCGGCGACGCGATCGGGGAGGCGGCCGACGGGTGCACCGAGAGGACCAGAGCCAACGCGAGGAGCACCGCGCCACCACCACCCGCCAGCACGCGCCGCGACGGCCGACGGCGCGCGGCCGCCGTCAGGGTAGGCAGCATCGGATCCCTATTGCGGCGCGCTGGCGATGGGCGCCGACTGACAGGGCGATCTCGATCGCGCGGCTCGCGTTGCTGAGCCCGAGATCGCGCACCGGACCGCCGCCGTTCACCGCGGACAGCGCGTCGGCTGCGGCCTGTGCGCGCGCGGTGACCAGATCGTCGGTGACGAACGCGGCGAGCTCGGCCTGCGTCGGGATCGCTCGGGCACGTCCTCGCTCGTCGCGAAGTGACGCCGTGAGATCCACGAACGCATCCGCGACTGCGGCACCGGCTGCCTCGACTGCCGCCTCTCCGGCACGACGCTCTTGGGCATCACGAAGGATGCGTTCGCCGGCGGCCTGAAGGCCGACGATCGTCGCGGCTGCGAGACCGAGGGCCAGGACTGCAAGCACGAGGGCCTGTCCCCGATCGCCGGTCATGGGGTCCACTCGATCGACCGAGCGGCATCCCCGCGTACCACGAGCGGAGGCAGACCGATGAACGCGAAGGGAGTCCCGACCGCGTACCGCAGCCGCACGACCAGGAGGGTTCCCCGTGGATCCGTGCCTCGTTGCGCCTCAGGCGGATCGATCTCGACCTCGACCTTGTGGGCGTCCAAGGGAGCCGCGGCGGCGGCGATGCTCGAGCGGACCAGGCGGTCGTCGTTCGTGAGCGCGCCGGTACGCGCGCCTTCTGCCGCGGCGTGCGTGAGGGCCAGCCGCGCGACGCTCAGCTCGGACAGCTGCGCGACAGCCAGTGCGAGGACGAGAAGGATCGGGACCACGAGCGCGAACTCCACCAGCGCCTGGCCACGCTCGTTCATCGCCGCGGCCGGCGAAGGACCCGAGCCCGGCGGTACGCAGCGAGGCCGAAAGCGCAGCAGAAGAGCGCGACGCCGAGCGCGGCGTAGAGGAGGAGCGCTTCCTGACCGATGAGAACGGAGGCCTGCCCCGCGGCGACTTCGAGGAGCTGGTCCGTCCAGGTGCGCGCGGGTGGGGTGCCGTGCACGAGCGTCGACGTGATCAGGGCGATGGAGCGCGGGTCCGTGGTCACGCCTCCGTGCCCTTCGATCGCGCCGAGCGTCGTGGGCAACAGTGATCGTGACGTGACGCCTGGCGTCCAGGTGTCCTGGACCGGCACGACGAAGTCCGTCGCGATCCGAAAGTCGGCGCGGGCGACGCCGCGCGGTGGTGCCGCGCTATGGACGTGGGCGAGATCCTGCACCGCAGGTGAGCCCACGTTCTGGGCCAGTCCCGCGGTGATCGCCCGCAGCTCGGTCCCGACGCCGATCGCGTCGGCGAGGCGAAGCAGCGGCTGCCCGATGATCGCCGGCGTCGAGCCCGCATGGGGCGACGCGAGGGCCACGTAGTCGGTGACCTTGTCATCAGCCGACAGCCCCCGCGCGAAGGCCGCGTCGACGACCGCGCCGCCCATCGAATGGGCGACGATCTGGATCCGTGGATGAGTCTTCGCGAGATCGCGGACCTCGGCGGCCAGCTGATCGGCATTCGCGGTCACCGAGCCCGTGGTGTTGTACGGATGCCCCGGATCCGCGCCGAATCGGTGGATCTCGAAGCGGGGATCGTCGTCCAATGCGGCGATGAGCGGGTCGAACGTCCCGTCCTGCGCGTCCGAGCCGATGCCCGACACGAGCAGGATGACGATCTTCTCGCTCTGCTTCGGCACCATCGGCACCGGGGGTGCCGATATCTCCGTCGGCCGCAGCACGGTGCGGGTCGGACGGTCCGTCGGCACCGAGCGCGACGGACCATCGTCCCCGAGGGCGACGAGCGCACCTGGTCCAACGGCCGGAAGGGCGAGGGCCGCCACCACGCACCAGGCTCGAACCGCGCGTCGCACGCGGCGATGACACAACGGCGGGGATCACGCGTGGATGGGACGGTCCGCCGGTACGGGGGTACCGGCTAGGTCCGGGTCGTCGCGACCTCCGCGGCCTGGGTCTGCGCCGCGATCTCCTCGGCGTCGTCGAGCGTCGCGAGCCGGACCTCCCCGTGACGCCGGGCGAGGCCCCAGGCGATCAGCTGGTCGGCGAGCCACGGGTTCTTCGGGAGCGCCGACCCATGCAGATAGCAGCCAATGAGCTTCCCCTGGACGGCGCCCTCCGTCTTGTCCGTGTCGTTGTTCCCGTGCCCGGCGATGACCCGGCCGAGCGGCTTGGCCGCGGGACCGAGGTACGTGTAGCCGGAGTGGTTCTCGAAGCCGATGAGCATCTTGCCGTCATCCGTCTCGGCGAGGAGGTTCCCGACGAAGCGGACCTTGCCCGCGCGGGTCGTGACGTCCATCGCGCCAAGGCCGGGGATCGCCGCGCCGACCTCGGGCACGTACTCGCGGCCGAGGAGCTGGTACCCGCCGCAGACCGAAAAGACCGCGGCGCCCCCGGCGATCGACTCCTTCAGCTGCGCACCGTGCGCCGCCTGCAGATCCGCGCCGACGATGTCCTGTCCCTGATCCTGACCGCCACCGAAGAAGTACAGGTCGGCCCAGCTCGCGTCCCACGGCGCGCCCGTCGTGAACGCCCGCGTCTCCACCTCGAAGCCGCGCCACGTCGCGCGCTGCGTCAGCGCGAGGACGTTGCCGCGGTCGCCATAGATCGACATGAGGTCCGGGTACAGGTGCCCGATGCGCAGGTCCATCAGCTCAATCTTCCCAGAACTGTCCGACGTACCCGAGCCGCGAGAGCGCGTCGCGCAGCGCGAGCATCGCCGTGTACGTCGCGATCACCACGAGCTCCTGGCCCACGGGCGTGCCGGCGATCGCTGCGCGGATCGCCGCGACCCAGCCGTCGATCACTGTGACCCGATCGCGCGGCACGCCGGCGTACTTCAGGCGGAGTGCCAGGTCGCGTCCGCGCAGGCCGGTGACGGTCGCGTGCGCCACCCGCGGCGCGAGTGCCTCGAAGTCCGCGTCCCAGATCCACGACACGTCGCGGGAATCGGCGTCCCGGTCGTTGAGCGCCGCCAGGATCCGCGGGTGCCGGTCCGTCTCGAGAAGCGCGCCGATCGCGGCGTTGAAGCCCGCCGGGTTCTTCACCAGCACGAGCCGCAGCCGCCGGCCTTCGGCCTCGATGACCTCGAGCCGGCCGAAGGCGGGCTTGAACGAGGCAAGGGCTCGGGTCGCCGTGCCGAGCGAGATATCGAGCGCACGGGCGGCCGCGATCGCAGCGAGCGCGTTGTACGCGTTGTACAGACCCGGCAACGGCACCACGACCTCGTCCACCGCCGAGGCAACGGCGCCGCCGAGCCGGACTCGGCTGGCGTTCGCCTCGAGGCGCACCCCGGTGGCACTGACGTCACGCGGGGCACGCTCGAGCCCGCAGTACGCGCAGTACCAGTCGCCGACGTGGGCGAGGATCACGCGGCGGTAGGCGAGGGGCTGCTTGCAACGCGGGCATCGCGTCGCGTCGCTGATCGCCTGCGGCACCGTACCGCCCACCGTCGCGTCGTCCACACCGAACGTGAGCACCGGCCCGCGGTGCCGCTCGGCCAAGTACGCGACGATCGGATCGTCGGCGTTGAGCACGAGCGTCGTGGATTCACGGAGGCCCGCGATGGCGTTCCCGATCCGCTGCGCCAGCGCGTCGATCTCGAAGTACCGGTCGAGCTGGTCCCGGAATAGGTTTGTGATCACGAGGACCCGCGGGGCAAGGCGGGCGAGAACGCGCGGGACCGAGGCTTCGTCGACCTCGAATATCCCCACATCGCCACGGACCTCCGCACCCCACGTGGCGTCGGCGAGGAGTGCCGCGGCAATGCCCCGATCGAGATTCGATCCAGACCGATTGTGCACCGGCTGCCAGCCGGCGACGCGCACGATGTCCGACAGCATCCGCGTCGTCGTCGTCTTCCCGTTCGTCCCGGAGACGCAGACGGCACCGTGGCTCAGGGTCGCGCTCAGCTCGGCGATCGCGTTCGGCGCGACGCGAAGGGCGATGATGCCCGGGAGCGCGGTCGCGCCGCGACCGAGCTGCTGGAGAGCGACGCGCGCGATCTTTCCGGATGCGACGGCTGCGATGGTGCGCGGTGAGCCTGCGGTCACGCGCTGAACGTTAGGCGCCGACGGGCTGGACCTCGCGGAGCAACAGCTCGAGCTCGTCGACCGCGCGCCCGAGCCGCAGGGCCAGGGCCTTCGCGATGTCGCCGTTCGCGCTCGCGTTCTGGAGCGTGCCCTCTGCCTCGAGCCGGGCGAGGAGGGCGACGGCGCGGCGGAGCCGCGCGATGGTGAGCGAGGCCGGCAGCGTCCGCCGCAGCTGGGAGACCCGCTCCTCCAACCGCTCGAACCGCCGGCGGAGCTCGTCCTCGAGATCCTCGTTCGCGAGGCCTTCGAGGCGCTTCACCTCGGTCTGGAGCGTCGCGAGATCGCGGGCCACGACCTGCGCCGCCTTCTCTAGGGAGTACCCCTTCTCGAGGGCCTGCCGGATCCGGATGACCTTCTCCATCGCGAAGACGTCGTAGTCGTGGTCGTCGTTCGTCGAGGGCTTGACCAGCCCCTTCTTCGTCCAATAGATGAGCTGCCGCGGGGTCACGTTGCACACCCGGGCAGCCTCCGCGGCCGATAGGCGCAGCCGCTGGATGACTTCGCCATCGTTCGCGATCAGCACCTGGGCAAGGATGTCCTGCGCGTCGGTGTCCGCCACGTCGCTCCCCTTCCGCTCGCCTGCTTCCTTGTGGGGTCGCAGGAGGCGACGAGTGTGGCTGGGGCTACCGAGCATGTCAATAAGTAGGACAGGTGGCTGATACCGGACCACGACCGCCTGAGCGTGGCTAGCGGGCGGGCTTCTTCTTCCGCTCGGGCTTCGGCGCCGCGATCGCCTGGCGGTACGCCACCTTCACGCTCACGTGGTAGCTGGTCAGGCCCCGCGGCGAAAGATCGGCCCACTGCCGCGTGATCTCCACGGCGACCGGCTCGTCGACGTCGTCTCGGGCGCTCTTCACCGCTGCCTTGAGCGCGGCATCCCAGCCGGCCTTGGCGACGCCGGTCGTCTCGTGGATCCGGACGACCACGGGCTTCGCCGGGGCGACGGCCTTAGCGGCCCTTGGGCGGGTAGCCCTCAAGGCCGTACTCCTTGATCTTGGCGTAGAGGAGACGGCGGTAGATGCCGAGCATCTCGGCGGCCTTTGAGCGATTCCCGTTGGCGTCCCGGAGCGCCTTCATGATGAGGTCCTTCTCGAATTGGGCGACGGACTTCTTGAAGAATGAGCTATCGCCCTTGGCCTCGGTGTCGCCCTCACCCTCTTCGCCCTCGGCTGCGTCGTGGTCGCCGAAGGGGAGCTCGCGGCTCGTGATGATCTGGCCTCTTGAGAGCACGACCGCGCGCTCGATGACGTTCTCGAGCTCGCGCACGTTGCCGGGCCAGTTGTATTCCATGAGCCGGCGGATGGCCTCTTCGCTGATCGCCGCGGGCTGCGCCGTCGCGCTGTACCGGTGCTTCGCGAGGAAGTGCTCCACGAGCGAGGGGATGTCCTCCTTGCGGTCGCGGAGCGGTGGCATGTGGATATTGATGACGTTGAGGCGGTAGTAGAGGTCGTCGCGGAACTTCGACTGCTCGACCTGCTTTTGCAGGTCCTTGTTCGTCGCGACGATGATCCGGATGTCCACCTTGATCGGCAGGTTCGAGCCGATGCGCTCGATCTTCCGCTCCTGCAGCACTCGCAGGAGCTTCGTCTGCGTGGGCACCGTCATCTCGCCGATCTCGTCGAGGAAGATCGTGCCCTTGTCAGCCATCTCGAATCGGCCACGACGCTGGGTCATGGCGCCGGTGAACGAGCCCTTCTCGTGACCGAAGAGCTCGGCCTCAAGGAGCGTCTCGGGGAGGGCCGCGCAGGAGACCTTGACCATCGGCCCGGATCGCCGGTTCGAGTTGAAGTGGAGCGCCTCGGCGACGAGCTCCTTCCCGGTCCCGCTCTCTCCGGTGATCAGCACGGTCGCGTCGGCCTTCGCGACCTTGCCGATCGTCTTGTAGACCTCCTGCATGGCGGGCGAGTTGCCGACAATGCGCTCGGTCTGCACGAGCGAGCTGATCTCGTCGCGCAAGACCTCGACCTCTTGGGTGAGGTCCTGGTAGTCGAGGACCCGCTTGACGCTATGCGAGATCTTGTCGAGCTCGAAGGGCTTGGTGATGTAGTCGAACGCGCCGAGCTCCATGGCGCGGATCGCGGCGTTGGAGCTGCCGAAGGCGGTCATGATCAGCACGGCGGTCTTGGGATTCGTCGACTTGAGCCGGGCGAGCGCCTCGATGCCGTCGAGCTCCGGCATCCGGACGTCCATGATCACCAGGTCGGGGCTGGATTCCTTGACCTTGTCGACGACCTCGATGCCGGTGGACGCTTCCACGACGGCGAAGCCTTCGTCGGCGAGCAGCTGCTTCAGCAGCGAGCGAATGGACGCGTCGTCGTCGGCGACGAGAATGGTCTTTTGAGCCAAGGTCTGTACGGTTCCTTCCCAAGAGCAACGGGGAAGTCTGCTCGCGTGCTCGGTAGGCTCCCCGGCGTTGCGATAGTTGTCCCGCACAGCGTACAGGTTGTCAAGTTCAGCGACCGGAAGCGCAAACGGTCAGTAGGAAGTGACCGACTATCGGTCAGGGCACGTCGCTCACGGCGGGAACGAAGCGCGCCGCGAAGATCGCCGTGACCAGCGTGAAGCCACCGGCGATCGCGATCAGCAGGCCTGCGTCGACCCGGTCCGCGAGCGCGCCACTCAGCACGATGATCGGCAGCCAGCTCAGATTGAGCAACGCGATCCGCGCCCCGAACACGCGGGCGCGGAGCTCGGGCGGGGTCACCTCCTGCGAGATGGTGATGTTCGGGACCACGAACACGACGTTCGCGACGCCCATCAAGAAGAAGATGACCATCGCCGGCAGCAGGCTCGGCGCGAGACCAAGCAGGACCAGCAGTACGCCGTACGCGGCAAACCCGCCGACGAGGAGCTGGCCCTTCCGGAACTGCCTCATGTACTCGGGCAGGGTCAAGCCGGCGCCGACCGCCCCGGCCGCGAGCGCCGCCTCGGCGACACCGAACAGGGCAGCACCGAACTCGGCATCGCCGTTCGCGAACCGCCGGACGAGGTACACGGGAGTCAGTCCATTCACGACTGGCAGGGCAAGCTGTGCGACGAGCGAGAACTTGGTGTTCACACGGAGGATGGGCTCGCGAAGCAGGAACCGCATCCCTTCGACCGCATCGGCGTACAGGTGCGTGATACGGAACGCCCGGGTCTCCCCCGGGCGGAGCCGGAGCGCTGCCAGCAGGAGCGCGGAGATCGCGAATGTCGCGGCATCGAAGTAGAACGCCGCCGCGCCGACGGTGGCCACCAGTATCCCCGCCGCCAGAGCGCCGAGGATCTCGACGGTGCGGTCGGTCGCGGTCACGGTCGAGTTTGCGGACACGAGCCGCTCGGGTGAGACGAGCTGCGGGATCATCGCGATACGCGCGGGGTTGAAGACCGCGCTGCAGAGTCCCGCCAAGAACACGCATGCATACGCGACGATCAGTGGGAAACCGGCATCAAGGAGCAGCGGGATCGCGCCGATGAGCACAACGCGCGCAATGTCGCTGACGAACATCGCGCGACGGTGCCCAAGCGCGTCGCCGATCGCGCCGGCGAAGAAGCCGAATACGGCGGTCGGCACTGTGGCTATGAGGACGGCGAGGGCCGTGAAGAGTGCCGAAGAGGTGCGCTGATACGTGACCGTCGCCAGGGCGATGAGCGTGATGGGGTCGCCGAACCGGCTGATCGCTTGGGCAAGCCAGAACAGACCGAAGTCCGAGGTGCGCCTCACCGACGAATGAGTAGCACGAATGGCACGAGGAAACCGCCGATGGCGATGCAGAAGTCGCCAACGCTGTACACGGAGTGCGCGATCGGTACCGCAACGACGTCGGCGAGAAATGCGACGAGGGTCGAGTCCGTCAAGGGGACATGCAAGGCGTCGTTCGGCATGGTTGCACCGGCTGTTGCGACGGCTCCCGCGTCGACGGGCATTCCATGGTTCAGGAGAACGACGAAGAGATTGAGCGCCCCACCGAACGCGACCAAGAGGGCGCCACGCAGACGCGCGTTGGCCGCCGCGCTCACGGCGGTTCCGGCAAGGGCCGCGACATAGAGGGGAAAGGCGAGCGGCGCGATCAGTGGAGCTACCGCCCGCGCAGTGAGGGCGGCGACCAGGCCGGGGAACCATCGGATGTGCACAGCGGCGAGCGGACGCCAGCTCCGGCCGATCGCTAGTCCGGCGAGCACTCCAAGGACGACACCACTAGCCAGCATGCGCGTCGCGAACGAGGGGCTCGCGTGCGAGACGGCGACGAAGCTCCGCCAGCGTCTCGTAGTTGATCGGCGGCAACTCGCTCACCTCGAACGCTCCCGGTCCTCGCTCGGCGAGGAGTTGTTCGATCGCGCGCACGATCTTCGGATCGAATTGGATCCCCTTGTACTTGTTCAGCTGCTCGAGTGCCTTCTCGTGGCCAATGGCCCGGCGATAGATACGGTCAGACGTCATCGCCTCGTATGCGTCCGCGACGATGATGATGCGCGAGCCGAGCGGGATGCCCTCGCCGCGAAGGCCCTCCGGATATCCGGATCCGTCGAAGTTCTCGTGATGGTGCAAGACCATTTGGACCAGCGGCCGCAACGCGGCGGATGGCTCCAGGATCGAAGCCCCGTACAGGGGGTGACGCCGCATCAGCTCCTGCTCATCGGCATCGAGCCGCATCGGCTTCATGAGGATCCGGTCCTCGACGCCGATCTTGCCGATGTCGTGGAGCAGGCCGGCGAGCTCGATACGCTCGATCTCGGCTTCGCCGAGGTTCATTCCACGCGCGATCGCTCCGGCGATGCGCGAGACGCGGTCAGCGTGACCTCGGGTGAATCCGTCTTTCGCGTCAATGGCCTGCGAGAGTGCGCTCACCGTGCCGAAGAAGAGCTCACGCGTCTCGGCATATTTAGTGAACGTGTATCGCGCTAGCAGCAGAGGGACAAGGAACGGCAGGGTGGCCCAGTAGCCGACCGATAGAGCGATCTGAGCCATGAGCCACCCCATCGGGACCTGGCCGAGAAGTCCAACTGCGACCTGACGCACGGAAACGGCCCAGACTTTTCCAAACGGAGAGTGTGTCCGAACACTGGCCGCGAGAACGCTCAGTAGATTGTTCATTAGCGCGAACGCGGCACCGACAATTGCTATCTGAGCGAGCGTGCCCCACGAATCGCCCGGCTTCACCCACGGGGTGGTCACTGACCACGCAAGCCAACCGATGAATGCGGAGAGAACGAAATTCGCCCGATTGAAGAGCACGCCGTACCAGGGCACCTCTCCGCGCAGATCGCGAATCTCGAACGTGCCTATGGCGGCGATCAAACAAACCGCAAGCGGATTGGCGATGCTGGTGTCAAAGAGGGCCGCCAGAAGGGGCGCTGTGTTGAGGTGGGCTCTAACGCCACCGGGCAGCTGAACTCGGCCATACGAGGCGATCAGCGTTACAACCACCCAGAACATGACCGAACCGAGGTCGAAGTTCGCCGGGAGCGGGTATGAAAGCCGCGCCAGGATGGCTGCCGCGGCGCCGATAACGACTATGAGCATTAGTCGCTCGTCGGCAGCCGGTCGCTTTCCCTCCACCATCGCGAGTCGAGTATGGAGGACTAGAACACACGCGGGCTCGTCGGAAACGAAAAGGAGACCGGTTAGACGGTCTCCTTAGCGCGCGCTAGCAAGCGCGTTTATTGGCAGCGAAGGACGCTAGTAGCCAGTGGTCCCCGCGCCAGCGCCAAGAACCAGGGCTGCCAGGCTCACAACAGCTGTCAGGATGCGACGCATTTGAATGCCCTCCTTCGCCAAGCTTCATTAGGTAACTCGGCGGCTTAGGGGCCTTGCTTAAGGGGGGCTGACCGGCTGATACCGGACAGACAGGTGGACTCTCGTAGTCAGGCCGTTTTTCCGCATCTAGAGGGCTTTGGGGGGTGGGCTACAGCCTCTCGTAACGGGCGACGTCGATGACGAAAACCGTCGCTCCGCCGAAGGAGACCTCGACCGGATACGGCATGTAGAACTCCCCGGGCTCCATGATCGGGGGCATTGGATTGATGTACTGCTGCCGGGCGTGGCAGGTCTCGCGGATCACCGCGAGGACGTCATCCACCTGAGCCTCCTCGACGCCGACCATGATCGAGGCGTTGCTCTGTTTGAGGAAGCCGCCGGTCGACTGAAGCCGGGTGACCCGGTATTCCTTGTCGGTGAGCGCGTCGACGAGCGCACCTGCGTCTTCACCGTGGACGATGGCGATCACAAGCTTCATCGCGGCGTGAGTGTATGTCGGGGTCGCGACGACGAGGCGGCTAGGAGGCTTTGGTCGGCAGGTTCACGGCGCGCAGTACGGCCTCAGTTCGGTTCGCCGCACCCAGCTTCGAGCGAGCGTTGGCGAGGTGCCGCGCGACCGTGTGCTGGCTGAGGAAGAGTTGCTGGCCGATCTGCTTGTTGGTCAGGCCTCGGCCGGCTAACTCGAGCACCTCGGCTTCACGCTCTGTCAGGATGTGATGGTCGTGACGTTCGCCGAGTGCGGCGCGCGCGGCGTGCGCTGCCGCGTCGTGACCGCGTGCTGCTTTCGCGAGGACTTCGCGCGAGGAGCTGGTCTCCAGGCGGTCAAGGGCGCCGATCGCCGCGAGCTTCGCCTGCTCCGAGGCACGCACGTCCTCGAGATGGCGAGTCGCGACGAGGAGCGTGACACTGGTCCGTCCCGCGGTCGCTGCGAGCTCGACGATGGCCGCATCGCGGTGGCCAAGCGTCACGAGGGCGATCGCCGTTTCCGCCGCGATGTCCGGTGGCACGAGCACGGGCCTGCGCCAACCGGTGACCTTCAGCAGGCGAAGCAGCCGCATGCCCGCGCCGGGCGTTGGGCTGACCGAGAGCATCCACGCCAGCGACGAGATCTCGAGCCACACGTTGCCCGAGCGGCGGGCCAGGCGTTCGGCCAACGCGAACGTCGGTTCTTTGGGAGTCAGCACGCCACGAAGGAACTCGGGGAACGCACGGAGGCCGGGCGCGGCGCGTCGCGACAGCGCGAGGATTCCCGGAAGGCTCCGCTGGACCTCCATCCGCGATCCGCCGTCGAGCAGCTCCGCCGCGAGCCGCCAGGTCTGCGCTTGCAGCAGCGCTCGCGGAGAGATCACGCGGGCGCCGATCCGCTCGGCGAGCCGCGCCACCCACAGCGCCGACTCGATGTCGTCGGCCAGCAGGATGAGGGGCATCATCGAGGCGATGAGCTCCCAAGTGCCCCAGGGCGACATGCCGATGGGCCCACCAAGTAAGGTCGGCGTGCGCAGCGTCACGCGCGGCGGACCGCCTGCCGCGATCTGGGCCAACTCCTCGATGTCTTGGGATAGCACGTGCAAGGGCTCTGGCTCGAGGCCGAGCGACTGCGCCTCGCGCGCGAGCGCGAGGGCAACGGCCAGGCGTCCGGCACGCGCCTCGGAGACTGCGCCCAACGCGGCGTCATGCAGCCCCCGATACCGCAGGTACCGGTTGATCGACACATAGTCGAGGTTCCACAACACCGTGAGGTAGCGGCCATACATGTTCCGCAGTCGGTGCCGCTGCGGACCCGCCGCGGCCTGGAGCGGGTAGTGGTACGCGCGGAAAAGCTCCATCCAGTGTGACTCGGACTCGGGGACGGTCGACGCGTCGACGGGCGCCGTCACCACCTTGCTCAGGCCGACGAGGTAGCCGGGCGGCTGCGGGCAGACTGCGATGTAGCGCTTCAGATCGTCCCAGTCACCGAAGTCGATGTCGACCTGCCCGCGATACCGATCGAGGATCGGATCGATGCCGAGCGGGACACGGCGGACAAGCTGCTGCAGCTGGCGACCGTATTGACCGTCCGTGATGATGCCGTCCAGCTGCGCCTGCAGTTCGACCTTCAGCGCGGGCCAGTCCTCGCGCTCGAACGCGTCTACCAGTGCTCGTGGGAGCGCGTCGGTCCCGACCGGTGCCCACAGGTCGAGATCGGTGGGCAGGACTACGGATCGCAATTCCGCCGCTTTGGTCATCTCGCCCACCCTTCGCGCCACAGTCTGGCAGGACAGTCAACGCCTGGAGCGGCAGTCTCGCGCGCCGCGGCACAGGCGGTATGACCAGAAATGACCAATCTGGTTGACCATTCGTATGGGCGTCCGCAACACGAGGGCCACCTCCCGTTCTGACGCCGTTCGACCGACGATCGGTTCAGTCCCAAGCGCCTGACCAACCGCGGAACCAACGGGATCTGACCATCGGGCCGACGCGCTACGACCGGCCACTGCTGTGAAGGCTCTCGAAATCCGGCGGGCCCGATGGCTGGTTCTCGCGATGCGCTCGAGTGGCTCCTCCGTCACGGTTCCCAGGTGAGCTTGCACGGCAGAGGGAGGTGGCAGAGTGTTGTTCGTCGTGATCATCGTGATCATCGCCATGATCGCGTGCATCGCCGTTCCGGACTGCGCGGACGTGGACCGGTAGGTCGGAGCGTGACGTTGGCCGTGGCGCCGGTGAGCGGACGGGAGCCCGAGGTCCTCGCCGAAGACATCGCGAGGTCGTTCGGCGAGATCAACGCGCTCCGCGGTGTCTCCCTCCGCATCCCGGAAGGCGCGATCCACGGCCTGCTCGGACCGAACGGCGCCGGGAAGACGACGCTCTTTCGGATCCTGACCGGACAGATCAAACCCGATCGAGGCCGTGTCGTCGTGGCTGGCGTGGACGTCGTTGGCAACGCGCCCGCGTTGCGACGCATGATCGGCGTGCTCTTCGACACGCAGAACCTCTATCCCCGTCTCTCGGTACGCGAGAACCTCGTCCTGTTCGCGGCCCTCTACGGCGTCAGCCACCAGCGGGTCGATGACCTGATCCGCCGATTCGATCTGGCGTCCCGCGCGCGCTCACGTGTTGAAACCCTCTCCCACGGCATGCGGCAGAAGGTCCTGCTCGCCAGAGCGATGCTGCATGACCCCGACGTGCTGTTCCTGGACGAGCCGACGACCGGGCTCGATCCGAATTGGTCGCTATCGGTGCAGGAGCTGATCAGCGACGTCCGCAAGGACGGCGTGACCGTCGTGATCGCGACGCATCAGATGGAGACCGCCGACGCCCTTTGCGATGTCGTGTCGATCATCGACGGAGGCGTCATCGTCGCGTCCGATACGCCGAGCGCGCTCAAGCGTCGCTTCGGTCGGCACGCCGTACGCATGGAACGGTCGGTGAACGGCGTATCCGTGACGGAGGATCTCTCGCTCGATGACGCCGGCACCGCTCAACGCGTTGGCGACGCGATCGCCCAGCGCGAGCTGCGATCGGTCCACTCCGCTGAGGCCACACTCGCCGACGTGTTCCGGACCTTGACCGGCAAGCCATTCGAGGTCACAACAGAATGAACGCGTTCGCCGGACTCCTCCGGAAGGAGGCCTTGACGTTCATTACGAACAAGACATTCGTCGTGCTCGTCGGCCTTCCCGTCATCGTCGCCGTGCTGTTCAACCTCGCGTTCACGAACGAGCGGCCGGTCGCGACGATCGCGTTGCTGCCGCCGGCGGATCCCGCGCTCGCCGCTCTCGTTCAGAGCGATATCGCCAGCCTGGGGACGCTCCACGTCACACTCGTCACCGCTGACCTGGCGGCGGCCCGCGACGCGGCATTGCACGGTCGCCTGTCCCACGTGATCGACGCCCGGGCGCTGCGGCGTGACGGGGCCGTCGTGAGAGGCCGGATCGGGGTCGTGGTCGACGAGCTCCGGCCGGTGTCGGCTCAGGTCGTCCAATCGTCCATCGCGGCGCTGGTCGCAAAGGAGTCCGGAAACGAGCCGAGCATCGGCGTCGACCTGTCGGTGATCCGCGGGGTCAGTCCCCGCCAGGCCACGATCCCGCTCTGGCTCGTGACGATCACGCTCGTGATCGCTATCAGCAGCATGCCACTGTCGCTCGTCGAGGAGCGCGAGCAGCGAACGCTTCGCGCGCTGCTGGTTGCACCAACGGCGAGATGGGTCCTCCTGTCAGCGAAGGCGACCGTGGGGATCGCCATGATCCTCGCGATGGCGGCTCTGATCGTCGTGCTCAACGGCGTGTCGCTTGGGGATCCGGGCCTGCTCGCGGTGGCGCTGTTGTGCGGCGCATTCGCGTTCGTTCCGGTGGGCTTGTTCCTGGGTGCGCTATCGCCGAACCAGGGGTCAGCCGGCCCGTTTGCTGCCCTGCTGCTGGTCGCGCTATCGCTGCCGGTCGCGCTCGCGCAGACGGAAGGCGCGGGGATCACCAATCTGGCCAACCTTCTGCCGAGCGCGGCCCTGGCCTCCATCGTTCGCGCGGCAGTCGTGTCGACGGCCGGCATCAGCGACTTCGTCCCGCAGCTCGTCTATCTCATCGCGATCGGAAGCATCGCGAGCCTCGCGGCGGTCTGGGCGCTCGGACGCGAAAGTGTGATGCTGACGTAGCCGTGACACGCGAAGTCGTCGTCGCATCACTGTCGGACGGGTACAGTGCCGAGCTCGTCGTCGCGCAACTCCGCGCCGCGGGCATTCCGGCGCGGCTCACCGGCCAGGTGGAGCCCTCATGGACCACCGGCAGTCCCACGCGGGTGATGCCGGTCGAGGTCCGTGTCCATGAGGATCGCGCGGAGGAGGCTCGGCGGTTCCTCCGCGAGCCCGCAGATCGACCAGGACGAGACTCCGAGCGGTAACGCGCGAAGACCGGCGAACAGCAGGCCGACGGTCAGGCGGGCGTGCGCAGCAGCGCTTCCACCGCCCGCCGGATACCCGCCGCGATCGCATCCTCGGGACCATCCGCTGGAACCACGACGAAGCGACCCGGTTCGGCGGCCGCGAGCCGCAGATAGCCGTTCCGGACGCGTTGATGGAATGCCGACGACTCGGACTCGAACCGATCCCACGGCCGTCCCGGTTTCCTCGTGTGCTCGCGCTTCGCGGCGGCTTCGACCGAGAGATCCAGTAGGAACGTGCGATCGGGCACGGTGTCACCGACCGCGAACGCCGTCACCGCGCGCAGCTGGGCGAGGTCCGCCCCGTGCCCGTAGCCCTGGTACGCGAGCGTCGAGTCGTAGAAGCGATCGACGATGACGATCGTCCCCTTCTCGAGGGCCGGACGGATCACGTCGCGCACGAGCTGTGCGCGCGCGGTGCTGTACAGGAGCGCCTGCGCATTTGGCGCGAGGGGGATGTCCTGGGCATGGAGCACGATGTCTCGGACGCGCTCGCCCACCGGTGTGCTCCCGGGCTCGCGCACCGACACGACGTCACGGCCGTCGGCGATCAGTCGATCCGCGAGTCGCTTCGCCTGGACGGACTTACCCGAGGCTTCCCCGCCCTCGAAGGAGAGGAAGAGGCCGTTCACCTATAGATCTGAACGCGCCGGTAGGGTTCGTGGCCCGTGCTCCGCGAGCTGAGGTTCGCCCGCTCGATGAGCTCGTGCTGCATCTTCCGCACGTACGCGTTCTGGGGCTCGAGCTCGACCTCGTCGCGCGCCCCGTTCGTGACCGCGTCGATGGCCTCTCGCGTCTCCTCGAGCGCGAAGTCCTCCGGGCCGCGCCGGAGCTCGAACACGCTCGTGAGCGCGCCCGCGATCTGAGAAGTGGAGTTGCTGCGCGCGACGTAGATCGGGACGCCGTTGGACTCCGCGTTGCGGAGGCGCGGCGTCTTGCGGCGGTAGTAGTTCTTGAGCGTGATCACCACGTCGGCATCCTCGGGCTCGCGAACCACGGCGACCGGCAGGTTCAGCCCACGCGCGGCCTCCTCGAGCCGGGACCACGAGATCCCGAACGGGTAGACCTTCACCGTCTCGCGGATATCGCGCGTCGGCATGCGCGGCGTGCTCCGGTGCTCGACCGCCTCCGCCGGCTCGCGAGAGGCCTTCGCGTCCGACACCGTCACCGTGCCACCGATGTCGCGCTCGCGCAGCTGCGGGGCTACCGGCATGCCAAGGAGGATCGCGTCGACGGTCTGGGCCACGTCCTGATACAGCGACACCTTCTGATACGCCTGGATCTCCACGAGCACCTGGAATGTCGGGGGCGCCTTGCGCTCGAGCACCGACTTCTGCGTGCCGCGGCGGCGGGCCTCCTCATCTCCGAGAGTGACGGTCTGGATGCCGCCGATGAGGTCCGAGAGCGTCGGGTTGAGCATGAGATTCTCGAGCGTGTTGCCGTGGGCGGTCGCGACGAGCTGCACCCCGCGCTCCGCGATGGTGCGCGCCGCTTGCGCTTCCTGCTCCGTGCCGATCTCGTCGATGACGATGACTTCGGGCATGTGATTCTCGACGGCTTCGATCATCACCGCGTGCTGCAGGCTCGGCGTCGCGACCTGCATCCGCCGGGCGCGGCCGATGCCCGGGTGCGGGATGTCGCCATCGCCGGCAATCTCGTTCGAGGTGTCGACGACGACGACGCGCTTCTTCAGATCGTCCGCGAGGACCCGGGCAACCTCGCGCAGCAGGGTCGTCTTGCCCACGCCGGGCCGGCCGAGCAGCAAGATGCTCTTCCCCGCCTCGACGACGTCGCGAATGATCTCCATCGTCCCGTACATGGCGCGGCCCACGCGGAGCGTGAGGCCGACGACCTTTCCCGCCCGGTTCCGCAGTGCGCTGATGCGGTGGAGCGTGCGTTCGATGCCGGCCCGGTTATCGCCGCCGAACTGGCCGATCCGGGAGATGACGTAGGCCAGGTCCTCGGCCGTCACCTCGCGATGCGAGAGCTGCTCCTCGCGCCCGGCGAACCGGGCCTCGGGGATCCGGCCGAGGTCCATGACGATCTCGAGCAGCCCGTTCAAGTCCGCGAGGGCGCGGACCCGCTGACCGAGGTCGGGCGGAAGGGCGTCGAGGATCGCGTCGAGGTCATCGCGCTCGGTCGTCATCTCACCACCGCCGGCGCCAATGCCGGCTCTTCGATGCGAACGGCCAGTTCCTTCACGAAGAGCATAGCCGTGGCCATCTCGCGAAAACCTTCGGACAGCAGGGCTCGGGCGACGTGCTCCTCATACGAGCGCACCGGCGAGGTGATCGGCCGGCCGGCTGGAAGCTCGAGAGTGGTGGCGCGCACGACGTCCCGCGCCAGCTCGATGTCGCCGTCGACCGATCGGGCCTTCACGACGTGGGGGTGCGAGTCGAGCCCCCGAAAGCTCACGCCGAACGCGCCGACACGGGGCTCACCACCGACGATCATCGCGTGCTCGCGGCGCATCGCGAGTGGATTTCCGCTGACGAGGAACGGTGGATCGAACGCGCCGGCCCGGCGGCCGATGTCGAAGTCCTCGACCGTCAGCTGCTCCGCGCGCTGGACCGCGTGCGGCGTCGTCGCGGCATAGAAGCGGAACAGATCGTGTGCGTCACGGCGGCGCGCATAGTGGCCGTCGAGCGCGTGCGCAGGTGCCTGCAGCGGTGCGCGGGGCGCGGCGAACCACGTCTCGCGCGTGTACGAATAGAAGCCGGTCTGAAAGAACGTTTCCCGGGCCCGCGCGGTCCCGGAGGCAGGCGCGCTCGCGACCGGATCTGCGACCGCGCCAAAGAGCCGGAGCTGCCCGTGCTGCGCGGCCGACGCCGAGACGTGGGCCAGCAGCTTGACGGAGCCTTCCGCGCCGCCCGGGTCGGGGACCGCGGCGAGGGCAAGGATCACCCACTCCGGCCGCCGGCCGCTGTAGATGAGCGCGACGGCGCAGAGCCGCCCACGGTATTCCTCCAGGTACAGGCGCAGCCGTCCACGGAGGCCGATCGTCCCGGGCAGCAGCTTCCGCCACCCGGACAGCGCGCCGATGACGAGCGGCTGCGGCAGCACCGCGCCAACGATGGCGTCGGGCTCTCGGACCGCCTGCGCCAGGAAGCGCGTGACGCGGGGGAGGTCCGTCGGCATCGCGGCACGGACCGGCATGGCCTAGTGCCGGCCGAGCTTCAGGAAGTAGTCGTGGAACCGGCCATCGAGCGTCAGCTCGGGATGGAATGAGGTCGCCAGCAGGTTGTCCTGCCGAGCCGCGACGATCGTCCCGTCAGGGAGCCGGGACACGATCTCGACGTCACCGCCGACGGCTTCGATGAGCGGTGCGCGGATGAACACCGCATGGAACGGATCGCTGCCGAGCGCCGGCACGTCGAGGTCCGCTTCGAACGAATCCAGCTGCCGCCCGAAGGCGTTGCGCCGGACGGTGATGTCCATCAATGCCGCGAGCGGATGGGGATGACCCGGTACGTCACGGGCGATGAAGATCGCGCCGGCGCAGGTACCCCACACCGCCATCCCGTCGGCGACGCGCTCTTTCAGCTTGGGGATGAAGCCGTACTGGAGGGCGAGCTTGCCGATCGTGGTGCTCTCGCCGCCGGGGATGACGAGCGCGTCGATGTCATCGAGCTGCTCCGGACGTCGAACGTCGACCGCGTCGGTGCCAAGTCGTTGGAAGGTCTCGATGTGCTCGCGGAAGTCGCCTTGCAGGCCAAGGACGCCAGCGCGAGCTAAGCGCTCACCAACCGCGAACGGCAAGGCGTTCGCCCGCGGCGAGCGTCTCGAGCGCGATCCCGCGCATCGCCTGGCCGAGGCCGCGCGAGACGTCCGCGATGAGCTTGGGGTCGGTGAAATGGGTCGTGGCTTCGACAATGGCCTTCGCGCGGCGGAGCTGGTCCTTCGGGTCCTCGGACGCTTTGAAGATGCCACTGCCGACGAAGTTGCCCTCGGCGCCGAGCTGCATCATCAGCGCGGCGTCCGCGGGCGTCGCGATGCCGCCTGCGCAGAACAGCACGACCGGCAGCTTCTTGGCCCTGGCGACGTCGCGCACGAGCTCCAGCGGAACACGGAACTCGGCGGCCTTCTCACGGAGCTGGGACTCGTCGAGGTCGGCAAGGGCTTCGATGCCACCCGTGATCTCGCGGATATGCCGCACGGCCTCGACGATGTTCCCCGTGCCGGCCTCGCCCTTGCTGCGGATCATCGCCGCGCCTTCGTTGATGCGCCGGAGCGCTTCGCCAAGGTCGCGCGCGCCGCACACGAAGGGCACGTCGAACTTGCGCTTGTCGATGTGGAACTTCTCATCGGCCGGCGTGAGCACCTCGCTCTCGTCGACGTAGTCGACGCCGATGGCCTGCAGCACCTGCGCCTCGACGAAGTGGCCGATCCGGGCCTTCGCCATCACCGGGATGGTGACCGTGTCCATGATCTCGGTGATGAGCTGCGGATCGCTCATCCGCGCGACGCCTCCCTCCTTGCGGATATCGGAGGGGACCCGCTCGAGGGCCATCACTGCCACGGCACCGGACTCTTCGGCGATCTTGGCATGCTCGACGGTGACGACGTCCATGATCACCCCGCCCTTGAGCATCTGGGCGAGGCCCGATTTCACGGTCCACGTCGCCGCGGAAGTGTCGCTGTGGTGTCCGTTGCCGTTGTTCTTCACCGAGCGACAATCGTACCGCCCCACCCCTAAAATCGATACATGGGCGTGGTCGACGCGAACGTCCTCGTGCTCAACCTGGACTACCAGCCGTTGAACGTATGCAACGTGCGCCGCGCGGTGGTCCTGTTGGACAAGCAGAAGGCCGTTGTCATCGAGCAGAACGGGCACATCGTGACGAGCGAACGAAGATCGATCGTCACGCCGTCGGTCATCCGTCTCGCGTATCACATCAAGCGTCCCCGGCCCGTGCTCAAGATGACGCGCAAGGAAGTCCTCGTCCGCGATGACCACACCTGCCAGTACTGCGGCAAGCGCGGGCACGACCTGACCCTCGATCATGTGGTTCCCCGCCATCGCGGCGGGCAGCACACCTGGGAGAACGTGGTGGCCGCATGCAAGGGCTGCAACCACAAGAAGGGCGGGCGCACCCTGCAGGAGTCCCACATGGCGCTCGCCCGTCCGCCGTTCCGCCCGCCGTCGACGCCGAGCTATCTGTTCTCCAGCTACATCCGGGCCGGCGAACGAAAGTGGTTCAAGTTCCTCGGCGTCGAAGACTCCGCGGCCGCGTCCTAGCCCGCCCGCTGGCATCGACCGTGCGTTATCGGATCGTCATATGAGAGTGCTCTTCACGAAGCGCGGCTACTCGCCGGTCGGCGGATCCGAGAGCCTCGCCTATCAGTTCGCCACGCGCCTCGCCACGCGCGGCCACGACGTCCGCGTCGTGTGCGCATGGCCGACGGAGAAGGAGGAGGCCGCGTATCGCGGCGCCTCCTTCGGCCCGGTGGTCCATGACGATCACCGGGTCTTCATGGACCAGGGGGTCGAGGTCGTGCAGGTGAAGCCGCGGGGCGGCATCTTTGGCATGGCCGCTGACGCCACGACCCTCGTCGACCTGATGCGCGGCGATCTCCTCGAGCGCTTCGCGGAAGATCGCGAGCTCATCCACAACGTCGGCCGCGAGTACCTCGACTCGAGCATCGATGTCGCGGAAGAGCTCGGCCTGCCGCTCGTGCTGACGCCGCTCGCGCATCCAGAGCAGTTCCATGGCGGCGACACGGCCGCTGACTTCGTGCGCTACCGCCGGGCCAGCGCGATCACGACGATGACCGACTGGGAGCGGGGTTGGTACGCCGCGCACGCGATCGATCCCGCGCGGGTGGTGACGACGGGCATGGGGCCGAACGCGAGCGCCACGGGCGACGCCGCGGGGTTCCGCGCGCGGCACCACATCCCGGCTGATGCCCCGATGGTCCTCTACGTCGGCCGCAAGGAGCGCTACAAGGGCTACATCCAGGTGCTCGATGCAACGGAGCTCGTGTGGCGCACGCATCCCGACACGAGATTCGTCTTCATCGGCCTGCCGGGCTTCTACTCGACGTTCTTCGATGACTTCCAGCGGTACGCGGACGACCGGGTGCTGCACATCGAGAACGCGTCCGCTCAGGACAAGGACGCTGCGCTCGAAGCGTGCTCGCTCTTCGCGATGCCCTCGCGGCACGAGACCTTCGGCCTCGGCTACCTCGAGGCCTGGCTGCACGGGAAGCCCGTGATCGGCGGCGATATCCCGGCGCTGCGTGACGTGATCGAGGACGGCGGCGACGGCATCCTCGTGCGGCAGCGAGCCGATGCGGTGGCCCGGGCCATCCTCCGGCTGCTCGATGACCCGACGACCGCTCGAGCGATGGGCGAGCGCGGGCGCGCGAAGGTCGCGGAGCGCTGGAGCTGGGATGCGGTGATGGACCGCGTCGAAGCGGCCCACGCCATCGCCGCGGGGACCGAGAAGGCGACGACGGCCGCCTAGGCTCCGCGCGTGCGCGTGGTCATCGCGAAGAAGCTCCTCTCGACGGTCGGCGGCTCGGAAGCGCAGGCCCGCGCGCTCGGGACGGCGCTCCGCGATCGCGGTCACGACGTGACTCTCGTGGGCCTGCGACCGGCCCATCGGCGGCCCGGCATCCCCGACCGCGTCTACGACGCGCCGGCCGGCGACGTCACGGTGGAGGAAGCCGGGCTCACGTACCGCTTCATTGCCAGTCCCGCCGCGTGGGTCGAGGGCACGCTGCCCGTGTCGCTCGTCTTCCCGAGCCGCCTCGCGCCCGCGCTGGCCGGCGCCGACATCGTCCACTGCCTCGCACGTGAGTGGGCCAGCCCGTATGAGCGTTCGGCGCGCGCGACCGGCGCCGCGTTCGTGGAAACACCGCTCGTGCATCCGGGCCAGCCGTTCTCGGGAGATGGGTCGAGCGACCTCTCGCGCTACCGGCGCGACGACGCGGTCATCGGCCTGACGGAGTGGGAGGCAGCGTGGTATCGCGCACGGGGCGCGCGGCGCGCCTTCGCCACGGGCGTCGGACCGATCGTGACGGCCGGGGTCGTCGAGCGCGCAGCAGAGCCTGCGACGATCCTGTTCGTCGGTCGCAAGGAGCGCTACAAGGGATACGACGCGCTGCGTGCCGCTGCGCCACTCGTCTGGCGCGAGCGCCCGGACGCACGGTTCGTCCTGATCGGCCAGCGCCGCTTCCTCGGACCGGCGCCATTGCCGGATGCGCGATGGTCGGAGCCCGGCGTCGTCAGCGAGGCCGTCAAGGCCGACGCGTACGCGCGTTGCACGATGTTCGCGATGCCCTCGGAGCACGAGACATTCGGGCACACCTACCTCGAGGCCTGGTGCGCGAGCCGGCCGGTCATCGCCGGTGACATCGCGCCGTTGCGCGAGGTCGTGCGGGAGGGCATCGATGGCCTGCACGCCAGCACGGAACCGCGCGCCATTGCCGATGCGATCCTCGGACTGCTTGCCGATCCGGCACGCGCGGCGGCGATGGGGGCCAGCGGGCGAGAGCGCGTGCGGGAGCACTACACCTGGCCCGCGGTCGCGGCGCGGACCGAAGCGGCCTACGTGGAAGCGCGCGGCTAGCATGACGTGATGCGGGGAGTCATTGGCCAGCGCGCGATGCTCGATCGGTTGGGCGCGCGCGCGGCGCGCAACGACGTCGCGCACGCGTACGGGCTCTTTGGCCCGCGCTCGATCGGCAAGCGCACCGTGGCCATTCGGCTTGCCCAGACCCTCAACTGCTTGGATCCGAAACGGCCGTCGGGCGGCTGCGGTACCTGCGTCAGCTGCGTCAAGACGGAGCGCGGCGGGCATCCCGACGTGGTGCTCATCGAGCGTGACGTCGCGAGCAAGACCAAGATCGAGATCGAGGCCGTTCGGTCGATGCAGCAGCACCTGGCGCTGCGTCCGCTGGAGGGCCGCGCCCAGGTCGTCATCATCGACGACGCCTCTGAGCTCAGTGATGTCGCGCAGGACGCGCTGCTCAAGACGCTCGAGGAGCCGCCGAAGCATGCGGTGCTCCTGTTGATCACGTTGTCACCCGAGTCGCTGTTCGAGACGATCCGCTCCCGGGTCCAGCCGCTGCAGCTGCGGTCGGTCGCCGCGAGCGAGATCGCCGCGGGCCTCCGTGAGCGCGGGGTCAAGGACGCGGATGCGCTCGCCGCGGCCGCGGCAGGCCATCCCGGTATGGCCATCCGACTGGCCGCCGACCTGGGCGGCGAACGGACAACTCGACGCGCCATGGAGAAGGAGTTCTTCGACCTCATCGGAAGCCGGCTCACGGAGCGATTCGAGTGGGCCGCGAAGCTCAGCGACGAAAGTGACATGCGCAAGCGGTCCGACGCCATCGAAGGGCGCTTCGAGCACTGGGTCGAGCTGCTGCGGGACGCCGCCGTGCGCGCGCGCGGCCTAGAGGATGCGCCACTGCGCCCCGACCGCGCCATCGAGACCGCACGCATCGCGGCCGCGACGGACGCCCGCGAGCTCGTCGACGCGTCGCTGCTGGTGCAGAAGCTCCGACGGGACCTGTTCTGGAACGCGAACGCCCGTGCGATGCTCGAGATCGTCGCGCTGCGCCTCCCCTACGTGGCGGCCGCATGAGCCGCATCGTGGTGGGAGCGCGCTTCCAGACCGCGGGCCGGATGTATTTCTTCGAGCCGGGACCCGTCGCCGACCTGTCCGTCAACGAATGGGTCATCGTCCAGACCGAGCTCGGTCAGGACGCCGCGCGGGTGCAGATCCTGCCGACGGACTCGCCGCTCGTGCAGGTCGATCCGCCGCTCGGCACGCTCGTCCGGAAGGCGAGCGCGAGCGACAAGTTCGAGCTCGCGAAACACAAGCGCCGCGAGGCCGAGTCGACACAGGCCGCGGGCGAGACCGCGCGCCGGCTCCGGCTGGACATCCACGTGCTCGGTACGGACTGGCAGTTCGACGGAGGCAACGTCGTCCTCTTCTATTCGACCGAGTCGAGCGGCCTCGACCTCGCGCCATTCAGCGACGAGCTCGCCGCGCAATTCGGCACACGGGTGGAGCTGCGGCGACTGGGCGCGCGCGATGAGACCAAGGTCATGACCGGCGTCGGCACGTGCGGCCGCGAGCTGTGCTGCTCATCGTGGCTGGACAAGTTCTCCAACATCTCGATCCGCATGGCGAAGGATCAAGATCTGCCCCTGAATCAGAGCAAGCTCACCGGCGTGTGCGGCCGCCTCAAGTGCTGCCTCATCTACGAGCTCGAGACCTACCAGGAAGTGAAGGGCAAGCTGCCGAAGCTCGGCGAGACCTTCCACATCCCGTCCTGCGTGAGCGGGCAATGCGGCAGCGGCGGGTGCGCGCAGGTGCAGGGCGTGTCGATGACCAAGGAGGCGATCGTCGTTGGCATGATCGACGGCGTCCGCGCCACGTTCACCGCGGAGGAGCTGGGCGTCACGTTCGATCCCGTGCCGGCACACACGAAGGGTGTTGGGTCATACGGCTCGGACGAGATCCCGCGGCAAGAGCGGGCGACGCCGGTGCCGGCGCCCGGTCAGGGTGCCCCGCGGAAGCGTCGCCGGCGCGGTGGCCGTCGTCGGGGCGGGCGGCCGGGCCCGAGCGGTCCGGTCTAGCGCACCCGCCGCACGACGAAGTCGGCGATGTCGCGCAGCGCGTCACGCTCCGGGCGATCGGGCAACGATCCCAATGCGGCGACCGCGTCGTCGTGGAAGGACAGCGCTCGAGCTCTCGCGCGCTCGACGCCCCCCGACTCGCGGAGCATCCGAAGGAGCTCGCGCACCTCGCCGGGGCTCTTTCCCGGTGCGATGATCCGTGCGGCGAGAGCGCGGTCGCCGGTCTCGTCGACGGCGTAGATCATCGGCAGCGTCGGCATGCCCTCCGCCAGGTCGCGGCCGACGGCCTTTCCGAAATCCGTTTCGTCACCGGCCACGTCGAGCACGTCGTCCGTGATCTGGAACGCCAGACCGAGGCTGGTGCCGTATGCGCCGAGGGCGGCCACATGCTCGGGCTCCGCGTCGGCGAGCAGCGCGGCCCCCTGGCAGCAGGCGGCATAGAGCGATGCGGTCTTCAGCTCGATGCGCTCCATGTACTTCGCTTCGGTCGGCAGCGCATTGGCCGCGGTCACCTCGTTCAGCTCGCCGTCACAGAGCGCGAACACCGTCTGGGCCACGATCGCGATGACCTCCGGCTTCGGCAGGACGGCTGCGAGGGAGTAGGCCTTCGCGAAGAGGTAGTCCCCCACGATGAGCGCGACGTCGTCGTCCCAGGTGGCGTTCACCGTGGCGACGTTCCGGCGCAGCTCCGCCTCATCGACGATGTCGTCGTGCACCAGCGACGCTGTGTGCACGAGCTCGAGCGACTGCGCGAGGTTCAGCACCACCTCCGAGTCACGGGCGGGTCCGAACCGCGCTGAAAGGAATACGAGGGTCGGCCGGAGGAGCTTGCCGGGCGAGCCGAACAGGTGCTGCACCGCGGCGGCGAACGTCGGATGTCCGCCATTGCCGACCTCGAGCAGACGCCGCTGCAGCTCGCGTAGCTCGGCATCCACCGGCGCGTAGAAGGAGCGCTCCGCGTTTGGCGTGATCACGCGCGAAGTCTAGGTTCGGACTAGGGCTTCTTCGTCGGCGTCGGCTTTGGCGGAGGCGTGATGATGATCGGGCCGGGCGGTTGCGTTTGCGACCCGCTGGACGGGGAGGCACCGGGCGACGCGCTCGGTCGGGCCGCGCCGTAGCCGCAGATGTTCCAGTTGAACCGGCCGTAGTTGTAGGCGCCGGCATTCGCCGCGCTCGCCCACCGGGCGATGTCGGGCGCCCAGTCGGCGAACGGGATCGCGATCTTGTAGCAGCCGCCCACGTAGACGTCGCGGTCATCGGTCGTCGGCTCGGTGCCCTGCACGTACTGCTCGGTCCACCGGAAGCTGGACGGGCAGCTCGGTCCGGGCAGCTTGCCGGAGCCGTTCCCACCGGTGAGCGCGGGGTTCACGCACACGACCTTGTCGACGATGCCGGCTGGCCGCTTGAAGTCGTCGGGCGGCAGCGCGCCGACGACCGTCTTCATGTAGTCACGCCACAGGATGCCCGGCCCGAGGGCCGAGCTGATGCCGTTCATCTCGCTGTTGTCCGAGTTGCCCATCCAGATCGCCGTGAGGCGCGTGGGCGTGTAGCCGATCGCGAGCACGTCCTGGAGGTTGTCGGTCGTCCCGGTCTTGAGGGCCGCGGGACGGCCGATGGATGTGAACGGCCCGAACACGAAGGAGCCGTGCACCGGATCCGTGTTGTCCTTGAGGATGTTCGTCATCACCCAGGCATACCGCTCATCGAGCACCTGCTTCGTCTCGACCTTCGTGAAGTCCCGGGTGACCTTCCCGTTGCTGTCGACGATCTTCATGATGAAGGTCGGCTCGATACGACGCCCGTAATTGGCGATCACCTGGTAGGCGCTGGTCATGTCGATGAGTCGCATCTCCGCCGCGCCGATCCCGAAGCTCAGCCCGAGCCGCGAGCGGTCGAACTCGCGGTTGATGCCGAGCTGGTGGACCGTGTCGATGATCGCGTCCACACCGACCATGCGCGTGACGTTGAGCGCGGGCAGGTTGAGCGATTCGCGGAGCGCCTGCCGGATCGTCGTCGGGCCGTGCTGTTCCTTCGTCGCGTCCTTCGGCTCGTACGACTTCCCGCTGCCATCCGGCGACTTGAACTCGATGTCGTTCAGCACCGTCGAGGCGGTCATCCCACCCTTCAGCAGGCCGGTGAGGTACGTGAACATCTTGAACGTCGATCCGGGCTGCCGGAGCGCGATCCCCGCGACGTCGTAGTCACCCTGGACCCTGGCCGAGTGGTCGTAGTAGTCCTTGCTGCCGACGTACGCGAGGATCTCACCCGTCGTCGGATCCATCGTGATGAGGGCGGCGTTGTTGACGTTCGCGAACTTCAGCCCGTCAACGTGGTCCTTGACCTCTTTCTCCGCGAGCTGCTGCATGTTGTAGTCGAGGGTCGTGTACACGCGGTACCCGCCGCGATACGCCGCCTTCTCTCCCAGCATGGTGATGAGCTGCTCGCGCGCGCGGAAGGTGAAGTGCGGGGCGTAGAGGGACGTCTGGGCGGGGGTGACCTTGATCGGCTCGACCTTGGCGACATCGGCCTGGGCCTGGGTCACATACCCGTACTCGACCATCGCGTCGAGGACCAGCGCCCGCCGGGCGTTGGCCGCGGCCGGGTTCTGCACCGGGTCGTATTCGGACGGGGCCTGGGGCAATCCCGCGAGAAGCGCCATCTGGCCGAGCGTGAGCTTGGTGAGGTCGGCGACCCCGAAGTACGTCTTCGCCGCGGCCTTCAGCCCGTAGGACTGATTGCCATAGAAGATCTGGGAGAGGTACATCTCCATGATCTCCTGCTTCGTGAACGTCCGGGTGGCCTCGATCGCGAGGATCGCTTCCTTGATCTTGCGGGTCACGGTCGGCTCGTCGCCGAGCAGTCGGGTCTTGATCAGCTGCTGGGTGATCGTCGAGCCGCCCTGCGCGATACCTCCGCTCGCGACGTTCGCCTGGAAGGCGCGGATGATGCCGCTCGGGTCGATGCCCGGGTTCGTCCAGAAGCTGTGGTCTTCGATGGCGATGGTCGCGGCCTGCATGAGCTCAGGGACCTCGCTCAGCTTCACCAGCTCGCGGCGCTGGTCCTCGAGCGTGTAGAGCAGATGCTCACCGGTGCGGTCATAGATGTAGGTGGACAGGGGCACGGGCACGGTCGCGAGCTCGTGGGCCGCCGGGAGATCCGCGGCGAAGTAGCCGAAGAACGCCGCGGCCGCCGTACCCGCAAAGACCGCGAAGGTGATGAGGATGGCGGTCAACACGCCCGCGGTCGCGCCAAGCTTGCCGCCGACAGACGGACGGCGGGACATGCGCCCCCGCCGGTGTGGCATGCGGTAGGCGCGATAGGCACGGCCGAACGTCGGCCCGGTCCCATTCCTCTGGGTCATGGTCGGTCGCCGATGCACGGAGCGTGCCGAGGCTGTCCTATGTGTGTACTCACCGGCCTAGGAACCGAGCGATGAGCAGGCGGAGCAGCCCTGGCGTCGGTGCACGGAGGTCCGCCCGGAGCCGGCGCTGCGCCTCGCGGGCGTCGCCCTCCCAGCGCTCGACGATCTCGCGGTCTTCATCCTTCAGGGAATTCGCCGGGCCCCGCCGCTCCATGGCCGACTCGGCGCCAGGCAGGCGCGTGTAGAGCTCCGCGGCGAACGCGTAGGCCGCGGGCAGCTCGCGTTCGATGGTCGCTCCGTGGAGCTGCCACTGGCCGTTCTCGAGGACGAAGGCCTGTTTGGTCTGGTCGAACATGCCGGTCAGCTCGAGGTTCGCCGCGAGCTCGCGATCGACGGCCGCGACCGCCCGGTCGAGCGTGGCCTGTTGTTCGGCGGAGCGTCCCATC
>JBBQZK010000018.1:0-34936 GCA_038207785.1 Candidatus Limnocylindria bacterium | reverse complement strand
CCCCGAACAACCCGAGCGGGCGCATCTTCACGCGCGAGGAGCTCGAGCTCATCGCGAGGCTCTGCCGTGAGTACGACGCGATCGCGGTGACTGACGAGATCTACGAGCACATCCGCTACAGCGGCCCGCACATCCCCATCGCGACCCTCGACGGGATGGCCGAGCGGACGGTCACGATCTCGGGCGCGTCGAAGACGTTCTCGGTCACCGGGTGGCGGGTGGGATGGATCGTCGCGGCGCCGCACCTCACCGCCGGCATCCGGAAGGTCCACGACTTCGTGACCGTTGGCGCGCCGGCCCCCCTGCAGGAGGCCGTCGCGGCCGGGCTCACTCTCGGCGCGCCGTACTACCGGGACCTGTCCGCGCATTACAGGGAGCGTCGCGACGTCCTCTTCGCCGCGCTCGGGCGGGCCGGATTCCAGCCGCAGCTTCCCGAGGGCGCGTACTACATCCTGTGCGACATCTCCCACTTCGGTGTCGCCGATGACGTCGCCTTCGCCCGGCGTCTCGTCGCGGAGATCGGCGTCGCCGCGGTGCCGGGCTCGTCCTTCTTCAGGCGAGCCGAGCTCGGGCGCGGGCTGATCCGGTTCACGTTCTGCAAGACCGACGACGTGCTCCGCGAGGCGGGGGAGCGGCTGCTCCGCGCGCGTGCGGTGTTCGGCTAGCTCTCGGTCAGTCGCACGCTGTCGTTCTGGTGCGCGCGCACGAAGGCGATGTACAGCGCGTAGCCGTCGGGTGACTGCACCACGGTCGCGGGCGTCGCGGCGAGGGTGGCGAGGGCCGCGGCCGCGTTGTTGGCGTCGTTCTGCCGGCCGAGAGCGCGGAGCGCGAGCGGGTAGCTGTTGCGCACGGTGAAGACGCCGGTGGCCGATCCGAGCTGCAGGCCGCGCTCGAACGCCGCGACGGCTTCCGCGAACCAGCCGTCCTGGTAGGCGGCCTCGCCGTACGCGAGCCACGAGCTGCTCGTGTTCTGCGCGTACGCGTCGGCCTTGGCCCGGGCGTAGAAGCGGTCGCGCATGCCGACCTCGGTCCAGTCGGCACCGACGATCTCTTGCACCTGCGCGGCGTCGGCGGGCTGGTAGAGGACCATCCAGCGGTAGCTGAACGGCTGCCAGTTGGCGTTGAACCATTCATAGGAGAGCGGCACGTTGGCGCCCAGCATCGGGTCGTTCACGTAGAAGACCCCCAGGTCATCGTCGTAGCCTCGCACCGTGCGCCAGTGGGCGATGCGCGAGATCGACGGGTCCTGCATCCACTGCGTGACCATCGGCGCGAACCCGTTCGCGACGAAGTGCTTCATCAGGTCGATCGTGCCGTTCATGCGTGACACGGAGCGCAGCCCGTACAGCTGGTTGACCCACGGGTCGACCGGGCCCGGACCCATCCCGCGCCGCACGTCCGGCCCGCGCAGCGCGAGGCGCGCTTCTTCCTGGTCGGCCTGGATTCCGAAGGTCGAGAGCGCCATCACGACGGCCGCGGGACCACAGATGTTGAGGGTCTGCCACAGGTGCCGCATCGGTCCGACGTTCGCAGTGGCCGGCAACGCGGTGTTCGTTCCGTCCGCGCGGGCGGGTTGCGGGAATGAGATCAGGACCGAGATCGCCAAGAGTGCGCCGAGCAGGGGCCGGACGTGGCTCACGACCGAGAATGCTACGTCGCCCTGACTACCATGGGGACATGGGCCAAGAGATCGGCCGCAACACCGCGACCCGCCGTCCGCTGGCGGAGCATCCGGCGTGGGCCCGCGGCCTCGGGGGAAAGAGCCTCGCCTCGCGGATGATCCTGCCGCTCGTGGTGTCGGCGTCGGTCGAAGACCGCGAGCGGGTCGAGGGGACCGGTCAGCTGGAGCGCCTGTCGCTGACCGAGCTGGTCCGCGACGCGCGGGCCGCGGCATCCGCCGGCTTCGCAGGACTCCTGTTATTCGCCGCCACGGATCGCAAGGACGCCCGCGCGTTCATCGCCAGCGAGCGCGATCACATCCTGTCGCGGGCCATCCGCGCGGTGAAGGAGGCCGTTCCCGAGCTGGGTGTGGCGACCGACGTGTGCGTGTGCGCGTACACCGACCACGGGCAGTGCGTGCTGTTCCGAGACGGCGGGGCGGACGTGTCTGGCACCCTCGAGCGCCTCGGCGAGATCGCCATCGCCCATGCCGAAGCCGGCGCGGACCTGTTGATCCCCTCAGGCATGCTCGATGGAAGTGTCGCGGCACTGCGGCGCGCGTTGGCCGGTGAACACGAAGGCCTGCCCGTCGCCGCGATGGCGAAACTCGAGAGCAGCCTGTACTCGATCCACCGGCGGCTCGTCGATGGCGCGCCGATCGGCGAGCGCGCCGTGCCCCTGCTCGCAGCGGACGATGCGAGCGCATCCCGGTCGCGCGCGCTGCGCGATGTGGCCGAGGGAGCGGACGCCGTCGTCGTGAAGCCCGGGACGCCGGCACTCGACATCGTCGCCGGGCTCCATGCGGTGGTGCGCCGGCCGGTGATCTCGTTCCACACCGCCGACGAGCACGCCGCGTTCGTCGCGGCGGCCGAGGACCTCGATGGGCCCGTGGCCGAGCGCGAGACGCTGGCGGCGTCGCGTCGGGCCGGCGCGGACCTCGTGATCAGCTACGGGGCATGGAACGCGTCCGAATAGCCCTGCTAGCGTCGTAGCCATGCGATACGAGCGCGTCGCGCTGCCGAACGGCGTGCGCGTGCTGGTCAAGGACATGCCTGAAGCCCGATCCGCGTCGGTGGCGGTGTACGTGGGCGTGGGCTCGCGCGCCGAGTCGAAGGCGAACGCGGGGACCAGCCATTTCCTCGAGCACATGGTGTTCAAAGGCACGGCCAACCGGCCGAGCGCGTCGGAGATCAGCCAGCAGATCGAGGGCGTCGGAGGCTCGGTCAACGCGTCGACGGATAAGGAGGCCACCGTCTTCTCGTCCTTCGTTCCGGCCCGGCACTATCTTCTGGCCCTGGACGTGGTCTCGGACATGGTGCGGGCGCCGCTCCTTCGAGAGACGGATGTCGAGTCGGAGCGGAACGTCATCGTCGAAGAGATCCGGATGTATCGCGATCAGGCCCAGGACCGGGTGCATACGCTCATCGACGAGCTGCTCTATCCCAATCACCCACTGGGCTGGGAGGTGGCCGGCCGGCAGCCGGTGGTCCTCGGGCTCACCGCTCCAGGACTTCGCGAATTCATGGACAGCCACTACGCACCGGCGCGGATCGTCGTCGCTATCGCCGGCCGGATCGACGAAGCGGAGGCCATCGCCGCGGTCACATCACGATTCGGTGACCTGCCCGCGCGTGCGCCGATCGCCGGGAAGCCGGCGCCCCGCTCCGGCCGCACCCGAACGCGGACGCTTGCCAAGCGTGGGGAACAGGCGCACGTGTGCGTCGGCTGGCGCGGCGTGCCGCAGATGCATCCGGACAAGTTCGCGATCGACATGCTGAACGCGGTCCTCGGCGAGGGCATGTCAAGCCGGCTCTTCCTCGAGCTGCGCGAGAAGCGCGCCCTGGCGTATGACGTCCACTCCTATGTCTCGAACTACCAGGACGCCGGTCACATCGTGATCTACGCGGGCGTCGCCCCGACCCGCGCGCGGGAGGCCGTGGCGGCGGCGCTCGCCGAGGTCGCGCGCCTGCGCAACGAGATCGTCGGCGACGCGGAGCTGCTCCGGGTCCGTGACTTCGTGAAGGGCCGCATCGAGCTGCGCCTCGAGCACTCTCGCGGCGTTTCGAGCTGGCTCGCCGGCCAGGAGCTCTTCCTTGACCGGATCCGCAGCGTCGAGGAGCTCATCGCGATCATCGACGGCATCTCGGCCGCCGACATCAAGCGAGTCGCGCAGCTCTACCTGCGCCCGGAGCTCGCGTACCTGGCGGCGGTCGGTCCGCGGGCCATGGTGAGCGAGCTGGCGGCGCCCGACGCCGACGAAGAACCGCCGATGGAGAAGGCTTCGTGAGCGAGAACGTCCAACGGACCCTCATCGTGCTGAAGCCCGACGCGGTCCAGCGTGCGATCGCCGGCGAGCTGCTCGCGAGATTCGAGCGGCGCGGCCTCCGATTCGTAGCACTTCGCCTGGTCAAGGTGGAGCGCGCGCTCGCGGAGCAGCACTACGCAGTGCACAAGGGCAAGTTCTTCTACGACGATCTCGTGAAGACGATCAGCGCGTCTCCCGTCGTGGCCGCAGTGCTGGAAGGCCCGAACGCGATCGCGGTCGTCCGGTCCATGGTCGGTGCGACGCGTCCGCACGAGGCCGCCCCCGGGACGATCCGGGGCGACTACGCGCTGGTCGGCCTGCGTAACCTCGTGCACGCGAGCGACGCGCCGGAGACGGCCGCCGCGGAGGTCGCCCTCTGGTTCCCCGAAGGCCCGGTGGCCTACACCCGCGATGTCGAGCGTTGGATGACCGACGAGGGCGCGCCCAGCTAGCTGTACCGCTCGGCGCTCGAATCTGTCCGGTTCGTTGCAGCGGAGCCATCCAGGCCGCTCGCGTCAGAGCCAATGAGACCGCACTGAGACCGCGCGACGCTCAAGGCGAGTTGTGCGCGCCGAAGACGTGCGGGTATGACCTCCACATGGCATCGAACGGATCGACGCTCGTCCCCGCGGACTTCGAGCACGCCCTCGCGCGCGGCGATGTGGGCCTCGCCCTTCAGCCGCTCATCGATCTCCGGAGCGGTCAGGTCGTCCGGCTCGAGGCCCTCGCCCGCTGGGAGCACGCGGTCCGGGGTCAGATCGCTCCGGCGACCTTCGTCCCGCTCGCCGAGCGAGCGGGTGAGGCGACCGCGCTCGCGTTCGAGATGCTGCGGCGCTCGGCGGCGTTCATCCCCGCGTGGCGGGACCAGGTACCCGGGCTTCGCGTCGCCGTGAACATCTCGGTCGAGACCATGCAGCACCCGTCGTTCGCCGAGCGCCTCGCGGGTTTCCTCCAGGGGAGCGGCGCGGAGGCCGGATGGTTCGAGCTCGAGATCACCGAGAGCACGTTCATGCACGAGCCCGACCGGACGCTCGAGACCGTCGGGCGCGTCCGCAGGCTCGGTTTCGCGGTCTCCGTGGACGATTTCGGCACGGGCTACTCGTCGCTCGGCTATCTCGCGAATCTTCCGGTGAACGCCGTGAAGATCGACCGCCAGTTCGTCATCCCGATGACGACCGATCACCGGCGCGAGGCGATCGTCCGCGCGACCATCGCGCTCGGCCATGATCTCGGCTTCGAGGTCGTCGCGGAGGGGGTCGAGGATCGCGAGACGTGGGAGCTTCTCGGTGCACTGGGCTGCGACGTCGCCCAGGGCTATCACATCGCCCACCCGATGCCCCCGGCCGACGTGCAGGGTTGGCTCCGCTCGTGGGATCCGGCGACCGCGGCGGTGCGCCGGCCGCCGACGAGCGCCGCGCGGCGTGCGAGCGCGAACGGCACGTCTGCCCGGCACGTCCTTGTCGCGGACGACGAGCCGGCCATCGTCGAGATGATCCGCGACATCCTCGAGGAGTACGGATTCCGCGTGGTGACCGCGGCGAACGGCTCGGAGGCGTTGCGGCTCGTCGAGGCCGCTCAGCCGGAGGTCGTGCTGCTCGACATGAACATGCCGGTCCTGGATGGCGAAGGGTTCGTGGCCGCGGTGCGCGAGCGCGGACTGCATATCCCCATCGTCATCATGACCGCCGGATCGAGCGCCAAGCGCTGGGCCGCGCAGCTCGGCGCCGATGCGTACCTGAGCAAGCCATTCGAGCTCGCCAACCTCATCGACGTGACGAACCGCTTCGCGACGAGCAGCAGCAGCGACGGCTAGAGCGGCCGCAGCGCCTTCAGGAACTCGTCCGCGAATGCGGCGATGGGCCGAAGGAACGCGTCGGGGGCGACCCCGCCGGCGAGCAGCGCGAGCAGGATGATGCCGCCGATCACCCCCGCGACCGGGCGCGGCTCGACGCGCCAGCCCTCGGGCGAGCCGGCGAACAGCGCCACACCCGCGCGAAGCTGCGCGATCAACAGGAGCATCGCGCTCGCCACGAGTGCGGTGCCCGCGAAGCCGGACACCGCGTACGCGATCTGGTCGACGAAGAAGTGGCCAGGGAACGTGAGCAGCGGAGGGGCTCCGATCATCGCGATCCCGCCGGCGATGAACGCGCCGGCCGCGAGGGGCGCGTCGGTCACGATGGGACGAAGGCCCGCGGCCCGGCGCTCGAGCGTCCCTGCGGCGAGCAGCTGTTGCGTCGCGCACGCGCCTGTCACGAGCGCGGTCGCGATCCCGCCGATGATCCCTGGCCCGGACAGCGTCGCGATGCCGACCAGTGCCGAGCCGAGATTGGAGATGACCGCGTAGACGACCAGCCGGCGGAGGTCGTTGGCGCCCGCCGCCAGGAGCGCCCCGCCGAGCGCGGAGGTCAGGCCGATGCCGAGCAGGAGCTCCTGCACCTTGTTCACCTGCACGATCGCCGGCAGCAGGCCGCTCCCGGCGAGGATCTCGGCGAACGCGATGAAGGTCACGGGTACGAGCACCCCGAAGTACAGGGCCAGCGCGGAAGCCGGCGCCTCGGCCGCCAGCAACGCGGCGTGGGTGTGGAACGGAATGGCCGCGAGCATGAGTGCGAACGCCACGAATAGCAGGACGACGAGCAGCACCACGGTGGTGGCGGGCTGATCCTTCGGCAGGCTCGCTGCGACGCACAGCGAGCCGAGTCCCAGGCAGCCGCCGAGGACCACGAACGAGAAGTGCCGGACCGCGGCGTCCACGCTGCGGTTGCGATGGACCTGGAAGGTGAACGTGCCGACCGGAACGAGCAGGCCCAGCAACAGCACGGCGAAGATCACGATCGGCGAGCTCACGACGAGGACCGCGAGCACGACCGCGCCCGCCGCGAGCGCGGAGGGGAAGAAGTTGTAGGCGGGCTCCTCGAAGAGCACGTCGATGACGAGCATCGCGATGATCGCGAGGAGGATCAGACCGGACAGCCAGCCGAGCTCCGACAGGCGCAGGTCCAGATCGAGGAGCTTCGCCGACGTGTCCGCCGGGGTCACGGCGACGATCGTGAAGGCGAGCACCAGCGCGCCGATCGTCAGCCGGGCGACCACGTCCAAGCGCTTGCGCAGGGCGAACGCCAGGCACGCGGCGATCGCGAGCACGACCGTCGGCGCCGCGACGATCACGTGTCGCGCACCGCGCGCTCGTTGACGATGAGGTACGCGCCCGCGAGCGCGACGAGGACTTCGAGCCACGCGAGCGCGAGCGTCATCGCGAGCCGTGGGTCCGGGACGAGCCGCGCGAGGAGCTGGACCCCCGTGACCATCACGAGCGCGGCGAGCGAGACGCGTACGGCGCTGCGCGCGGTGAGCATGATCGCGACACCGCTCGACAGCAGCCACGTTCCGGCGACCTGGACGATGACACCGGACCCGTCCTGGAACAAGGGCAGCGCCGCCGGCTCGCCGCTGATCGTACGGAACGACGCATACGCGAGCGGGGTCACGATGGCTGCCGTGAACGTACCGAGCCACAGCCGCCACCCCGGATCTTCCCCGTACGAGGCGTCCCGAGCGGCGACGTAGAGGATGCCCGCAGCAGCCAGCCCTGCCGCGAGGTTCACGCCCACTTGGGGCGCCGTCGCGGCGGCCGACGCGATGAGGCTCGCCACGAAGGCGATCCCGACGAAGGCGATGGCGATGAGCCGGAGTCGTGTCGCGCTGTTGGCCACGAGCGTGACGATCGCAATGAGACCGAGGTAGATCACTAGCGAACGGACCATACGAGGATCGCGACGATGAGCACGGTGGCAAGCCACACGCCGGCGCGCTGTTCGAACAGGTTGAAGACCGACGTCGCGCGGGATGCGACCGCGTCGAGCACGGCGAAGGCGGCGTGGCCTGCCGGGACCGGGTCGGCGATCGCGGTGACGCCGCGCAGCCGTAACGCCAACGGCGCGAGGTCGGGGATGAACGGCCGCACGGATCGGGCGACCATCACGAGGAACGTCGCGGTCGCCGTCGCGATCAAGAACGCCACCGCCGTATTCACCTCGCCGAGGCTGAAGGGTCTGCCGAACGCGACCGTGACCCCCTGGTAGATCGGCACCACGAGGGCGAGGCCGAGCAGCGTGGTGATGCCGAGCGCGGCCACGGCCGCGAGGCCGTCGAGCGTGAGGGGGGCCGAGACCACATCGAGGCGGCGCCCGACGTGGATGAGCACGAGGACGGCGATCCCGATGAGTCCGGCGATCGCGAGCCCCTGCGCACCCGCATCCATGGCCGAGAGGGAGCCCAGTCCGATGATGATGAGGCCCATCACGGAGGCGGCGGACCCGGCGACCACCACCATGTATCTGCCCGATGGTGGCGTCCAGACCGACTCGGTCAGGGCCACGAGCGCATCGGCCCCGAGGATGAAGAGCCCGCCGGCGACGGAGAGAGGGGTGCCCACGGCGAGGCTGATCCAGAACGCGGCCAGCGTGACGTCATACCGCACGACCGACCACTGCTCCGTGAAGGCGAGGGACACCGCCGCGGCGTAGAAGACGCTCAACAGCGCGGCGAGCAGGACGACATGGGACCAGTGAAGCGCCGGATACGCCGCGAGCAAGACGACGAGGATCGCCGCGATGACCGCGCCTCGCACCGGCACGCGGCGGGCCCGCACCGTAGCGAGCGCCGTCGGCACCACGGCGAGCAGCATCGCGGCCACGCGCCATTCCGTCGGGGCATTCGGCAAAGCGATGGATGTGACGTCTCCCCTCGTCGCTCCGACCAGCCGCAGGAGAAGAAGGGACGCGCCGACGCCCGCGGGCATGGTGATGAGGCCACGGAGGCGCTCGAGCTCCGGGCGGCGGAGCTGCGCGCGGAACCGCCAGGGAATGAAGGGGTAGAGCCCGGCGAAGAGCGCCGCGCCGACGGACGCCGCGGCGAGCGCCCCGGGACTGACCGAGCCGGGCGCGATCGCGTCGAAACGGAACGACGCGCCGCCGAATCGCGACAGCAGCAGCGCGGCCAAGACGAAGAACTGAAGGCCCACGGCGAGGTACGCGGCGATGCGGGTCGTCGCGGGCAGCGGCGCGACCGCGACCGTCGCGAGGGTCGTGATCGCCGCGAGGACCCCCAAGACGACGATGCCCGCGATGAGGTCCTCGGTGACCGCGAGCGCGAAGAACACGAGGCCGAGAGCGAGAACGGCGGCCGGCAACAGGCGATGCCGCTGTGCCGCGCGGAACGCGCCGAACGATCCGGCGGCTGCGTATCCGCTGGCGACGGCGACACCGATGGCCCCGATCCCATCGAACCGGAAGCTCGCTTGGACCGCCGGTCCCCCGACGGCTGACCATTCCCAGAGGGTCCGGCCGGCCGACCGGGTGGGGTCGGCCAGCGCGACGAACACGAGCGGAGCGGCGCACGCGACGACGGCCGCGACGATCGCGATCGCCGTCACGCGCCGGTACAGCGACACGAGCACCACGCACAGCGCGGCGGCGGAGCAGATGAGCGGAAGCTCAGCCGTCATGGGCACCTGCGGTAAGGTAAGCCACGTGGACTTGCGGTTACTCCCTCAGCAACAGCTCAAGGTCACACCCAAGCAGATCGCCGCCAACTACATCCTCCAGCTCTCCTCGCTCGAGCTCCAGGACGTCATCAACCAGGAGCTCGAGGAGAACCCGGCGCTCGATCTGGACGAGGTCCAGGTCTGTCCGCTGTGCGGCAACCCGCTCACCGGTCGCGTGTGCCTCAACTGCTTCGGTGCCGGGAAGGCCGGGGCTGCCGAGCAGTACAGCGACAGCGAGCCGCTCGAGGGCACGAGCCTCATGGCCCGCGACGAGGAGGAGGGCGACGAATTCGACCCGATCGTCCGTGCAGAGGCCGAGCAGACGCTCGCCGAGTACCTCTCCTGGAACGTCCGCGTGCTGCTGCCGAAACGGCTCCATGTCCTCGCTGAATATCTCATCGGCAACCTGAACGAAAACGGCTATCTGGAAGGCAGCCTTCAGGACGCCGCGACGGCGTGCAAGGTTTCGCTCGAAGACGCCGAGCGCGTGCTCACGGTGATCCAGTCGATAGAGCCCTGGGGCCTCGGGGCCCGCGATATCCAGGAGTGCCTGCTCATCCAGATGGAACATCTCGCCGAGGCCGGGGAGGCCGTTCCGCCGCACGCGCGCACGATCGTCGCGGAGCACTTCCGCGAGCTCGGCGAGCACAAGTTCGGCGACGTCGCGCAGGCTCTCCGCATCTCGCGCGAAGAGGTCCAGGCCGCCTGGGACTACATCAAGAACAGCCTCAATCCGCATCCGGCGCAGGCCTTTGCCGCCGGCCCGGACGGTACGAGCATCGGCGGGCGCCAGGTCACGCTCCGTCCCGATGTGATCATCGTGAAGAACGAGGAGAACGACTTCGAGGTCGAGGTGATCGAGTCACGACGCTTCTCGCTGAAGGTCAATCCGGTGTACCGGCAGCTCGTCGGCCAGATCCAGGCGGCGCGCACGACCAAGGTCGAGGCGCCGTCGATGGACGACAAGGAGAAGCAGCACATCCGCGAGTACGTGACCCGCGCGAAGTTCTTCATCGACAACATCAACCAGCGCCGGCAGACGATGGCGCGCATCACCCAGGTCATCGTCGAATGCCAGCATGACTTCCTCGAGAGAGGCATCCAGAGCCTCCGGCCGCTTACGCGCGCCGAGGTGGGGGAGCGCATTGGGATGCATGAATCGACCGTCAGCCGCGCGACCGCGGGGAAGTTCGTGCTCCTCCCTGCGGGCCAGGTCGTGCCGTTCTCCCTGTTCTTCACAGCGTCGCTCGGGACGAAGGACGTGATCAAGAACATCATCGACGCGGAAGACCGCGCTCATCCGTATTCGGATCAGGAGATCGTCGAGAAGCTGCGGAACGACCACGGCATCATCCTGGCTCGGCGCACTGTGGCGAAGTACCGGGAGGAGCTACAGATCCTCCCCGCGAGGCTGCGCAAGCGCGCTTAGACGCGCTTGGAGGCGTTCCCCTTGGGCGGCGGCGCGCCGAGCGTGGTCTTGATCTCATCCAGCGAGCTGGCGTCGATGTGATAGCCGAAGGACGTCCTGCGCACGCCCGCCAGATCCTTGCCGCGTAGCGCGTCGCGCAGCGCGTGCTCGCGCCAGCCGATCTTGGTGGCCAGCTCCGCCGTGGTCAGCCAGTCTCGGTCGGCGCTCTTGGCCTTCTCGCTGGCGTCCGCCTTCGGGGCGGACTTGGACGCTTTCTGCGGCGGCATGCGGTCCACGATAGCCGCGTTTGCGCGCCCAGGGGCCCCTGGCTATCATTTGCGCAGCGCTGCGGCCCCCTCCGTCGGGGCGGGCGCTCTCTTTTTGTGGTCAAGACATCGTGGGAGGACGCGCGCCCTTGGACGCCTTTGCCAACAACCCGCTGCTCTGGATCGTGCCGATCTCCGGCCTCGTCGCTGTTGCCGTCGCTGCCTACTTCGCCTACGACGTCCTCGGGTCGGACACGGGAACGCCCGCGATGCAGGAGGTGGCCGGCGCCATCTACGAGGGCGCGGTCGCGTTCATCAACCGTCAATACCGCACGATCGCGCTCCTGGCACTCGGCGGCACCGTGGTCATCGCCGCGGTCATCTACTTCTTCGAGACCGCACCGGGGGTGACCCCGGCCGAGCTCGCCATCAAGACCGGCATCGCGTTCCTCGTCGGCGCGGCGTGCTCGATGGCCTCCGGCATCGTGGGGATGTTCGTGGCCGTCAAGTCGAACCTCCGTACCGCGGCCGCCGCGCAGCACAGCGTCGGTGACGCCCTGCGGATCTCCCTCCGGGGTGGCGCCGTGTCGGGCATCCTCGTCGTCGGCCTGTCCCTCATTGGGGTGTTCGTCATGTTCGTCGCGTACGGCGGCTTCGCGCACCCCGACCAGGCTCCGTTCACGATCGTCGGCTTCGGCTTCGGCGCTTCATTCGTCGCGCTGTTCGCCCAGCTCGGCGGCGGTATCTACACGAAGGCCGCCGACGTCGGGTCCGATCTGGTCGGCAAGGTAGAGGCCGGCATCCCCGAAGACGATCCGCGCAACGCCGGCGTCATCGCGGATCTCGTCGGCGACAACGTCGGGGACTGCGCCGGCCGTGGCGCGGACCTGTTCGAGTCGACCGCGGCCGAGAACATCGGCGCGATGATCCTCGGCGTCGCGATCTTCGCTGTCACACACAACGTGGCGTGGATCCTGTTCCCGCTGGTCGTGCGTGGCTTTGGCCTCGTCGCGAGCGTCATCGGCATCTTCCTGGTCCGCGGTAGCGAGACCCGCGATCCGATGAGCTCGCTGAACATCGGCTACTACATCACCGCGACGCTGTCGGCCCTGGGCATGGGCGTCGTCACGTTCCTGATGCTCAATGAGAAGGGCGGCTGGTACTGGTTCTTCGCCGCCGGGCTCGTCGGGATCCTCACGAGCGTCGCGTTCGTGTTCATCACCCAGTACTACACCGCCGGCGCGTGGCGCCCGGTGAAAGAGATCGCGGAGGCCTCGAAGACCGGTCCCGCGACCACCATCATCTCCGGCCTTGCCGTCGGCTTCGAGACCACCTTCTCATCGGTCATTACCATCGCCGTCGCGCTGTTCCTGTCGCACTACTTTGGCGATCGCTGGGGTACCGAAACGGGTCTGCCCCACGGCGGCATCTACGGCACCGCGGTCGCGACCATGGGCATGCTCATGAGCGCCGCGTTCATCCTGGCCATGGACACGTTCGGGCCGATCACCGACAACGCCGGTGGCGTTGCCTCGATGTCCGGCGCGTCCGAGGAGACCCGCCTGCGCACCGACCGCCTCGACGCGGTGGGCAACACCACGAAGGCGCTGACCAAGGGCTACGCGGTCGCGTCCGCGGCGCTGGCCGCGTTCCTTCTCTTCTCCGCCTATCTCGACAAGGTCGCCCAGATCACCGGCAAGCCGTTTGACACCGTCAACCTCGCCAAGGTCGACGTGTTCATCGGCGGACTCATCGGCGCGATGCTCGTGTACTTCTTCTCGTCGCTCGCGATCCGCGCCGTCGGCAAGTCCGCCAGCGCGATCATCGAAGAGGTCCGGCGTCAGTTCCGCGAGGATCCGGGCATCATGGCCGGCACCACGCGGCCCGACTATGCCCGGGTCGTCGACCTCACCACACAGTCCGCGCTCAAGAACATGATCCCGCCCGGGGTCATCGCGATCGCCACTCCGATCATCGTCGGCGTGCTGCTCAAGGCCGAGGCCGAGGCAGCGCTGCTCATGGTCGGCACGATGGCCGGCGTGATCCTCGCCACCGTCCTGAACAACGGCGGTGGCGCGTGGGACAACGCCAAGAAGTACATCGAGTCCGGCATGCTCAAGGACGCGGCGGGCAATGTGCTCGGGAAGGGCACGCTGGCGCACGCGGCGGCCGTCGTTGGCGACACTGTCGGCGACCCGTTCAAGGACACGGCGGGCCCGAGCCTTCACGTGCTGATCAAGCTGTTGGCGACCATCACGCTCGTTCTCGCGCCGCTGTTCGTCTGAACGAGGCCGTGCGTTAGGGGCCGGGGGACCCTGCTTCGCTCGCTGGACGCGTGCGTGCGAGACGGCGGGGTACCCCTGCCGGACCAGTCTTCGCTCAGCAGGGTCCCCCGGCCCCTATCACCGCCGATGTAGCGTCTGGGGCCTATGCCGTTCATTGATCTCAACTCGGATCTTGGTGAAGGCGCGGGGACCGACGCGGCGATCATGCCGCTCGTCACGTCGGCCAACATCGCCTGCGGTGCGCATGCGGGCGATACGGATTCGATGCGTGCTGCGATCGCCTTGGCCCTCGCGAACAACGTGGCGGTCGGGGCGCATCCGGGGCATCGCGATCGGGCGAGCTTCGGACGGGTGGCGCTCGATGTCCCTGCGGCGGAGCTGACGGCAGATCTGATCGTGCAGATCGATACGCTCCGGGCCGTCGCGCGGTCGCTCGGCGCCGACCTCGCGCACGTGAAGGCGCATGGCGCGCTGTACAACAGCGCTCAACGCGATGCGGGCGTCGCTGCGGCGATCGTCGCGGCGGTGAAGCGGACGGCGGGCGATCTGGTGCTGTTCGTGTTCCCTGGCTCCGCGGTCGAGCGCAGCGCGCGCGACGCGGGGTTGAAGGTGGCTCGCGAAGGCTTCATCGACCGGGTCTACGAACCGGATGGATCGCTGCGCGCGCGGATCCACCCCGACGCGCTCATCACCGATCCTGAGGTCGCTGCCGAACAGGCCGTGTCGTTCGTGCAGGACGGTGGCGTCGTCGCGCGGGACGGCACGTTCATCGAGCAGATCGTGGACACGCTCTGCGTGCACGGCGATACCCCTGGCGCGGTCGGCATCCTGCGCGCTGCCCGCGCGGCTCTCGTCGCTGCGAGCGTCGGCATCCACCGGATCCCATGACCGTCCGTCCGTTCGGCGACCGCGCGTTCCTGATCGAGCTCGAGCAGCGGATCGATCCAGCGATCGTCGACCATGGCCGCGCGATCGCGGACGCGTGGGAAGGCCGCGGACTCGGCGATGCGATCCCGGCCTACGCCTCCGTCGTCGTGAGCTTCGATCCTGCGCGGACGCCGTGGCGAGAGGCCGCGGCCGTGGCGCGATCGGTCGCGGCGTCGTCATGGGGCGCGACCATGGAGGGCGGCGGCCGGACCATCGAGATCCCGACGGTCTACGACGGGCCCGATCTCCTCGATACCGCGGCGCGTTCGGGGATGCCCGTGGACGAGCTCATCGCGCTGCACTGCGGACAGACGTACCGCGCATTCTTCCTCGGCTTCATGCCGGGGCTCGCGTATTGCGGGATGCTCGATGCCCGGATCCACGCGCCGCGCCTCGATGCGCCGCGACCGCGCGTCGGGGCCGGCTCCGTCGGCATCGCCAACGGTCAGACGCTCGTGTATCCGGTCGACTCGCCCGGCGGATGGCGGCTGATCGGCCGGACGGATCTCAGGATGTTCGATCCGCGCCGCGATCCGCCGGCCCTCGTGCGGGCAGGCGATCGCGTGCGATTCGTCGCCCGATGATGCACGTCGGCATGCCCGGACTGCGGTCCACGATCCAGGATCGTGGGCGCACAGGGCATGTTCGCGACGGCATCCCTCCCGCCGGACCGGCCGATCCGATCGCGTTCGCGGCCGCCCTCGAGCTCGCCGGTTGCGATCCGGACGACGCGGCCATCGAGATCGCGGGTCTGCCGTTCGCGTTCACCTGCGACGACCGCCGCATCGTCGCAGCGACCGGCAGGGAGGTCCGCATCCGCACGCGGGGCCATGTGCCCGGATGGACCAGCGTCCTGGCACGGGCGGGCCAGGAGGTGACGGTCGAAGGCACCGCGGTCACGCGATTCGCGTACCTGGCCGTGAGCGGTGGCTTCGACCTTCCGCGGGTCCTCGGTTCACGGGCCACGTACCTTGCGGCGGCGCTCGGCCCGTTGCCCAGACCGCTGGTCGCAGGCGACACGCTGCCACTCGGTGCGTCGACGGCGGGCGTCGAATCCGCCGGACATCGGATCGTCCCACCCGCGTACGGCCGGGTCGTCCGCGCGGTGCTCGGACCACACGACCTGCGGTTCCCCGAGGAGACCGTGCGCACGTTCTTCCGCGGGACGTTCGCGGTCCATGCCGACAGCGACCGGATGGGCGTCCGCCTCACCGGGGCCACCCTCGTCCCACCGGATGAGGAGCTGCTCACCTGCGGCATCGTCGCGGGAGCCGTCCAGGTGCCGCGCGGCGGGGCCCCGATCGTCCTGCTCGCGGACCACCAGACGACCGGCGGGTACCCGATCCTGGCCACGGTTGTCCAGGCCGATCTGGGCATCGTGGCCCAGGCCAGCCCGGGGGAGTACCTCCGGTTCCAGCGCGTGACACCCGAGGAGGCTGGGCGTTTGGACTGACGTGGACCAACGGCTTGCCGCGCCCGGGGCTGCCCAGACCGTCGCGGAGCCGGAGCTCTCCGGGGTGGACCTCCGGCTTCTGGCCCTGGGTCTGGGCCCCGCGGCCGTCCCGCAGGAAGGAGCGCCGGCGACGGAACGCCGCGCTGATCCCGTTATGGTCCCGCCCACCGTCACCCTGCCCCGACCCCGACCGATGCTGCCGACCCTGCCGTTGCGCCAGGTGCAGCCAATTCCGGTCGCGCCGGTCGTGCCTGTCGCCCCGGCGCCCGTGGTCCCCCCGGCGCCGTCGCCCGACGAACGGCTCGCGGCCATCGCTCGAGCCCAGATGGTCCTGGCCCGACCGCCGATGCCGCCGGTGCGCGAGCGCCCCGCCCCGGTCGCCTGGCCGATGCCCGTCGCCGCTCGGCCTGTGCCCGCGCCGGCGCCGGTCGCACCGGCGTTCGTTCTCGTTCGGCAGAACGTTCTGGTGCGCGACGGCTTTCGCGAACGCGATGCGGTGTGCGAGGTCGAGACCGCGGGTATCCGGATCAGCGGCGCCCCGGAAACGTTCATCGCGTGGCCCGAAGCCCGCTCCATCACGGCGGAGCGCGGCCTCGTCACGGTCACGACGACCGACCGCGCGGTGCGGATGGCGGTCGCGATCGATGGGATCAGCGAGCCGGACCTCGCGCCGCTGTTCGCCAGGGTCCTCGAGGGCGGCGGCGCCGGCACGCTCACGCCGGGAGAGGGTGCGCTTCACGAGCTCACCCGTGGGCTCGATCAAGCGCTCGAAGGCTTTGCCGATGCCGACGATCCCGTGGTGCCGCTGGCTATCGGCGTGTTCGCGGTGGTCGCGGGGGTTGTCCTACTGGCCGCTATCCCAACGCTCATCATGCTCGCCGCGCGGGTGACGTCTCCGTCGGAGGGCTTCGTGCTGTTGCCGCGCCTCGCAGCCTTCGACCCGAGGGTCATCGTGGCGGCGTTCGCGACATCCGCGGCGCTGTCCGTCGCCGTCGGACGCTTCGCGCTCGGACCCGCCGCCGCGCGCTGGGCCCGCGGTACGTTGCGCGGGTGGCACCGGAACTCGCAGGGCGCCGAAGACGTCGCGCGGAAGGTCCTTGCACGGGTCGCGCTCGCGCCGCGTATCGCTGCGCTCGTCGCCGCGGTCGCCGTCGTGACGCTGTTCCCGTCGGCGTTCGCCAGGACGGTGATCGACGTCACGGGCGTCCACCAGGCGTCCGGCCTTCCGCTGTTCTCTCACGAGCGCGCCTGGACCGAGCTGATCGAGGTAACGCCGATCGCGGTCAGCGCAAGCGAGCGAGCAGAGCGCTTGGACACGCAGCTCCTGTTCGCCGACGGGGCCAAGGTCTCGACCCGGGGTCAAGATGTGACCGGCGGCTCGCAGCGGCAGCTGTACGACTTCGTTCGCGTACACGACCGATAGACTCGGAACCAAGCGCGGCGAAGGGTCTAGGGGAATGGAAGAAGCGGTCGGGCGATTCCTCGGCGTATTCCTGCCGTTCATTGCGACGCTGATCTGCGCGTATTTCATCGTGACGCAGAACCGTTCCGATGTCTTCGCTCGCCTCGAGATCGTGTCCGCGAAGACGTTCCGGCGCGTGTTCGGAGCCACGGCCGTCGCCGTGCCGCTGATCGTCGGCGTCGATGTGATCACCGGAGGCGACCCATTCCTGCACCCGCAATTTCCCGAGTCGCAGCTGCTGATCACGCTGCTCCTCGTCGCGGTGCTGCTCGCGTTCTCGATCGCGAGGTCGCTCGCGCCGATCGCACGCCGCTTCAAGCTCATCGCCTGAGCGCGCCTAGACTCCGCGCGTGATCGCCGGGTTCGCGGCGCCATGAGCGCGCTCAAGATGCCCGGCCCGACGAGTCCGGGGGCGGAGCTGCTTGCCGGCGCGATCGGACAGCTTGATTCCGCGGCGAAGGCCCTCGGCCTCGATCCCGGCATGCACCGGCTCCTGCGCACCAACGAGGCGCGCGCTGATCGTCTCGGTGCCGGTCGTGATGGACGACGGCAGGCTCGAGGTCTTCAGCGGCTACCGCGTGCAGCACTCGACCGGGCGCGGCCCGGGCAAGGGAGGCATCCGGTTCCATCCATCGGTGACGCTCGAGGAAGTGTCCGGACTCGCGATGCTCATGACCTGGAAGTGTGCCGTCACCGACCTGCCGCTCGGCGGCGCGAAGGGCGGCGTCGCCATCGACCCGCGCGGGTTTAGCAAGCGCGAGCTGGAGCGGCTGACGAAGCGCTATACCGTCGCCATCCTGCCGATCATCGGACCGGAGCAGGACATCCCGGCGCCCGACGTGAACACCGACGCCCAGACGATGGCCTGGATCGTCGACACGGTCGCGATGATGACCGGCAAGCACTCACCCGAGGTCGTGACCGGAAAGCCGGTGGACCTCGGCGGATCGCGGGGGCGGCACGAAGCCACGGGCCGCGAGGTCGCCTTCGTCACGCTCGAGTTGTTGCGGCGGATGGGCCGGTCGATCGAAGGGTCGCGGGTCGCGGTGCAAGGCTTCGGGAACGTCGGAAGCTTCGCGGCGCTCGCGCTGTCGCAGGCCGGATGCCGCGTCGTCGGCATCTCGGACGTCACCGGCGGGTACGCCGCGGCAGGCGGCATCGACGTCGCCGGCGCCATAGCCCACGTTCGCCAGAGCTCGCACACCGCACGCTCGAGGGGCTTTCGGGCGCGTCGCGCATCAGCAACGGCGAACTGCTTGCGATGGACGTCGACGTCCTCATCCCGGCGGCGCTCGAGGCCCAGATCACGGCCGCCAACGCATCGGAGGTCCGGGCGAGGATCATCGTGGAGGGCGCGAACGGTCCTGTCACCGGCGAGGCCGACCGGATGCTGACCGACCGCGGTATCACGATCGTTCCCGACATCCTCGCGAACGCCGGCGGCGTCGTCGTTTCCTATTTCGAGTGGGTCCAAAGCCGCGCGCAGTTCTACTGGGAGCTGGGTGAGGTCGAGCGCCGGCTCGAGATCTACATGCGCCGGGCGATGGAGTCCGTGCTCGCGAAGGCCAAGGCCTATGACGCGAGCTACCGGGAGGCCGCGTTCATCGTGGCTGTCGACCGCGTCGCGAAAGCGATCGAGCAGCGGGGCATCTTTCCGTAGCACGATGACGCGCCTGATCGTTGCCGTCATGCTCCTCGCGGCGTGCGTGCCGACAGCCACGTCGTCGCAGGCGAGCCCGGCCGCCCCGGCGTCGCCGTCGGCATCCCTCGCGCCGGGCACCTGCGAATACATCGGGGCCCGCTTCACGCTCGCGCCCGGCTTCACCGCCAAGCAGTCGTTCGAGCCCAACGAGCCGCTTGCGCGCATCACGGTCGATGGCGACCTGCCGGGCCGGCACCACGTGCTGCTCGACATCGTCCCGCGCGCGATCGCGAGCTACAGGGGAGGATCGAGCCTGACCGCGGTGAGCACCGATTACTTCGCCAGGCTGCGGTCTGGGGTCGGCGCGAAATGGACGGACGTGCGCGAGACTCAGTACCGCGGGCCCCAGCGGACGTACCCCGGCCTCACGGCGGTAGAGCCGTTCAGCACCGCGGGCATCCCCGGCCAGTACGACCACACCATCCTGCTGCTCGTCCCGGATCCCCTCCCCGGGTACGGCTACTTCTACAGCTTCTTCTGGACTGACATCCACCTGGCGGCGGACCCGCGCGCTGCCGTGACCGAGCTCGAGAAGCTCGTCGACGGGGTCGTCCTGCTCGGCTCGCCCGTGGGCGCCACCGCCCGGGGCTGCGCGTAGCCCTAGCCGGCGACCACTCGCGCGAAGTCCTCGTCGATCGGCGCTCTGACCTCGCGTCCGCTTCAGCGCTCGTGCGCGCTGCGGATCGCGCAGGCCGATCCGCTCGACTGACGAGCAGGCCGACGATTCTCTGCGTGGGCAAGCTGCGCCTGGCTCCCTGCGAAGTGGCCCTGTTCACGGCGCAGGCAGTCGAAGAGGAGGAGTGGGCGCGAGGAGCCAGCACCAGAGCAGCCCGATTGCATAAATATCCACTGCTGTGCATAATGTTGCGATGGCCACGAAGGTCGCCATCGTGGGCGCCACCGGCTACGCCGGCGGGGAGCTCGCGCGGCTGCTGCTGCGCCATCCCGGTGCGCGCGTCGTCGCAGCGGTCGCGCGCAGCCATCAGGGTGACCCGCTTCGCGATGCGCTGCCACACCTGCACGACGCGCCTCTGTCCCTGCGCATCGGCGGCGACGTCGGGGATGCCGAGGTCGTGTTCACGGCGCTTCCGGCCGGAGAGGCCGCGAAGCAGGTACCCGGGTGGCTGGACGGGGGCCGCCGGGTCATCGATATCGGCAGTGACTTCAGGTTGAAGGACGCCGCGGCGTATCCACGCTGGTACGGCTACGAGCATCCGGCGCCGGAGCTCCTTGCGGAAGCGGTCTACGGCCTGACCGAGCTCGCGCGCGCGGCCCTGCCGAAGGCGCGTATCGTCGCGAACCCCGGCTGCTACCCGACGGCGTCGATCCTGGCCCTCGCGCCCGCGGCCACACACAGGCTCATCGGGCCGGACATCATCGTCGACGCGAAGTCCGGCGTCTCCGGCGCCGGCCACGTCGTCGACGACGCCTACCTGTACGGCACGGTGGATGAAAGCGTGCGCGCGTACGGCGTCCCGAAGCACCGCCACACGCCGGAGATCGCCCAGGAGCTCGCGATCCTCGGTGGCGCGAAGTCGAAGCTTACGTTCGCGCCGCATCTGGTTCCTATGACCAGAGGCCTGATCGCGACGTGCTATGCGTCGCTCCGTGACGGCGTGACCGTCGCGCAGGTACGCGAGGCGTATGCGGCGCAGTACGCGAACGAAGCGTTCGTCCGCGTCACGCCGTCGTTCCCGCCGACGAAGGCGACGCTCGGCAGCAACTGGTGCCTCGTCCACGCTGTCGTGGACGAGGACAACCGCCGGCTCGTCGCGGTCGGCGTGCTCGACAATCTCGTGAAGGGCGCGGCCGGCCAGGCGGTGCAGAACTTCAACGTCATGTGTGGCCTGCCCGAGACGCAGGGCCTCGAGGCGATGCCGCTGTGGCCGTGAGCGCGGGCCAGGGCGTGACGTACGCGCGCGGCTTCGTCGCCGGCGCCGTCGCCGCCGGCGTGAAACACGAGGGCACGGACCGGCTCGACGTGGCGGTCATCGCCTCGACGGCGGAGCACTGTCACGCGGCCGCGGTGTTCACGACGAATCAGGTCATCGCGGCCCCGTGCATCATCACGAAGAGGCACATCGCCCGCGGCCACCTCCGCGGCATCGTCGTGAACTCCGGCAACGCGAACGCGGCCACCGGCCCGCAGGGCGAGCGGGATGCGGTCGCCATGGCCACCGCCGCTGGGGAGCTGCTGCGGGTCGACGCGCACGAAGTGGCGGTCGCGAGCACCGGTGTCATCGGCGTGCCGATGCCGATGGACCGGATCCACTCCGCGATCACACGGATCGTGCTGTCCGAGGGCGGCTGGGACGACGCGTCACACGCCATCATGACCACCGACACCAGGCCGAAGGTGGCGCAACGGGAGCTCAAGCTCTCCGGCGGGGAAGTGCGGATCGGTGGCGTCGCGAAAGGCGCCGGGATGATCCATCCGAACATGGCGACCTTGCTCGCGTTCGTCACGACCGACGCGCAGGTGGACTCCGCCGCGCTGCGGCCGATGCTTCGTTCGGCGGCGGACGACAGCTTCAACGGGATCTCCGTCGATGGCGACATGAGCACGAACGACACGCTGCTCCTCCTGGCCAACGGCGCGTCCGGCGTGCGGGTCGGGACGCTCGACGGACCGGCCTTCCTCGACGCCCTCACGACTGTGTGCCTCGACCTCGCGCGCGCCATCGTCGCCGATGGCGAGGGCGCGACCAAGGTGTTCGAGGTCCACGTGACGCGCGCGGCGTCCGAAAGCGACGCGCGCGCGGCGGCGCGAACGGTCACGAGCTCCAACCTGGTGAAGACCGCCATCCACGGCGCGGACCCCAACTGGGGACGGATCCTCGCCGCCGCGGGCCGGTCCGGCGCGCGGGTCGAGGCCGCGCGGGCGTCCATCCGCATCGGCGGCGTATCCGTCTACGAAGCTGGAGCGCCGCGGGACTTCGACGCCACCGCGATGCGCGCGCTGCTCGAGCGGCCGGACATCGCCATCGAGCTCGACCTCGGGCTCGGTGACTCGAGCGCCCGGGCGTGGGGGAGCGACCTCTCCGCCGAGTATGTGAGGATCAATGCCGAATACACGACCTAACGCTCCGACGGTCGCCGAGGCCCGTGAAGTGGTCGTGCTCAAGGTCGGAGGCAGCATCGCCGGCGACGACGACGCCGCTCTCGATCTGGTCGCTTCGCTGCACGACGCCGGCAGGCCACTCGTGGTCGTCCACGGCGGCGGGCCCCTGGTGGGCGAGTGGGCCACGAAGCTCGGGCTCGAGACGCGCTTCGAGCGCGGCCTCCGGGTGACCGACGCGGCGACGCGCGACGTCGCGCTCGCGGTGCTCGCCGGCCTCGTGAACAAGACGATGGTCGCCCGGCTGATCGCGAAAGGCGTGCCGGCGACCGGGATCTCCGGCATCGATGGCGGGATGCTCCGCGCGGAACGCGAGGACACCGGGCTCGGGCTCGTGGGCCGCATCGCGCTCGTGGACAGCTCGCTCCTCGAGGAGCTGCTCGCGGCACTGCGCGTGCCGGTCGTCGCGCCCGCCGCGCTGGACACCGGCGGGACCGTCCTCAACGTGAACGGCGACACGGCTGCGGGCGCCATCGCCGCCGCCGTCGGCGCACGCCTGCTGGCCTTCGTCACAGATGTACCAGGCGTGCGCGGGAAGGATGGCCGGGTCATCGGGTCGCTGGACCGCGAGCGGGCGAAAGCGCTGGTCGACGACGGCACCATCGAGGGCGGGATGCTTCCCAAGGTCGAGGCGTGCCTGGTCGCGGCGCAGGCCGGATGCCGTGCCGCGATCATGTCCGGGCGCGACATCGATGCGCTCGAGAGACTGCTGTCCGGCGACAGCGCCGGCACCGTTTTCGAGGCGGCGGCATGAACGAGCTGAACGCCCGTAAACAGCACCGTCAGCAGACCCTGCTGCGACTGGTCACCGACAAGCGGCTCGCGACCCAGCAGGATGTCGTCCGTGCGCTGCGGTCGGCAGGTTTCGCGGCGACGCAGGCGACCGTCTCGCGCGACATCGTCGAGCTCGGCCTGGTCAAGGTCGCTCGCGACGGCATGCACATCTATGCCGCGCCGACCACCGTCCCGGCATCCGGCGGCCTCGATCGCCTCCGGCGGTTCTGCGAGGAGTACGCGGTTCTGGGTGCTGTCGCGGGCAACATCGTCGTGCTTCGGACGCCACCCGGTACCGCGAACGCCCTCGCGATCGCCCTCGACACCTCCGGTTTCGCCGACGTCGTTGGGACGATCGCCGGGGATGACACGGTCTTCGTCGCGGCCCTGGATCCGGCGAGAGCCCGGGGGATCAACAAGCGCCTGGCGCAGTACGGGATCGCGAAACCCGGTTGAAAAGGCACACACCGGAACACACGATCGTGCTCGCGTACTCGGGGGGTCTGGACACGAGCGTCGCGGTCGCATGGCTGCGCGAGGAGCGCGGCTTCGAGGTGGTGACCTGCACGGGCAACCTCGGCTCGGTGAAGGACATCGCCGGGATCCAGCGCAAGGCTCTCCAGAGCGGGGCGAAGAAGGCGATCGTGCACGACGCCCGCGAGCCGTTCGTGAAGTTCTTCCTCTGGCCCGCGCTCCAAGCGGGGGCGCTGTATGAGGGCCGCTACCCGCTCGCGACGGCGCTCGGGCGGCCGCTCCTGGCGAAGCTGCTCGTCGACGCCGCGCGTGAGGAGGGTGCCCGACACGTCGCGCATGGCTCGACCGGGAAGGGCAACGATCAGGTGCGGTTCGACCTGGCCGTGGGCGCGCTCGCGCCCGAAATGACGGTCGTCGCGCCGCTGCGCAGCGGCATGCATATGACCCGGGACGAAGAGATCGATTACGCGAACGTGCGAGGCATCCCGGTGCCGGTCACGAAGAAGAGCCCGTACAGCGTCGATGAGAACCTGTGGGGCCGGTCGATCGAGGCCGGTGTGCTCGAGGATCCCTGGGGTGCGCCACCCCGCGACGTCTTTCAATGGACGGTCGATCCGGACGAGGCACCTGACAAGGCGAAAGAGATCGTGATCGGGTTCGTCGAGGGCATCCCTTCGACCGTGGACGGCACGATGATGGACGGGGTGGCGCTCATCGAGATGCTGAACCGCTTGGGCGGCAAGCACGGGGTCGGGCGGATCGACCAGATCGAGAACCGGCTCGTCGGGATCAAGTCGCGGGAGATCTACGAGGCGCCCGCCGCGGTGATCCTCCACCTCGCGCACCGCGCGCTCGAGGACATGGTGCTGTCAAAGGAGTCGCTCCGCTCGAAGGCCCGGATCGCCGACGAGTACGCCGATCTCATCTACAACGGCCTGTGGTTCTCGGCGCACCACCAGGACCTCGCGGCGTTCGTGCGCAGCACCCAGCGCTTCGTTACCGGCGACATCCGCGTGCGGCTGCACCGCGGGACTGCCGCCGTCGTCGGTCGCAGGTCCCTGCACTCGCTGTATTCGACATCGCTGGCAACATACGGGAAGGGTGATGCGTTCGACCACAAGGCCGCCGAGGGGTTCATCGGCGTGTTCGGATTGCCGTTGCGCAACCAGTCGCGCATCCAGGCGCTCTGGGGGCCCGAGTCGGAGGCCACGCTGGCCATCCCGAAGACCGTCGCGACGCGCGCGACGAAGAAGCGGACGAAGCGCGCGTGAGCGACCTCTGGAAGGGGCGCTTCGCGACCAGCCTTGATCCGCGGATCCGCGCATTCACCGCGTCGCTCGAGCTGGACAAGCGGATCGCGCTGCACGATGTGCGGGGCAGCATCGCGCACGCGCGGATGCTCGGGCGTCAGGGCATCGTCCCGGTGGCGGACGCCGACGCGCTCGTGGCAAGCCTCGAGACGATCGCGGACGAGCTGCGCGCCGGCACGCTCCCCTGGCCGGCCGAGGCCGAAGACGTGCATTCGGCGGTCGAGCAGGTGCTGACGTCGCGCCTGGGCGCCGCTGCCGGCGCGCTGCACACGGCCCGCAGCCGCAACGATCAGGTCGCGCTCGACCTGCGGCTGTTCGCCATCGACGCGCTCGACGCGCTCGACAGTGCGCTGCGCGGACTCGGTCTCGCGCTCCTGGCCCGCGCGGCCGACGAGGTCGAGACGGTGATGCCGGGGTACACCCATTTGCAGCGGGCGCAGCCGGTGTCGCTCGCGCACCACCTCCTCGCACATGTCGAGGCGTTCCGGCGCGACCGGGCACGCGTCGCGGAGGCGCGGGCCCGGGCGTCCATCTCGCCCCTCGGGGCCGCGGCTCTCGCGGGCTCGCCGCATCCGATCGATCCCGCGTCGACCGCCGCGGACCTCGGGCTCGGAGGCACCTTCCGCAACAGCATCGACGCGGTGTCCGACCGGGACTTCGTCGCCGAGCTGGCGTTCGTCGCAGCGCTGAGCGCGGTCCACGCCTCGCGATTGGCGGAGGAGCTCGTGCTCTGGACGTCGGCAGAGTTCGGCTTTGCCTCATTCAGCGACGAGCACGCGACCGGGTCGAGCATCATGCCGCAGAAGAAGAACCCGGACGTCGCGGAGCTGGTGCGTGGCCGCGCCGGGCGGATCATCGGCGATCTCGTCGCTCTCCTCACGACCTTGAAGGGCCTGCCGCTCGCGTACGACGGGGACCTGCAGGAGCAGCGCGTCCCCCTGTACGACGCGGCCACCGCCGCGCCGGCGCTCGAGGCGCTCGCGCTGGTGGTGAGCGGTCTCCGGTTCGACCGCGCCGCGATGCTGGCCGCGACCGAGCGGGGCATGCTCGCGGCGACCGATCTCGCCGACCACCTCGCTGCGCGCGGCGTGCCATTTCGTGAGGCGCATGCGGTCGTCAGTCGCATCGTCCGCGACCGGCTGGCCGGAGGCGTCGACCTCGCCGGGATCACGACGGCGGAGCTTCGCGCGCACGATCCCCGCTTCGGAGACGAGGCAGCCGCGGACGCGACCGTGCCGCGCTCGCTGGCCGCGCGCCGGTCACCGGGCGGCACGGCTCCGATACGCGTCCGCGAGGCCCTGGCGGAGGCCAACGCCGCCTTCGCGACGTGATCGTCCGCCCGGCGGTCGGCGCCGATGTCGCGGCGGTGCGAGCGCTCATCGATGGCTTCGCCGCCGAAGGCCGCATGCTCGAGCGGACCGAGGCGTTCCTCCGGGCGAATCTCGCGGACTTCCAGGTCGCGGTCGACGGCGATCACCTCTTGGGCTGCGGCGCGCTCGCGGTCCTCACCGCTGACCTCGCGGAGCTACGTTCGCTCGCCGTCGCGCCTGAGGCCGCGCAGCGCGGGGTCGGCAGGGCGATCGTCGCCGCCTGCATCGACCGGGCGCGCGAGCGCGGCCTCCGCCGGGTGTTCGCGCTCACGCTCGTACCGGTGTTCTTCACGAAGTGCGGCTTCACCCTCACGAGCCTGGGGCGCCTGCCGGAGAAGAGCACCGCGGAGTGCCCGGTGTGCCCGAAGCGTTTCGCCTGCGACGAGCACGCCATGCTCCTACATCTGGATGGCTCGATCCCCCCGGCACTGGATCCGACCGAGCCGGTCGGGTACACGCGCCTCTTCCTCCACACTGAGCCGTCATGAGCCCCACGGTCCGCGCGGCGGTCGCGGCCTTCGACGCGATCGCGATGGCCGTATTCGCGTATTCGCGCACGGGGGGGTTCGGCAACCCCGGCATCGATCTCATGCTCTGGGGCTCCGCGGCGGCCGCGGCCGTCGCCGCATTCGTCGTCGCGACCAACGGCCCGGCCGTCATGGGCTGGATCGCCATCGGCTACATCCTGTTCGCGGGGCTCTTGCTCACCGACGCGCCGCAGATCCTCCTGGTCGCGCTCGCGCTCGCGCTCATGCCGGTGGTGCAGCGGCCTCGCGGGTCGCTCGCCTTCGGGGTCGTCGTCGCGGCGCTTTCAGCCTTTGCATGGCGGATCGCCATCGAGCTCGTGTTGCGGTCCGCCGCCTAACATCACCGCCATGACGTACCGCCCGACGGTCCGGGCCGCGAACGGCATCGTCGCGAGCGGACACCACCTTGCCACCGCCGCCGGGCTCGCCGCGCTGCGCGACGGTGGATCCGCCGTCGATGCCGCGATCGCGGCGGCCGCGGTGTGCGCGGTCGTTCTGCCGCAGCGGACGTCGATCGGCGGCGACGTGTTCGCGCTCGTGTACGACGCTCGCGCGCGGTCGGTCACGGCCTACAACGGCTCGGGCGCCGCGCCCGCCGCGGTGGACGCTGCCGCATTCGGGGGTGGATTCGGCGACGCCGGGGCGCGTCTTGCGACCGTGCCCGGTTGCGTCGCCGCGTGGGGCGACATGCTGGGGGATCACGGCCGCCTCGGGCTCGATCGCGTGTTGGCGCCCGCGATCGGATACGCGGGGGAAGGCTTCCCGGTGAGCGACGCGCTGGCCGCCGCCATCGGCGAGGAGGCCGATCGTATCGCCGCCGATCCGACCGCGGCGGCCACCTACAGCCCCCGGGGGCGGCATCCCGGGGCGGGCGAGATGCTCCAGCAGCCCGATCTCGCCGCGTCGCTGCGCGCGATCGCCGCCGATGGCCCCGACACGTTCTATCGCGGGGACCTGGCGGAGCGCATCGCGCAGGGCATCGCTCGCATCGGCGGGTGGGTCGGCGCCGATGATCTGGCGGCGCACCGCACGGACCGGCGCGTGCCCATCGAGACCACGTACCGCGGATTGCGGGTGGTCGGGCAGCCACCGGTGTCGCAAGGTCACGTGCTGCTCGAGGAGCTCGCGATCGCGGAAGGGGTCGATCTCCGGTCGATGGGGTGGGGAAGTGCGGAGCAGATCCACACGATGGTCGAGATCAAGAAGCTCGCGTTCGCGGACCGCGACGCGATGGCCGGTGACCCACGCGCAGTTCCGTTCGAGGTGGGCGATCTGCTGGCCGAGGGGTTCATCGCGCAGCGCCGCCGGGCCATCACGGGCCGCGCCGCCCTGCGCGTGGAGCCCGCCGCGCTGCCGGCTGACACGACGTACCTCGCCGTCGTCGACCGCGACGGCAATGCCGTCTCGCTCATCGAGAGCGTGTTCAGCGCGTTCGGCTCCGCGACGATGGTGCCGGGCACCGGCATCCTCCTGAACAACCGACTGGCCGGGTTCTCCCTCGATGTCCGGTCGCCCAACGCGCTGGCACCCGGGAAGCGGCCGGTCCACACCCTGAACACGGTCATCGTGCTCGACGGATCCGCGCCCCGCTTCGTGTATGGGACGCCGGGCCGCCACGCCCAGGTGCAGACCAACTTCCAGCTCGGCGTGGGCCTGATCGATCACGGGCTCGACGTCCAGGAGGCGATCGAAGCGCCGCGCTGGTATCACGAGTCCGGCAGGGCGTTGCAGATCGAATCGCGCTTTCCCGAGCAGGTGCGGAAGTCACTGGCCGGAAAGGGTCACGACCTCCAGCTGCTCGGTGAGTGGGCCGAGATCACCGGCGGGGCGCAGGCCATCGGGGTGGACGAGAACGGCGTGTTCTCGGGTGGTGCCGATCCGCGGCGCGAGGGCTACGCGGCCGGCTACTAGTCATGAAGCACGTCACGCTCTCTCTTGTCGCGGCCGTCCTGATCGGATCCATCTTCGCCGCATGCGAGCCCCAGCCACCCGCGGCCGATCCGACCGCGCGCGCGTACGCGACAGCGTGGACGAAGGGCGACTACCAGGCCATGTGGGACCTGCTCACGGACGAGACCAAGGCCCGCGTTGGCGAGGACGGCTTCATCAAGCGGCTCCCGCGCATCGCCGAAGAGATGACCCTGAAGTCCCTCGAGGCGACGACCGGTCCCGCGGTGCACCCGGCAGGGGCGAATGGCTCGCCGGATCCGCGGCGGGCGACCGCGCCGTTGAGCGTGACGTTCCACACGCAGCGCGTCGGCGACTTCAAACGCGACACGTTCGTGTCCCTGGTCATGGTCGGCGAGAAGGACAAGGCCGCCTGGAGGATCGACTGGACGCCCGAGGCGATCCTGCCGCGCCTCAGTGCGGGCCGTCTCGTCCGGATGACCAGACTGCAGACGAGCCGCGGCCGCATCATCGCTCGGGACGGGACCGAGCTCGCGACGTTCACCGATGCGGCCGTCGTCGGTGTCGTGCCCGAGCAGATCAAGAACGAGGCGGGGATGCTCGCGAGCCTCGCGAGCGCGCTCGGGCAGACGACCGACGAGATCAAGGCGAAATACACCGCCTCGTGGGTCCGGCCCGACAGCTTCGTGCCCATACGCACCCTGACGGGCGCGGCGTTCAACGCATTGCGCCCGCGCCTCGCGGTGATCGAAGGCGTGCAGCTCCAGCCCCAGCGCGTCCGGAGCTATCCGACCGGTCTCGCGTCGCAGCTGATCGGCTACCTGGGCGGGGCCACCGACGCCGACGCGGCCAAGCTCGCCTCGCGTGGCTTCTCGGCGGGCGACCTCATCGGCAAGAACGGTCTGGAGCAGCAGCTCGACGACGTGCTCGCGGGCACGTTCGGGTGGAAGCTCGCGATCGTGGATCCGGACGAGCGCCCGGTCGAGACGCTCGCCGAGACCGCTCCGGTCCCCGGCCAGGACGCGGTGCTGGCGATCGATCCGGCGCTGCAGGCGGCGGCGGAGAAGGCCCTCGGTGACCAGAAGGGCGCGATCGTCGTCGAGGATCCCTGGACCGGGGAGATCCTCGTGCTCGCGAGCCGCCCTTCGTACGACCTGAATCTCTTCGTGACGGGCGACGGTGCGGCGATCGCGGCGCTCAACACCGACGCGAAGAAGCCGCTGCTGTCGCGCGCCACGTTCGGGCAGTACCCGACCGGCTCCTCGTTCAAGCCGGTGACCGCGGCGGCCGCCCTGCGCGCCGGCCTGTACCGGGCCGGCGACCGCATCGACTGCCCGGCGTCGTGGAACGGGTACGGGATCGTGCAGCTGAATCACGAGACGGGCAACCTCGGGACCATCGACCTGCGCACGGCCCTCGCACGCTCGTGCAACACGTTCTTCTATGAGCTCGGGAAGCGTCTCAACGACAAGGACAACGACCTTCTGCCCGATGAGGCCCTGAGCTTCGGACTCGGGAACGTCACGGATGTGGACTTCGTGCTCGAAGCGAAGGGCAACGTGCCGAGCCCCAAGACCAAGCGGTGGTTCCCTGGCGACGCGACGAACCTGGCGATCGGCCAGGGCGACCTTCTCGCGACGCCGCTGCAGATGGCCAACTACACCGCGGCACTCGCGAACGACGGGATCGTGTGGAAGCCGCGCATGGTCATCGAGCTGCGCGCGCGCGAGGGGACGGTCACCAAGAAATTCGATCCCGCGCGCCTGGGGACCGCGAACACGACGCCCGGCGATCTCTCGCTCATCCGCGACGGCATGCGCGCGGTCGTGAGCGATCCCAACGGGACCGTGTACTTCAAATTCCTCGGCTTCCCGACAGCGGTCGCCGGCAAATCGGGCACGGCCGAGACACCGTCGGGCAATCCGGACGCGTGGTTCATCGGCTTCGGTCCGTACGACGGGCCGAAGCTCGCGATCGCGGCGTTGTTCGAGGAGAAGCCCGGCCTCTTCGGGTCCCAGGATGCCGGGGCCGCGGCGCGCGCGGTGTTCGCGGCGAAGTTCGGGGGAACGCCTTAGCGTTTCCGTCATCCCCGATCTGCCGTCCGACGACCGACCTGTCACCCGCCGCCTCGACAACGGCCTCGTGATCCACGCCCTCGAGGCGCGGCACGCGCCCGTCGTCTCCGTGTGGGTCTGGTACCACGTCGGCGGGCGCAACGAGGTCCCCGGCACGACCGGGATGTCGCATTTCCTCGAGCACATGCTGTTCAAGGGCACTCCGGCGCACCCGAAGGGCGACCTCGACCGGTTGCTCGCGCGCTACGGCGCGCAGTGGAACGCGTTCACCAATGAGGACGTGACCTGTTACTTCGAGACCGTCCCACGCGATCGCTTCGAGGTCGCGCTCGAGCTCGAGGCCGATCGGATGCGCAACGCCCTCATCTCGACCGAAGAGGTGGAGGCCGAGCGCACGGTGATCGTCAGCGAGCGCGAGGGCCTCGAGAACGATCCGTCGTTCCTGCTGGGCGAGTCGCTGCAGGCAGTCGCCTTCGACCGTCACCCCTATGGCCAGGGCGTGATCGGCAGCAAGTTCGAGGTGCAGCGCATGACGCGCGACGGCCTGTACGCGCACTACCGGAGGCACTACGCGCCGAACAACGCGTATGTCGTCGTCGTGGGCGACGACGACCCGAAAACCCTCGTCGAGAAGGCCGCCGCCGCGTTCGGCCCGCTCGCGGCCGAGGACGTCGTGCCGCAGCCGCTCGCGCCCGAGCCACCGCAGATGGGCGAGAAGCGCCTGGTCGTGCACCGCGCCGGCGGCGCGCTGCCGATCGTGCAGATCGGCTTCCACACCGCGGCCGCGTCGGATCCGAAAGCGGCGGCGCTCCAGGCGCTCGGGGTCGCCCTCGCCGGCGGCGGAGGCGGCGACGCGGCGTCGGGTCGCTCGTCGCGCCTGTACCGGGGGCTCATCGAGAAGGAGCTCGCGACGGAGGTCGATGCGAGCTTCGGGCTCACGAAGGATCCGTTCCTGTTCATGCTCGAAGCGACCGTTCGGCCCGGCATCACGCATCGGGCCGTCGAAGATGCGCTGCTCGGCGAGCTGCAACGCATCGCCGATGAGCCCATCGACGAGCCCGAGTTCGCGCGAGTGCGGCGCGGCCTGCTCGCCAGCGTCGCGTTCCCGAGCGACACGATCACCTGGCGCGCGTTCCGCCTCGGCAGCCTGCTGTCCACGGGAGCTGCGGACTCCATCGGCGCCTGGTACGAGGCGCTGGCGGCCGTCACGCCGGAGGACGTGCAGCGCGCCGCGAAGGAAACGTTCGTCGAGCGCTCGCGCACGGTCGGTCACTTCATCCCGGAGGCCGGATGATCCATATCGACCGGCGCGCCCTGATTAACGGCCTCCGGGTGGCCGCGGTGCCGATCCCGGGACTCCGCTCGGTGTCGGTGCTGCTCGCGATGGAGGCCGGCCAGTACTTCGAGCCGGCTGGCCGGCCCGGGGTCGCGCGGCTCACCGCGCAGACGATGCTTCGCGGGACCGCGCGTCACGACGCGCGGGCGTGGTCGGACACGCTCGACGGCCTGGGCGCATCAGCGCGCCTCGACGTCGGGTCGCACGCCGCGGTGTTCTCGGGTCAGTGTCTCGCGGACGATCTCCCTGCGTTCCTCGATCTAATCGCGGAGACCGTGGTCACGCCCGCGCTCGCGCCCGATGGTCTCGAATTCGTCCGGCAGCAGGCCCTCGCGGACCTCGAGGAAGCGAAGAAGGACACCCGCAGCGTGGCCGACCTTACCTGGCGCGAGCTCGTCTATCCAGGCGGCCATCCGTTCCGCACGCGATCGATCGGCGACGAGCAGGTCGTGCGCACGGCGACCATCGATGAAGTGCGCGCGCACCACCTCGCGGCCATCCGCGCCGGCGGTTCGGTGCTCGTGCTCGCAGGTGCGCTCTCCGCGGACAGCGCGTTCGACGCGGCCGAGCGCTCGTTCGGCGCGTGGGCCGGCGGCGGACGGACCGTACGCAGCGTGGATCGCGCGACGCTCGATGGGCCGATGCGCCGAGCCGTCGTGATCGCCGACAAGACCCAGGCCGACATCGTCCTCGGCTGGCCCGGCCTGCCCCGGACGGATCCGTGGTTCACGAAGGCCCAGGTCGCGAACATGGTCTTCGCAGCGGACACGTTCGCCAGCCGTGCGGGCCAGGTCGTGCGCGACCAGCTCGGTCTTGCGTACTACGTGTTCAGCACCCTCTCCGGCACGGCCGCGCAAGGCCCCTGGGCCGTACGGATGGGCGTGAACCCGGAGAACGTGGAGCGCGCGATCGCGGTGACCTTCGAGGAGCTCACCAAGATCCGGTCGGGCACGATCGCCGACGACGATCTGGCGCTCGCTCGCGACAAGCTCGTCGGGGAGCTCGAGGTCAGCCGCGAGAGCCCGAGCGGCGTGGCCGGGATGGTCCTCGAGGCGGAGCTGTTCCAGCTTGGTGACGATCACCTCGAGCGCTATCCCCGCGAGCTGCGCGCGGTGACCAAAGCCGACGTCGTGGCCATCACCACCGAGCTCCTGCCCCTCGATCGGTACGGCCTGGCGATCGCCGGCCCGGAGATCCCGCCCGCCCACTAACGGTCCTCAATCGAAAGTCCTATCGCTCGGACGAGCGAGCAGGCGTGCTATCGCCAACCTGAGCCCGTTGCGCTAGGCGTACGGACGTGTCCGGTCGCCGGTCGGTCCGTGGACCACACGTTCGGGATGCGAGGCCGCCCACCCGGGGCGTTCGCGGAAGGAGACAGACCCCGTGGCACAGATCCGTCGCTTCGCGTATCTGCTGTTGTCGGCTCTGGTCGTGATCGGTGGGCTGCTCGTCGGAAGCCAGCCGGCCGCAGCGGCCCTCACCGTGTCGATGACCGTTCCGGGCGTTCAGTACGTGAGCCAGACGACCGAACCGTCCCCGTCCGGCTGGCGCACGGCGACCACCCCGTATTGCGCCGCCGCGTCGAGCCTCTCCGTGATGAGCGCCTTCGGGCTTGTCGCGCCGAGCGTGAACCCGCTCCAGACGGCCTTCACGATCGGATACGCCGGGAACTCGCTGCGTGGCGAGGTCGGCCTCGACCCCGCCGGGGTGAGCTACCTCATGAAGTACTACGGCGGCGAGGGCCGGGTGCATATGTACACGAACAAGTGGGTCGCGCTCACGGAGCTCGTCGGACGGCTCAACGCGCGCGTCCCGGTCGTCATCTTCGGCGAGGCCGGATATCACGCCCAGACGGTCTACGGGTATCAGGCGAACGCCGCGACCGGCGAGATCACCGGCATCTATGCGCAGGATCCGCTCAGCGGCTTTCGCGGTCTGCTGTCCGCGAACGCGTTCATGACGCAATACCTCTGGTGGGGAAGCCCGTTCAGCTCCGCGGGCAATCTCTGGCGCGGCAACTACGTATTCGTGAGCTATCGCGAGTTCGCCGGCGGACCGACGCCGGTCGCCCGGAATCAGCCGCCGACGTTCCACTCCGCATGGGTCGGGCAGAGCGCATATCCGACGCTGGCACTTGGTACCACCGCTCCGGCATTCGTGCAGGTGCGGAACACCGGGACCGCGACGTGGATCATGGGAACCGCGACCGAGGCACGCATCGGCGTCGTCGGTGACGACTCCACGCTCTCGCAGCTCGGGATCGCGAACGGCTGGCTCCTGTCGAGCCGGCCGGCCGCGCAGAGCGAAGCAGCTGTAGCCCCCGGCGAGGTCGCGACCTTCAGCTTCTCGGTGAGTGGCGTACGGCTCGGCGCCTACCCCCTGCGCCTGCGGCCGGTCATCGATGGCCTGACCTGGATGGAGGACCAGGGCATCTTCCTACAGATCACCGTCAACTGACCGGGAGGCGGTAGCGTCTCCCGGCACGTTCGATGAGTCCATCGGCGACGAGCGCCTCGGCCAGCCGGCCGACCCGCTCGTCGCCGATCTCTTTGACCAGCGCGGTTTGCGTCATGTCGCGCCGCGTCAACGCCTTCACGATCGCTCCGCGCACCTTGCGGTCGGTGTCCTTGTACGCCGCGGGGCGCAGGGCTCGGGCGCGCGGCACCTCCGAGGATGCGGGGCCGCGCGCGTACGCGCACACCGCGTTCAGCGGACACCGATCGCACCGCGGTACGGGCTTGCAGATCGTCGCGCCCACATCCATGAGCGCGTGGTGCCACAGGTCGAATGCGCGCGCGGGCATCGCGTCCGCGTCGAGCGCCACGGCCTCCGCGTTCGTCGCGGGACGGCCAAGGAAGACGCGACCGAGCACACGTTGGATGTTCACGTCCGCGAACGGGACCCGCTGACCGAACGCGAAGCACGCGATCGCGCCCGCGGTGTATGCGCCGATGCCCGGCAGCGCATCGAGGGCTGCCACCGTTCGGGGCAGCCCGCCACGCGACGCGCGGGCGATGCGATGGAGGTCGCGC
>JBBQZK010000017.1:0-35278 GCA_038207785.1 Candidatus Limnocylindria bacterium | reverse complement strand
ATCATCTCGCGGCGCGTGAGACCGTAGCCCTCGGCGTTCTCGAGGTATGACGCCGTGTCGAAGGCATGGTCGAGCGCGGGCGTGATCAACAGCTGAAGCGACAGCGCTGGTCCACCGCGATCGCGCGATACCTGCGCGATGACCGCCGCGAGGTTGCCCCCCGCGCTCTCCCCTCCGACGGCCATCCGGTCCGGGTCTGCCCCAAGCTCGCCTGCCGCGTCACGGACCCAACCGACGACGCCGTAGGACGCCTCGAGCGCCGCCGGGAACTTGTGCTCCGGAGCGAGCGGGTAATCGACGGACACGACCATGCAGTGGGCTCGATCGGCCAGCGTCCGGCAGAGCGCGTCCGGCCCGTCGAGGTCTCCGACGACCCAGCCGCCCCCGTGCAGGAACACGAGCACCGGGAGCGATGCGCCCGCGGAGGCATAGATCCTGACGGCAACATCGCCTGCGCTCGTGCGGACCGTGCGATCGGAGACGCGATCGACCGACTGGACGTCGCGTCGCAGCACCTGCGCCCGCACTCGCGATGCGCGGCGCGCCTCGGCCGCGTCCACCTCCGCCCGCGATGCCGCCGGCATCCGGGCGAGCACGCGCGCGATCTGCGGATCGAGGCCCGTCATCGCGATGAGCCTACGCGGGCGCTTCGTACACTCACCGCCCGTGAAGCTCGAGCTCGATCCATCGCGACCGTATCAACCGCTCGAGATCGGCAATGGCCGCGTCGCCGCGAGCGTGGCGCCTGACGGACGGCTGCTCTCGATCTCCACGTACGACCGTGAGCACGGGATCGTCGTGCTCACGGCAGTCCCGGCCTTCAGCGACGCCGCTCGATACGACCCCACCGCGGTCCGCGCGCATCGCGCGGCGCTCGCCGATCCGCAGCGGCCGGGTTTCGGCCTCGACCTCGATCTGCCAGGCGCAGCCTGGCGGGTGGCCCTCCTGGGCGACGCGGTCCCGGAGTCGAGCTACGAAGCACCGGGACTCCGAGTCAGGGTCACGACGTGGGCGCCGCCCGATCAGGCCGGCATCGCCCAGAGGTGGCGGATCACGACCGAGCGCCCGCTGCGGTGGCGTCGAATCGCGCCCCACGTGGCCCGCGCCGACTACACGCAGCTGACCGAAGGAGGACCGCTTCCGCCGGCGGGGCCCATCGCGCGACGCTGGCACCTGGCGGGCCTCGACGGCGAAGAGGGCGAGCTTCCGCCCGGTGGCCACGACCTCGTCCTACGGGTGGGCTTCGATCCGATCGGCGAGCTTCTGCCCTTCGTCGTTCCCGAGCTGACCGGCGCGACGACGGCATCGCGGCGGGGCCTGGCGTACGCGCGCGTCGTCGCGCTACGCACCGAGCCCGGCGCGACCTGCATCCTCGCGGACCACGAGATCCTTCCGCTGTCGTGGAACCGCGACGCGTACTTCGTGGCCTCCCTCCTGCGCGAGCGCGGCGACGTGGAGACCGTGCGGGAGCATCTCGAGTGGCTCTTCCGGGTCGCGGAGCGCCCCGGCGACCTGTGGGGTCGCGCGCATCTGGCCAACGGTCGGGTCAAGGACCGCGCGTTCCAGCTCGATCAGCAGTGCTACCCGCTCCTCGAAGCCTGCGAGTCAGGCGCCGCGGCGACGTATCGCGATCAGATCGGTGCCGTCGTGCGGGCCATCGAAGCACGACGCCAGGGTGAGCTCTATCCCACTGATGAGTCCCCCGCGGACGACCCGCTCGGACTCCCGTATCACTTCTCCAGCCATGTCCTGCTCTGGCGGACATATGGCGCCCTCGTTCGCGCCGGCATACCTGCTCCCGATGCCGAGCGGCTCCGGCAGGCGACGGTGCAGGCCTTCGCCGATGCCGGACGATTCGCGTACGCGACGGACGGGAACGGATCGTTCCGTCATTACCACGACGCGAACGACGTCCCGACCGCATTCGCGCCGGCCTGGGGCTTCTGCGCTCCTGACGATCCACGCTGGATCGCGACGATCCGCTTCGCGTGGAGCGAGTCCAACGCCGGCGGCTTCTATCCCGGACCGCTCGGCGGTTTGGGATCGATCCACACGCCGCACCCGTGGCCGCTCGGTGATCTCCAGGCGATCGTCGTCGCGCGGGCGAACGGCGACGTGGCGGCCGAGCGCGCGGCGCGCGTGAAGCTCGATCGGATAGAGACCTGGAACCACATGATCCCCGAGGCGTACGACGAGCGGTCCGGCGCGGTGCGCTCACGACACTGGTTCGCCTGGCCGCTCGCGCTGCGCGCGACGCTCGACGGCTAGCGCCCGGGTCGATCTTCGGCCAGGCCCCGGATCACCGGATCGCGGGCCGCGGCGGCGCCGGGAGCAGCGCCGCCGCCCACGCCGCAGCCGCGAGGAGCCGGCGGTCCGAGCCGCGCGCGCCGGCCAGCTGCAGTCCCAGCGGAAGACCCGATGGGCCGAGCCCGGTGGGGATCACGAGCGCCGGCGCGCCAACGAACGTCCAGCGGGAGCAGAACCGCGGATCGCCGGTCGTCTCGATGGTCGGCGCCTCGCCCGTCGTCGGGATGCTGAGGATGGCGTCGTACGGAGCGGCCCACTCGTTGAACGCCGCGATGAGCCGCAGCCGCTCGCGGATGGTCCGGTCGTACTCATCGGTCGGGATCGTCAGGCCGCGCTCGAAGAATGCGCGCGCCTTCTCGCTCACCTCCACTGGCCGTGACGCCGCGAGCGGGCCAAGCGCGCGCGCCGACTCGTAGGCCATGACTGCCTGGATCAGCCCCGGGGCTTCGTCGAGCCCATCCGGCAGCGCCGGCCACTCGACCGGACCGCCCTCGCTCGCGAGCGCATCGACGTCCGCCTGGAAGCGGGTGCGCATGGCTTCATCCGCCGCGTCCCAGTCGCTCGTCCGGACCGCGGCGAAGCGTGGCACCCGATCGGAGGGAGCCGGCCACCATTCATCCAATACATCGCCGGAGAGCGCGGCGGCCAGGCGCGCCGCCGAGGCGACGTCGCCGGCGAACACGCCGACCTGATCGAGCGTCTTCGAGAACTCGAGCGCGCCGGCTGTCGAAAGGCGGCCGCCGGTGGGCTTGAATCCGACGACACCGGAGAACGCACCGGGGCGGATCGTCGAGCCGTTCGTCTGGGTACCGATGGCGCCCGGGATCACGGCGGCCGCGACCGCCGCAGCGGAGCCCATCGACGAGCCGCCCGGCGTACGGCGCAGGTCGTACGGATTGCGGGTCGGGCCTGGCTTGAGGAACGCGAGCTCGGCCGTGACCGTCTTCCCAATGACGACGGCACCGGCGCTCTCGAGCGCTCTCACCGCATCGCTCGATCGTTCCGGCACGCGCCCGTGAAAGAGGGCCGAGCCGTTCTCCGTCGGAATGCCCGCGGTGTCGAAGACGTCCTTCACGCCGATGGGCACGCCGTGCAGAAGACCGCGCGGCAGCTGGGCGTCGCGTTCCCGCGCCGTCCGGCGCGCGCGATCAGGATCAAGCCACGCGAACGCGTGGAGACTCGGCTCCGTGGCGGCATATCGATCGAGGCTCGCCTCGATCAGCTCAGCGCTGGAGAGCTCCCGGCCGCGGATCGCGTCCGCCGCGTAGCAGAGGTCTTCGAGGGCGCGCATCGCTTGGCCATGATGCGCGCGAGGCGGCGGACCCGTGCCTCGGCCTGCGCGCGCCAGCGAGGTGTGCCGAGGCCGAGCTCGAGCAGGAGCTCGACCATCCGTAAGGCGCGGTCCCCGTGGCCGCGCACTTCGAGCGCTTTCGCATAGGGGAGCGCGACGCGGATCCGGAGCTCGCCGTCGGCATCGGCGTAGGCGCTCTCGTAGCAGAGGTACGCGATGTCGTGCTCACCGGCCCGATCGAATGCCTTCCCGAGCGCGAAGGCGGCCGGCGCGTGATCCGGGGCGCGGCCGGCGCGGGCGTCGATCACTGCCTGCGCGATCCGGTCGGTGATGCGTACCAGTGAGACGATGTCCCGCGCGTTGTGGTCCAGGATCGGCTGGATCAGACCTGTCTCGCGCAGGGCCAGCCAGCGGAAGTACCGCTCGGGGATGAGCGCGCCCGGGATGTCGTCCTCGCGGACGATGTCGAGCACCGAATCCTCGAGCTGCCGCAGCGAGGTCGAGCCGAACCGGTCGCGCCACAGCCGGCGCGCGGGATGAAGCAGATCGAGATGTGACTCGTCGACGCTGAGATCGCTTCGCAGGGTCATCACGAACCGCGTTCGTAATAGCGGCAGGTCGAAGCATTTGCCGTTGTACGACGCGCACGCCCGGAACGGGGCGAGCTCCTCGCGCAGCGCGGCTACGAAGGCCGCCTCGGAACCCAGGTCATGCAGCAGATGCTGGCGCAGCACGAGCTCCCCGTCGCGGATATGCGCCGTGCCGAGGAGGAACACGTAGGTGCCGGTGCCGCCCATCAACCCCGTCGTCTCCGTGTCGAGGAACACGATGTCCTCCCACCGCGACGGCGACGCTCCGTTCAGGCCGAGGTGGGTCATGACCCGCGCGTCTGGCTCGCTCTGCCCGACAACGGAGAGTCCGAGCGTCGAGAGCTCGATCCGTTGCTCGATGACCTCGAACGGCCGATCGGATCGCATCGCGGGCGGGCGGGTGACGCAGCCCAGCGGCAGGACATCGAGCCGCGCGCGGAGATCCCTCACGCGAGCTGCCGGAGCAGCTCCGCCACGCCGACCTTGACCTTGGCGCCGAGCGCGTATGCGGGTCCGACGCAGCTTGGGCAGCCCTCCGCGCACGGGCAGTTCGCGAGATGTTCGGCAGCGCGCTCGAGGAGCGGCTCGGTGGAACGGAACAGCCGCTCGGAGAATCCGACGCCGCCGGGCGTCATGTCGAACAGGAAGATCGTCGGCAGCGACGTATGCGGCGACCGCACCTCGACGGCGAGGCCGAGATCGTGGGGGTCGCACATCAGGAACAGCGGGGCGAGCGCATGGAGGAGGTTGCCCAGCCCGGCGAGCGCGCCCTCGAGGCGCTCCTTCGGCCACGCCCGCGTTACGCGCTCGGGCAGCGAGAGCCAGAACGACGTGGTCTGGAGCTCCTGCTCGGGCAGATGGATCTTGCCCCAGCCCACGTTCTCGTGGGTGTAGAGGGTGAGCTTCTTGTAGACGGTCGCGAGGGCCGACACGAGCACCTCGCCATGCGAGCGAGTGGCCTTCTCGGTCGACGTCGCGAAGTCGGCGAGCACGCGGATACGCACCGCAAGGCCCGCGTCCGTGTAGTAGTCGACCTTCACTTCCCGCAGGTAGGCCTTTGCGTTCTCCCAGTCGAGCTTCTCGACCTGGAACTGCTTCGACTCGTGCAGGTAGATGGCCTGCTCGTGCACGAGCACCGGCGCGGCGAACCGGTCGACCTCGCCGATGACCCGCGTGCGGCCGTCGGTCGTGTCGATGATCACCACGTTGTCGTTGCTGGCCGTGCGGAGTGACATCGCCTCGGCCGGGAACGCCTGATCCGACCAGTGATACCGGCCGTCGGATTCATGGAGGATGCCGTGCTCGTCCAGGTACGAGAGCACGCCCTGGGTGTCCTCGGTGCCGAACCGCTCGGTGCGCTCGAACGGCAGCTCAAAGGCGGCGCACTTGAGGTGTCCGACGAGGACGTGCAGGTTGTCCGGGTTGATGAGCCCGGCCTCGGGAGAACGGCCGAGCACGAACTCGGGATGTTGCACGATGTACTGATCGGTGGGGGAGCTCGTCGCGACCAGGAACGCGACGGACAGGTCTTCGCGGCGGCCGGCGCGGCCCATCTGCTGCCAGGTCGAGGCGACCGTACCGGGATAGCCGACGAGCACCGCGGCCTGTAGCGCGCCGATGTCGATGCCGAGCTCGAGCGCGTTCGTGGACACCACGCCGCGCACGGACCCGTCGCGCAGGCCGCGCTCGATCGCCCGGCGCTCGGACGGCAGGTAGCCCCCGCGATACCCGCGGATGAGCTCGGGCGGCCATTGCGGCTGGGGGAACCGGGCGCGCAGGTACGTGAGCAGGAGCTCCGTCTGCACGCGCGATCGAGCGAACGCGATCGTCTGGATGCCCGACGCGAGGAGCGTCGCCGCGATGTCGCGACCAGTCAGCAGTGCGCTCCGGCGGATCCCGAGGCCCGCGTTCACGACCGGGGGCTGGATGAACACGATGACCTTCTCGCCTCGGGGCGCGCCTGATTCGTCGATCACGAGCACGTCCTCTTCGACGTGACGCCGGGCGAGCTCCTCGGGATTGGCGATCGTCGCCGACGTGAGGATGAACGTGGGGTGCGAGCCGTAGAACGCGCAGATCCGCCGCAGCCGGCGCAGCACGTTCCCGACGTTGCTGCCGAATACCCCGCGATAGGTGTGGAGCTCGTCGAGCACGACGTACTGGAGGTTCTCGAAGAGCTTCACCCACTTCGTGTGATGGGGGAGGATCCCGGTGTGGAGCATGTCCGGGTTCGTGATGACGACGTGCCCCGCCGACCGGATCGCCGCCCGCGCCTGCGGCGGCGTGTCGCCGTCGTAGGTGAACGTCTTGAGCTCGATCTCCATGTCGGTCGAGAGGCGCTCGAGCTCAGCGAGCTGGTCTTGCGCGAGCGCCTTCGTCGGGAACAGGAACAGCGCGCGGGCCGATGGATCCTTGGCGATGGCATCCAGGACGGGCAGGTCGTAGCAGAGGGTCTTGCCCGACGCGGTCGGCGTGACGACGACGACGTGTTTCTTCGCATGCGCGGCGTTCAGCGCCGCGGCCTGATGCGAATAGAGGGCCTCGATGTCCCGCGCTCGGAGGCTGCGCGCGATCCGCGGATCGAGCCAGTCGGGGAATGGCGCGTAGCGCGGAGCCTTCGGCGGGATCCGCTCCCAGTGCGTGACCTGGCTCAGGAACTCCGGGTCACGCTCGAATACGTCGAGGATCTGCGCGAGCGAAGTGCGGGCCGGGAATCGCACATCTGTTCGCATTGGCAAAGGACGATATGGAACGCCCGTTCGGTCGTCAATAGGGGAGGGAACGGGCCTCGGTGCGACACGCTGCCGCACGTTCGGACGTCACTTCCGTCGCGTCGGTGCCGCGGCGTTCAGCGTATGAGCGCGTGCCGAGGTGCGGGTCTAGCGAGCGACCTTCGTCTGCCGGCGGGCGATCGCGTAGGCCGCGATCAGGATGATCGCGACACCGACGAATGCAGCCAGCAGCGCCTCGAACGTGCCGTTGCCGTTGTCAGGCGAAATGCCAGTGAGCTCCTCGAACCACTCCACTCGCATGCTCCTTTGCGACCGCAGTCTCGGGATTTCACTATGGTCTGCACGACAGCGTACTTGGGGAGGGGCGAGCATGCCGCCACGCACTGCCGCGAACACCGGGGTGTCACTCGATGGACTCGAATGGCGCCAGCTCGGGCCGTTCCGAGGCGGTCGCGTCGAAGCGGTGGCCGGCGATCCGCGCGACCGCAACACCTTCTACATGGGCTCGTGTGGCGGCGGTGTGTGGAAGACGACGGATGGCGGCCTCAACTGGCGCAACGTGAGCGACGGATTCTTCAAGCGCGCATCGGTCGGCGCGATCGCGGTGGCCGCTTCTGATCCGAACGTCGTGTATGCCGGGATGGGCGAGGCCTGCATCCGCGGCAACGTGTCGCACGGCGACGGCGTGTATCGCAGCACCGACGGGGGGAAGACGTGGGGCCACCTCGGGCTCGAGGACACTCGCAACATAGGCAAGGTGCGGGTGCATCCCCAGGACCCGGACACGGTCTACGTCGCGGCCCTCGGACATGCGCACGGACCGAACCTGCAGCGGGGCATCTTCCGCACGACGGATGGCGGCAAGACGTGGAAGAAGGTGCTCTCGCGTGGCACGAAGGCCGGCGGCATCGACCTCAGCATCGATCCGACCAACCCCCGCATCGTCTACGCGGCCCTCTGGGAGGCCATCCGCCGCCCGCATCAGCTGATCAGCGGTGGGGAGGGAAGCGGACTCTTCAAGTCCACCGATGGCGGCGACACGTGGACGGAGATCTCGCGCAACCGCGGGCTGCCGAAGGGCATCCTCGGGAAGATCTCGGTCTCCGTGGCGCCGTCGCGGCCGGACCGGGTGTTCGCGCTCGTGGAGGCCACCGACGGCGGCGTCTTCCGATCCGAGGACGGTGGCGCGAGCTGGTCAAAGGGCTCCGAGGATCGCGAGCTGCGCCAACGGGCCTGGTACTACACGCACCTGTTCGTGGACCCGAAGGACGCCGAGACCGTCTGGGTGCTGAACGTCGACGCGTGGCGGAGCAGCGATGCCGGCAAGTCGTTCGCCCGGCAGACGATCCCGCACGGAGACAACCACGACATGTGGATCGACCCGAACGACCCGTTGCGGATCATCGAAGGCAATGATGGCGGAGCGACGATCTCGTTCAACGGCGGGGCATCGTGGTCATCCCTCTACAACCAGCCGACGGCCGAGTACTACCACATCACCGCCGACACGCAGACCCCGTATCGCCTCTATGCGGCGCAGCAGGACAACTCGTCGATCTCCTCGCCGGTGCGCTCGTCACTGAGCGGCGTGCTCTGGCAGGATTGCTATGAGGTCGGCGGTGGCGAGGCCGGCCACATCGCGGTACGCGCTGACGACCCGAACATCGTCTTCGCCGCGGATCACGCCGGCCTGCTCACGCGGTACGACCGTCGCAGCGGCCAGGTCCGGACGATCAACGTCTGGCCGGACGCGTCGTCGGGTATCGCGGCGAAGGACATCAAGTACCGCTTCAACTGGACGGCGCCCGTCGCGCTCTCGCCGCACGACCCGGGTGTCCTGTACACGACGTCGCAATACGTGCACCGGAGCCGCGACGAGGGCACCACATGGGATCGGATCAGCCCCGACCTCACCCGCAACGATCCCGGGACCACCGGCGACTCCGGCGGCCCGATCACGCTCGATCAAACGGGCGCCGAATATCACGCGACGATCTTCGCCTTCGCCGAATCGCCGCTCGAGCCGGGTGTGCTGTGGGCGGGGAGTGACGACGGTCTCATCCATGTCTCGCGCGACAACGGCAAGCGCTGGACGAACGTGACCCCGCGGGTCATCGCGGCGCAGACGCTCATCAGCATCATCGAGCCGGGACAGCACGACGCCGGCACCGCGTACGTCGCGGCCAACCGGTACAAACATGATGACTTCAAGCCGTACATCTACCGCACCGACGACTACGGGCGGACGTGGTCCAAGGCCACAGCAGGCATCCCGGCGGACACGTTCGTGCGAGCCGTTCGCGAGGACCCCGAGGTCCCGGGGCTGCTGTACGCGGGCACGGAGGTCGGTCTGTATGTGTCGTTCGACCGCGGCGCCAGGTGGCAGCGGTGGCAGGGCAGGTACCTTCCGGTCGTCCCGATCCACGACCTCATCGTGAACGACGGTGATCTCGCGCTCGCGACGCACGGCCGCTCGTTCTGGGTCTTCGACGACCTGTCCCCGGTGCGCGAGCTTGCGCGCAAGCGGGCAACGGGCGCGTCGCGCCTGTTCACGCCTCGCTCGACGATCCGGTACAAGACGTACGGCGGCTTCTCCTCCAAGAGCGAGCTCGCGCCGATGAAGAACTACCGGCATCCGGCCGGCAGCATCTTCACCTCGATCGTCGAGGAGCGTCCGAACGGCGACAAGGTCGAGACCAATCTCGATGCCGGCAAGAACCCGCCGGACGGCGTGATCGTCACGTACTTCCTGCGGGCTGTACCCAAGAACATCACCGTGACGTTCCTGGACCCGCGCGGCCGCACGATCCGCTCGTACACGAAGCGGCCGGAAGACGCCGACCCCACGGACAAGGAGCCGCGAGTGGCCGTCGAGCCGGGGATGAACCGGTTCGTGTGGGACATGCGCTATCCCGACGCCGGGAAGATCGATGACGAGCCGCTCGTCATGGAGCAGCTCGAGGGCTCGCTGAAGGGGGCGGTCGCGGCGCCCGGGAGCTACACGGTCCGTCTCACGGTCGACGGCGACCGCAGCGAAGCGCGCTTCGAGATCCGCACGGATCCGCGGATCCCCGCGACGCAGGCCGACCTCGACGCGCAATTCGGACTGCGGATGAAGCTTCGCGATCTGCTGGACCGTGACCACAAGGCCGTCAATAGGCTTCGTGAGGCGCGGAAGGATCCGCGTACGAGCGCCGCGACGAAGCGCACGCTCGACGCGATCGAAGCGCAGCTCATGCAGCCGAAGGCGCAGAGTCGTCAGGACACGCTCAACTTCGGCGTTCGGCTGAATCATCGGATCGGTGCGCTCATCGGCGCCGTCGGCTCGGCCGACGCGGTGCCCACGCGGCAAGCGGTGGAGCTCGCGACACAGCTCGAGGGGGAGCTCGTCAAGCTCGAGAAGCGTATGGACGCCGCGATCGGCCGGCGCAGAAAGCGTGCCGCCGCGTGACCAAAACGGCTGAGACCGAGGCCTGCGGCGTGTACCGGTTGAACCTGCGGCCGGTCATCGACGGGACCGTGTGGATGGAGGATCAGGGGATCTTCTGGATCCTGGATGTGCGCTAGGGGCCGAGGCCTCCACCGGTGAACAGGCCGTAGTAGACGAACGCCAGGAGCGCCACGATGAGCGCGAGCCGGATGATGATCTCGGTGCGGCTCATGTTCATGCCCGGGTCAGCGCGAAGCGGGATGCCGACAGGAATCCGACCGGATGGCGCGTCTGGCCATCGAGCGCGAGCTCCGCCAGCACCTCGCCCATCACGCTCGCGAACTTGAAGCCGTGGCCGGAGCATGCGGACGCGTACGTCAGCGGCCCGTCGGTATCCACGATGAAGTGCTCGTCCGGCGTCACGGTGTACATGCAGATCTTGGTCATCCGCACCGGACCGTCCGCGCTCGGCAGCCGGGCCCGGATGAAGTCTCGGATCGGTGCCTCGTCGGAGGCGTGCGACTCGCGGTCCAGCATGTCGGGATCGGTCGGGGTGCCGGCCCCGTGCGTCGCGATCTTCAATCCCTGGTCCGGCAGATACGGGAAGCCGTAGCAGCCGTGGCCGGGGCCGGAGTCGACGATGTACACCGGCAGTGCGGCCAGCGCCTCCCGATCGCCGACCGGCTCGAACCAGAAGAGCGGGACGCGCTTCACCTGTAGGAACTGACCGAGCTGAGGGAGCAGCCGCGCGTTCCAGGCCCCGGCCGTGATGACGAGCCTGGTTGCGCGATACGTCCCGCGATCGGTCGTCACGCGCACCCCGGAGCCATCGCGCGCCCACGCCGCCACCCGTTCACCGAATCGAAGCGTCGCCGCGTGACGCTCGGCGACCGCCAGATGCGAGGCGATGGCAACGTCCGGCAGGAGGTACCCGGCCGTCGCCTCGGCGAGGCCCCACCAGTCCGGCTCGAATCGGAAGAGCGGCAGGCGTGCGCGCAGCGCCGCGGGGTCGAGCAGCTCGTGCTCGAGGCCGTGCTGACGGGCGCTGCGCAGGGAGCCGCCTACGAGCTCGCCCTCGCGCGGCCCGACATACACGCCGCCGGTCCGTTTCAGCACGACCGCGCCGGTCTCGGTCTCGAGCTCGCGCCACAACGTCCACGCGCGCTTGAGGAGGGGCACGTAATCCGGGTGCTCGTAGTACGCGAGCCGGATGACCCGCGTCAGCCCGCCGGATGACCCGTCGGTGTGCCCGCGCGGGAACGCCTCGATGCCGAGCACGCGGGCACCGCGCTTGGCGAGGTGGGCCGCCGCCGCGCTGCCGTCCGCACCGAGGCCGATGACGATGACGTCGGTCACGTCCTGCGACTACGTGCGGCTGAACTCATCGAAGAAGCGCCCGAGCGTCATTGCGGCCTTTGGCATGAGGTCGAGCCGCACGTTCTCGTCGGGTGCATGCACGCGCGAGTCCGGGTGGCTGTACCCGATCGCGACCATCGGCAGCTTCTGCGGGGCGCACACCTGGTATTGCGGCGCGGTGCCAGGGCTCGAGAAGAGCCGAAGCGGCTTCGATCCATACACGGCCATCGACGCGCGCTCGGCGGCGTCCACGATCGGAGCGTCGACGGGACCCCAGTACGGGTGCTCGCTGCCCCAGTTCTTGATGAGGATGTCCTCGAAGCCGCGCGTATCCAGATGCTCGCGCAGCTGCTGCTCGATCTTGTTGGGATCCTGATCGGGCACGAGGCGCATGTCGATCTTCACGTGCGCCTGGGCGGGCGTGATCGTCTTCGCGTCGTTGCCCGTCCACCCCGACCAGATGCCCGCGATGTTGCAGGTCGGCGCGAAGAGCTGGGCCACCTGCGCGTCGCTGCCGCTCTTGCCGCCGACGAACCGCTTCGCACCGTAGATGGCCTTCAGCTTCGCCTCTTCGAACGGCACCGTCTTCAGGTGCGCGAGCTGCTGCGGGGTCGGCGTGCGGACATCGTCGTAGAAGCCGTCGATCGTCACCGCCCCGTCGGGTTTGCGCAGCGTCGCGAGCGCTTCGACGAGTCGCCAGGCGGCGTTCTCGTATAGCGATGCGCCACCGGAGTGTGCGTCGTAGTTCAAGGTCTTCACCGAGAGCTCGACATACAGGATCCCGCGTACGCCGCAGATGAGCGTCGGGCGATCCTGCGCGTCGAGGCCGCCGCCCTCCTGCAACGAGCCGTCCCCGGCGGTGAGGTCGGGCCGCTCCTGGAGCATCGAGTTGAAATGGCGGCTGGACGATTCTTCTTCGCCCTCGACCAGGAACCGGATCTTGATCGGCAACGGGCCGATCGCGTCCTGATACGCCTCCGCCGCCTGAACGCGGATGAGGAACTGGCCCTTATTGTCGGAAACGCCGCGGGCGAACAGCTTGTTGTCGCGGACGGCCGGCTCATAGGGCGGCGTCGTCCACAGCTCGAGCGGCGCGGCGGGTTGCACGTCGTAGTGCTGGACGCAGATGAGGGTGCGCTGACCACTGCCCATCTCACCCACGACCAGCGGCGCGACGCCGGGCTTCTCGATGAGCTCGACCTTCGCTCCGGCCTTTCGCAGCCGATCGGCCGTCCAGGCCGCACCCCGCTCGAGCTCGGGCAATTGCGCGGTCTCGCAGGGGATCCGGCAGTAATCGCTCAGCTCGTCGGTCCACTTCTTCGTGCGGTCAGCGACCAGCCGGTCGAATGCCTGATAGTCCAAGATCGACCTCCCCGCCGTGGTCGGTCGATCGTAGGTCGGCAACGCGCCGATCGTCGGCGCGGGTCGTGCATTCCCCTGGACGCATGACCGGTGATGTGATCGGGGGCCGCTACGAGCTCGGCGAGCGGCTGGGCAGTGGCGGCATGGCCGACGTGTACGCGGCATATGACCGAACGCTCGAACGAACGGTCGCGCTCAAGGTCCTTCGCGACGGACTCAGTTCCGATACGACGTTCGTCGCGCGGTTCACGCGCGAGGCTCGGGCCGCCGCGTCGATCGCGCACCCCCGCGTGGTGCAGGTGCTCGATGCCGGCAGCGCGGACGGACGCCACTACATCGCCATGGAGATGGTGCCCGGCGGCACGCTCAAGCAGGTCATCCAACGGGACGGGCCGTTCCCCGAACGGAACGCATTGCGTATCGCGCGCGAGATCGCCGACGGAGTCGCCGCGGCGCACGCGCGCGGCATCATCCACCGCGACCTCAAAGCGCAGAACGTGCTTATCGACGCGGAGGGGCATCCCAAGGTGGCGGACTTCGGGATCGCGCGCACGGCTGAGGACAGCGGGCTAACGCAGACGGCCGCGCTCCTCGGTTCGGTGCACTATCTGGCACCCGAGCAGGCCAGCGGCGGTCCGGTGGACGAGCGCGCGGACGTGTATAGCCTCGGCGTGCTGCTGTACGAGATGCTCACCGGGATCCTTCCGTTCCGCGCGGACACGCCGCTCCAGATCGCCAACCAACATCTGCACGAAGAGCCCGTGCCGGCGCGGCGCATCCGCTCCGGCCTCGAACCGGAGACCGACGCCCTGGTCGCGCGCGCGATGGCGAAGCGGCCGGCGAAGCGATTCGCGTCGGCAGCCGCGCTGCGCGACGCGATCGACGGGCTGCTTGGCGAGCGCCGCGCGGCAGCCGCTGTCCCGGCCACGGCGCCTGCCGCCGGGGCAGCGGGTCGCCGGTGGCCCCTGCTCGCCGCGCTTGCGATCATCGCGCTCCTCGTGCTGGGCGGCGTCGCCATCGCCTCGCGCGGACCGTCGCCACTGGCGGCATCGACCCCGACGCCCGGCGCCACTGTCGCGGGGTTTGCCGTGACGCCCGCGCCGACGGCGACGCTGGCGTCGACCCCGGCACCGTCCACCCCGTCGCCGGCGGCCACGGCGGCGCCGGCGACCGCCGCACCCGCGACGCCGCCGCCGGCGGCGGTCCCCGTGTCGGCCGCCGATCCCGCGGCGACGGTCGTGTCCTTCTATCGGCTCGTCACCGCGCGCCAGTACGCGGACGCCGCGCGTCTCTGGAGCGCGCGGATGCAGGCCAACTACCCGCCGGCAACGAACATCGATGGGCGCTTCGCCGATACGCGATCCATCTCGGCCGACAGCGCCGTCGTGACGTCGCAGGGCCTGAACACGGCGACCGTCAGCGTCTATCTGACGGAGGTGACCTCCTCAGGCACGCGTCACTGGTCGGGGACCTGGACGATGGTGCGTAGCGGGTCCGGCTGGCTCATGGATTCCCCGCAGCTCGGGCCGGCCTAGGCGGCGCGGCGCTCCCTAGAACGGCGGCGCTTGCCCCGGATGAAGCGGAACAGGAAGTACCCAATGAACAGCACCGGGATGCCGATCACGACGTATTGGATGTAGGCCTGCGGGATGAGACGGCGCACGGTCGGACCGAACAACGCGCCGAGGCCCGTCCAGAACGTCCAATACACCAAGCCCGCCCCGAAGACGCCGGCCGAGAACTCATGGAGGGGGACCTTCGCGGTGCCGCCGATCAGCGACATCGCCACGCGCAGACCAGGGATCAGGCGGCCGAGGAAGATGGCGGTGAAGCCGTGCCGGGCGATCCGGGTCTCCCACTCGTCCACCTTGGTCGGATCCACGTCGATGATCCGGGCGAGCTTGTGCGCCGCGGCGTCGCCGAATCGCCGCGTGATCACGTAGGGGATGAGCGTCCCGAAGGTCGATGCGGCGGCGCAGATGAGCACCACGATGGCGAGGCTGCCGAGGTCGCCACGCGCGCGGTCGCCGTAGAACATGATCACGAGGTCGCTCGGCGCGGGGAGCGGCACGCCGGCCTCCTCGATCGCGACGATGCCAAAGAGGGTGACGTACTCGTGCTGCGCCACGACCGCGAGTACGGCGGCGATACCGTTGCGGAAGACGCGGAACAGCTCGGTCACGCGAGGGCCCGCGCCGCGCGACCAGGCAGCTCGCGGCCGAGCTGCCGGCCCATCCACTTCGTGGTCGCTGCGAGCGTGCGCGCGTCGATCCCCGTTGCGACGCCCATGCCATCGAGCATCCAGACGACGTCTTCGGTCGCGAGGTTGCCCGCCGCCGTCTTGGCAAAGGGGGAGCCGCCGATGCCCCCGATGCTCGCGTCGACCGTCGCGATGCCCAGCTCGATGGCCGTCAGCACGTTCGCGAGGCCCTGACCGTACGTGTCGTGGAAGTGCACCGCCAGCCGCCCGAGCGGGACGTTCAGGTCGCGGTGGGCAGCGATGAGCGCGCGGACGTGGGCGACTGTTCCGCTACCGATCGTGTCGCCGAGCGCGACCTCATCCGCGCCGCCCGCGAGGAAGCGCGCGGCGACGGCCGCGACGGCGGCCGGATCCGTGGGGCCATCATCGGGGTCCGCGATGACCATCGAGATGTAGCCGCGAACGTGCAGGCCCCGCGCCTTGGCCGCCGCGGTGACCGCGAGCGCGGTCGCGATCGCGTCGTCCCGGCTGCGGTGCAGGTTCTTTTGGGAGTAGCTCTCGCTCGCGGACACGAACACCGCTATCTCCGCCGCCCCGGCCGCGACCGCGCGCTCGAGCCCGCGCTCGTTCGGCACGAGGACCGGATAGCGCACGCCGGGCCGGCGCTGGACCCGCCGCATGAGGTCGTCCGCGTCGGCCAGCTGCGGGACCGCGGTCGGGCTCACGAACGATGTGGCTTCGATCACTGTGTGGCCCGCGTCAGCCAGGCGAGCCAGAAGCTCGAGCTTGGTATCGGTCGAGAGCGTCCGCTCCTCGGCCTGCAGGCCGTCGCGCGGGCTCACTTCGACCAGCTGCACGCGGGCCTCGGTCATTCGTACATTGTCGGGGTATGGAGTTCCAGGATGTCGTCCGCAGGCGGAGGATGGTGCGCACGTTCGAGGAACGGCCCATCGATCCGGAGGTGCTCGAGCGGATCATCGCGAACGCGCAGCGCGCCCCGTCCGCCGGATTCAGTCAGGGATGGGCGTTCCTCGTGTTGAACGGGAAGGACGAGACCGAGCGCTACTGGAACACGACGATGACACCGGAGCGCCGCGCCGAGTTCGGCTGGCCCGGGATGTTCAACGCCGCGACACTGATCGTGTGTCTCTCGAACAAGGCCGCCTATCTCGACCGGTATGCCCTTCCGGACAAGGGCTGGGTCGATCGCGACGAGAAGCGCTGGCCGGTCCCGTACTGGGACATCGACGCGGGCATGGCCGCACTCCTCATCCTGCAGACCGCCGTCGACGCAGGCCTTGGTGCGGTGTTCTTCGGGATCCCCGACCAGGCCGGCTTCCGCGCGGCGTTCGGGGTGCCGGACGAGTACACCGCGGTCGGGACCGTGGCGATCGGCCACAAGGCTGCCGCGGACCGGCCATCTCCGTCGCTGAAGAACGTGGGCCGCAAGCCCGCGTCGGATGTCGTCCACCGCGGCCGCTGGTAGCTACGACCGGCGCGATTCCTCCGGCGGCCGAACGCCGCGAAAGGTCACGTAGAGCAGTCCGTCGTACGCGACCTTCAACGCTCCCGCGAGCACGAACGGCAGCGCGAATGAACCGGCGGCGAACGCAAGACCTGTCAGGAGCGGCGAGAAGGCGGCGGACGTCGTCCGCGCGACGTTCGTGAGACCGGCGGTCGCCGTGCGCTCGTCGGGGTCGACGACGGCCATCGTGTACGACTGCCGTGTCGGCACGTCCATCTGCGAGATGCTCATCCGAGCGAGGAAGACGGCTACCGCGAGCGGCGCGCTCGGCATGAGCGGCACGAGCATCAGCAGCACGTTCGATGGCAAATGCGAGAACACCATCGTGTTGAGCAGACCGAAGCGCGACGCGAGCCAGCCCGCCGCCAGCAGCGAGATGCCCGACAGCACGTTCACTGCGAAGAACAGCACCGCGAGCTGTCCCGGATCGAGCGCCCACCGGACGTAGAACCAATATGCGACCAGCGACTGCACGACCAGGCCACCGGCGAACGCGTCGAGCCCAAAGAGCGCCGCGAGCTTCGCGACGGTCCCCCGTGAGCGGTGGATCCCGATGAACCGCCGCTCCCCGTGCACCTTGGCCACCTCGAGCTTGTCGGTGAGACCGGCGAACAGCGCGAGGTTGGTGAGACCGATGAGCGCGTAGAGGAGGAACAGCGGCCGGTAGGCGTCGGCGCCGGAGAACCCGAGCCGCTCCAACAGCGCGACGCTGGCCGCGAACAGCGCGCCGAGCGCGCCGCCGAACGTCGCGAGGGTGTTGTAGACGGCGAACAGCCAGGTCCGGCGAGCGTCCGGCGCGGTCTGCGGGAGCATCGCCTGATCGACGGTCTGGAACACGCCGACCTCGGAGCTCGTCGCGCTGATGGTGCCGGTGAAGCCCGCCAGGACGAGGATCGCGAAGCTGTCGGTCAGCGCGAACGCGAGGCCGCCCACGGCCATGAGTCCCGCCATCGTCGCGATCGTGCGCCGGCGGCCGTAGCGGTCGGCATACAGCGACCACCCCACCGTCATCAGTGCCGACCCCGCGATCGCGGCGGTCAGCACGATACCGATGCGCGTGGCATCCAGTCCCAGCCGGTCGAGGTACACGCCCAACACGACGGCCAGGTAGCCGTACGCGAAGGTCCGGAGCACCCGCGCGAGCAAGAGCCGGCGTCCGTCGGGCGTCACCCAGCGAAGCCATCCACCGGCGCCGTGCTCGCGAGCTGCCTGCGTCATGCGTCCATGCGCAGTCTGCGTGAGTTTCCCGTATCAGTGCCCGCGCGCTTCGCAGCGGAGCCCCCGGATGGGGGAGGAGCGCATCCGGCCCCTCGCGTAGAAACATCCGTGGTGGATGGGAAGCTGGGCCACGCGGTCACGGGCAGCGTCTCGCCGGCGCGGGAGACGTCCTGGACTTAGGCCGGCTCGAACTCGGCGAGACGCTGACCCCGCCGCACCTGATCCCCTTGAGCGCACAGCACCTTTGTCACAGTCCCCTCGGCCGGTGCCTCCACCCGTAGCTCCATCTTCATCGCCTCGACCACGCAGATGAGATCGCCGCGCGTGACCTGCTGACCGGCGCGGGCGTGCACGGCGAGGACCACCCCGGGCATCGGCGCCGTGATCTCGCTGCCGGCGAGCGCGTCAATGCTCCGCTCGCGGCCGGCACTGTCTAAGGCGTATGTCTCGCCACGCCATTTGACCCATAGCTCGGTGCCGTCCCTCACCGCGATCCCCGCCTCCCCGTCGATCAGCCAGTGCCCAGCCCGCTCGTCTCGCTCGATCGCTTGGCCATCGATCGCGAAGGGACCTGCGCCCGTAACGACGATCGACCGGTCGTCGAGCACGACGGTCATCCTCGGAGGCCCGCCGGCGCGCCAGCCAGCGAGGGACCGCCACGGATCGCGCACGTCCGTCGTCGGGGCGTTGCTCGCGGCGAACGCGGCGGCCGCGAGCGCCCGAGCCTCGGCCGGCGGGTCCCCGGGGCCAGCCGCGAGCAGAGGGCTGCGCTCGATGAGCCCGGTATCCGCGCGGCCCGCGCGCACCTCGGGGTGGGCCACGAGGCCGCGAAGAAATCTCACGTTGGTGCGCACGCCAAGGACCGTTGATGCGCGCAGGGCGGCGTCCAGCGCATCCAGCGCCGCGCCGCGATCGGCGGCGTGCACGATCACCTTCGCCAGCATCGGGTCGTAGTCAGCGGTGACGACGCTTCCTTCCTCGATCCCCGAATCCACGCGGACCCCCTCGGGCCACTCCACCAGCGCGATCCGGCCGGTCGAGGGGAGGAACCCGCTCGCGGGATCCTCCGCGTAGAGGCGGACCTCCACCGCGTGGCCGTGGGGCTCGGCCGGAACGGAGAGGCGTTCGCCCATGGCGATGCGCAGCTGCTGCTCCACGAGGTCCACGCCCCACACCAGCTCGGTGACGGGATGCTCGACCTGCAGGCGCGCGTTCACCTCCAGGAAGAAGAAGTCGCCGTTCGCGTCGACGATGAACTCGCAGGTGCCCGCGTTGACGTAGCCGACCGCCTTCGCGAGGGCGACCGCCGCGTCGCTCATGCGCCGCCGCAGGGCCGCGTCGACGGCGGGTGACGGCGTCTCCTCGAGCACCTTCTGATGGCGCCGCTGCGCCGAGCAGTCGCGCTCGCCGCGCGCGACGACCGTGCCATGCGCATCGGCGAGCAGCTGGATCTCCACGTGCCTGGGTCGCTCGATCGCGCGCTCCAGGATCAGTCGTTCATCGCCGAAGGCCGCGGTGGCCGTACGCCGGGCGCGCGCCAGCGAGTCGGAGAGATCCGCGTCGCGCGCCACCAGCTGCATGCCGATCCCGCCGCCGCCGGCAGCAGGTTTGAGCATCACCGGATAGCCCACCGTCCGGGCCGCCGCCGCGAACGCGCTGTCCTGCTGATCGGCGCCGCGGTAGCCCGGGACGACGGGCACGCCCGCGCGCTCCGCTGCCGCCTTGGCCTCGCCCTTGTCGCCAAGGCGGCGGAGCACCGAAGGGCCTGGTCCCACGAACGTCATACCCGCAGCGGCCACGGCTTCGGCGAACATGGCCTGCTCTGACAGGAAGCCGTAGCCGGGATGGATCAGCCCGGCGCCCGTTTCGCGGGCCGCTCCGATGATGCTGGCGATGTTCAAATACGAGTCGCGCGCGGGGGCTGGGCCGATCCGGACCGCGACATCGGCCTCGCGTACGAATGGCGCGTCCGCGTCCGCGTCCGAATGCACGGCCACGGTCCGCAGACCCATCCGCTGCGCGGTGCGGAAGACGCGCCGCGCGACCTCGCCGCGATTGGCCACGAGGACGGTCATCATGTGACCCAGATTGTCACCGCAACGCGCCGCGCTCGTCGAAGGCTGGCCCGTGCTCGTGTCGGTGCTCGTCGTCGCCATCCCGTTCGGGATCGTCGCGAGCCGGTCGGGTCTGTCACCCGCGGAGAGCATGGCGATGAGCCTGTTCGTGTTCGCCGGTGCGTCCCAGTTCGCGATGGTCCAGCTGTTCGCCGACCACGTGGCATGGCCGGTCGTCGTAGCGACCGTCCTTCTGATCAATCTCCGGCACCTGCTGATGGCCGCGGCATTGCGGCCGTACTTCGCTCGGGTCTCGGTCGCGAGGCGTCTCGCCGCCGCGTTCGTCCTCACCGATGAGGCCTTCGCCATGGCGATCGGGTGGTTCCGCCGCGGCCGCACCGAGATCGCCTACTACGTGACGTTCGCCGTCGCCCTGTATGTCCTCTGGAACACCGGGACGGCGATCGGCATGCTCGTCGGTCCGGCGATCGGGGAGCCGCGACGGTTCGGCGTCGACTTCTCGATCACGGCGACATTCATCGCCATCGTGGTGCTCGGGGTGCGGCGGCGCACCGATGCCCTGGTCGCGGTCGTCGCCGCGGTCCTGGCCGCCGCCCTCGCGTACCTGGGCGCGTCCGTGGTCGCGGTCGTGACGGCCGGAGCGCTCGCGCCGCTGCTCGTACTCGCTACGCGCGGCGAGCCGGACGCATGACGTGGCTCGCGATCGCGGGTTCCGCGATCGTCACCTACGTCATCCGAGCGATCGCGTTCCGCGTGGCGATGCCCGCGAACGTGCCGCGTCGCGTCGGCCGGTATCTGGACGCGCTGCCCGCCGCGATCATCGCCGCCCTTGCCGGCCCGGCGATCGTTGTGCCGAACGGCGCACCGACGCGCGGGCCGGAGCTCATCGCGGCGCTGGTCGTCATCGGGATGGTCGTATGGCGGCGGAACCTGCTCGCTGGCGTGCTCGCCGGCGTCGCGACCGTGGCGCTGCTGCGCCTAGTTCTGGCGGCGTGAGCCGCCGAGCCACTTCGGTGCGCGTTTCTCAAGGAACGCGCGCATGCCGTCCTGCCCCTCGGCGCTGACGCGCGCCTCGGCGATCCGCTGGATCATGAGGCCCTGCACATCCGCAGGCGCGCGTCCGGCCACTTCGCGCACAAGCTTTTTGGCGGCGTTCACCGCGTGCGGGCCGCCCGAGACGATGGCGTCGACGAAGCGATCGATCTCGGGATCGAGCTGGCCGGCGTCGACGACGCTGTGGATCAGCCCGGTGTCGAACGCCCGATGCGAATCGAACCGGATCCCGGTCGTGAACGCGGCCGTCGCGAAGCTGACCCCGACCTTCCGTACGACGTACGGCGAGATGACCGCGGGCAGGATCCCCAGGCGCACCTCGGTGAACTGGAACACGGCCTCCTCGGCGGCTACCGCGACGTCGGCGATCGCGACGAGGCCCGCGCCGCCCCCAATGGCCGCACCCTGGATCCGAGCCACGATCGGCATCGGCAGCGCATCGAGCTTCGCGAACATGTCGGCGAGGGCCACTGAGTCGGCGCGGTTCTCCTCGAGCGTGAAGTCGGCCGTCGATCGCATCCACGCGATGTCCGCACCGGCGCAGAAGGTGTCGCCCTCGCTCGCGAGCACAACGCAGCGGGCATCGGCGGGCACTGCATCGACGGCGGCGGAAAGCTGGGCGATGAGCTCGGCGTTGAAGGCGTTCTTCACGTCAGGGCGCGCGAGCGTGATGCGGCCGACCTTGCGTTCGTCGACCGCCAGCCGCGTCAGCTCGGCCACATCTTCACCTGAAAGGAACGATAGTGTCCTCGCAGGATGAAGTACCGCCTGGACATCAACGGCGTGGTCCGCGACGTCGACGTTCCCCGCGGCACGACGCTGCTCGAAGCGCTCCGCGACGACCTCGGGCTCGTTGCTGCTCGCTACGGATGCGGGCGTGGCCAGTGCGGCGCGTGCTTCGTGCTCGCAGACGGCCGCGCGGTCGCGTCGTGCCTGATCGGCGTCGAGCAGGCAGCGGTCTACCGCATCGTGACGGTCGAGGGGCTCGCCGAAGCCGGCGGTGACGCGGTGCAGCGCGCGTTCGTCGAGGAGGACGCGATGCAATGCGGCTATTGCACGAGCGGCATGCTGATCTCCGCCACCGCGCTCCTCCAGCGCCAGGCGGCTCCAACGGCGGACGAGATCCGCGAAGCGCTCGCATCCAACCTCTGCCGGTGCGGCGTGCAGCTCCGCGCGGTGCGTGCGGTGCAGCGCGCCGCGGAGGAGCGGGCGTGACGATCCGGGCTGACGCGCCGCGGATCGAAGACCGCATCCGCCTCGAGCCGGATGGACGCGTGACCGTGTTCTCGGGCAAGGTCGAGTTCGGTCAGGGCATCCGGACGGCCTTCGCGAAGGTCGTCGCGGCGGAGCTCGGGATCCCCATCGATCGCGTCACGATCGTGCTCGGAGACACCGCGCAGGTCCCGTTCGACATGGGCACGTTCGGCAGCCGATCGATCGCGCAGGACGGTGAGATCCTGCGCCGAGCAGCCTCCGCGGCGAAGCCGCTCATCGCCGCCGGCCGGCCGCTCGAAGGTCCGATCCCGGACGACGCGCCCGTCTCGGCGACGCCGCTCGCGGCGGAGCCGCGCCGCGTCGAAGCGCGCGACATCGTCACCGGGGCCGCTCGTTTCGTCGCCGACGTGCGCATCGATGGCATGCTTCGCGGCGCGATCGCCCGGCCGCCGGTGCGCGGGGCACGCCCGGCGACCGTCGACGACCGCGCGGCGCGCGAAATGCCCGGGGTCGTAATGGTCGTGCGCGACGGGGACCTCGTCGGTGTCGTCGCGGAGCGCCAGGCGCAGGCCGTCGCGGCGGCGCAGGCGCTGGAGATCGATTGGACCGCGCCTGCGCCGTCCGCGGACGACACGATCTCCCTCCCCATCAACGAGGACGCTGGCGTCGAGGCGGCGCTCGCCGTCTCCGCAACGCGCGTGGCCGCGGACTACGCCATGCCCTACATCTCCAACGCGCCGATCGGCCCGAGCGCGGCGGTCGCCGACGTGCGGGGCGACGGAGCGACCATCTACGCCGGCACCCAGCGGCCGTTCGGCCTGCGCGACGAGGTCGCCGCGGCGACCTCCCTGCCCGTGCCGTCCGTACGCGTGATCCCGCTGATGCCGAGCGGGACGTACGGCCGCAACAGCCTCGGCGACTGCGCAATAGAGGCCGCCCGTCTCTCGAAGGCCTGCGGCCGGCCCGTCCTGCTGCAGTGGTCGCGCGAAGAGGAGTTCGCGCACGGCCCCGCCCGGCCGGCGTGTGCGCTCGACATCGAGGCCGGCACCGACGCGAACGGCCTGTTCACGGCGTGGCGCTACGACGAGCACACGAACGCGCACGGCTATGGCGGCTCGCTGGACAAGGCGCGCGCGCCGTTCACCTCCGGCCGCAACGCCGTACCGCCGTATCTCGTGCCGCACCTCGCGGTGACGCTCCACATCGAGCCATCGCCGCTGCGCACCGCGTCGTTCCGCTCGCTCGCGGCGGCGGAGAACGTCTTCGCCATCGAATCCCTCGTCGACGAGATCGCGTTCGCGCGCGGTGAGGATCCGCTCGACCTGAGGCTTCGCAACACCAACGACCCGCGCCTCCGAGCGGTGCTGGAGGCGGTCGCGGAGCGCAGTGGCTGGCGGGGCCGCACGGGCAGCGACGGCCGCGGTCTTGGTCTCGCGTGCACGCTCTATGCGCATGGCACGTACATCGCGCAGGTCGCCGAGGTCTTCGCCGCACCGAATGGCCGCGTCCGGCTCGGCAGGTTCTGGTGTGCGATCGATCCGGGGCGCGTCATCGACGCCAACGGCATCCGCAACCAGTGCGAGGGCGCCATCGTGCAGTCGGCGTCGTGGACCCTGCTCGAGGAGCTGAAGCAGCGCGGCGGCCGCGTCGCGTCGACCGGCTGGGATACCTATCCCATCGCCACGTTCCGGGATGCGCCGACCGAGATCGACGTCCACATCTTGAGTGCGGCCGGCGAACCGCCGACCGGCGTGGGGGAGCCCCCCGGCGTTCCGGTGGCCGCCGCGATCGCGAACGCCGTCTTCGCCGCGTGCGGGGCGCGCGTGCGCGAGCTGCCGATCACCGCTGATCGGGTGCGCGCCGCTAGGCGGTAGGCCGCAGCACGTAGAGCCCGCCTTCGTGGCGGTCGGTGACGAAGACCGTCCCATCACGCTCGACGAGCAGGTCATTCAGCTGGATGACGGCCTGGCCGTGCGGTGGCTCCGGGATAAAGCGCGCGATCTCCACCGGGGCGAGCGGATCCGACGTGTCGTAGACGCGCAGCCCCGCGCTGAAGTACGTCGCGTACACGATCGTGTCGCTCTGGAAGGTACCCGGCCGGTTCTCGTGGACGTTGTGCGGCCCGAAGCGCAGGCCGCGGGTCGGCCGATCCTCTGGGACAGGGAACCTCGCGATCTCTCGCGGCGCGGTCTCATCGGAGATATCGACCATATGGATGTCCTTCGGCGCGCCGGTGCGGTCCGCGTCGATTGCTTCGTCGGTCGCGACGAGCAGCCCGCGATCCCCGAGGGGCATCGCCGTGTGCGTGTACGGATGGCCGCCGGCGCGTTCGGTCCAATCGGTATGCCCGATCAGCGATAACCGGCCGTCGTCGATCCCGAGGATCACGACCCCCGCGTCGAACCATCCCGCGTACGCGCGGTCGCCCCGGACGATCGCGTGATGACAGGAGGGATAGCGGTGCGGTGCGCGGGTTCCGGGATCGGGCCCGTCGCGGCGCTGCTCCGGGAAGGCCCATTCGTCGCGGATGCGGGGCCGCTCGGGATCGGCGAGGTCGATCGAGATGAGCGACGCCCCATGGAGGCCGGGCCGGCTGCGCGCCGACGCGTACGCATATCGGCCGCCGGTCCACCAGATCCGGTGGACGCCCGCGCCCGCGACGGGGAGGAATCCGATGCGCCGTGGATCCGCCGCGCGCGACACGTCGTACACGACCACCCCCGGGCTCTCGGGATCCGGGCCGACATACGGGTAGCGCTCGTGGTTCACGAGCAACAGCCCGTCGGCGTATTGCGTCTTGTGCGTGTGGGTGCGTGCCGGTACCGGGAGCTGCGCGATGAGGCGCGGCTGCGTGAGATCGGACACGTCGACGATGCTCATCCCGACGTTGAAGTCGCCCATGTGCCCGACGTAGACGACGTCGCCGTTGCGCATGATCTGCATGCCGTCGCCCTTGCCGCCAAGGTCGCAATGACCGATGAGCTCGAGGCCGCGCGCGTCCGGGACCGGAGGCAGACGCATCAGGGCGGGAGCCTACTTGACAGAACCTTCCTCAGCGCAAACGATTTCCGGCAGTGGGAGAGATTCGGCAGGCGCGGTCCACGATCGTCGACGTCGCGAAGGCGGCGCGCGTCCATCCGTCCACCGTGTCCCGCGTGCTCAGCGATCGGCCCGGGCACACGCTGCGCCCGGAGACGCGGGCCCGCGTGCTCGCGGTGGTCGAGCGGCTCGGCTACCGCCCGTCGGCGCTGGCACGGAGCCTTCGCCTCAAGCGGACACTCACGCTGGGGATGCTCGTGCCGGACATCGCGAACACGTTCCTCGCCGGGATCATCAAGGGTGCGGAGGTCGCGGCGCACGAGCGCGGCTACACGCTGATCCTCTGCAACACCGCCGACCTGCCCGAGCGTGAGGCAACCTACATCCGCGTCCTTCGCGAACGCGAGGTCGACGGAGTCCTTGTCGCCTCGACGCGGATGGCCGACGGGACGATCGATGACCTGCGGGAGGACGGTTTCCCGTTCGTGCTCGTGAATCGCGCCGCAGGCGGCGCCGACGACCTCGTCGTCAGCGTGGACAACGCCAGATCGGCCGAGATGGTCGTCGCACATCTGGTGGAGCGCGGACATCGCCGCATCGCGCACGTGGCCGGCCCACGGTCGACCACCACCGGCGCCGAGCGCGTCACCGGCGTGCTAGACGCGGCCACGCGCCTGGGCGTTTCGGCGGAGATCGTCGAAGCCGAGACGTGGTCGGAGCTCGGCGGTTACCGGGCGGCACGCCAGCTCTTCCGCGACGTCCCGCCGACGGCGATCTTCGGCGCCAACGATCTCATCGCGCTCGGTGCGATACGGGCGGCACGGGAGGCTGGCCTTCGCATGCCGGAGGACCTCGCGGTCGCGGGCTTCAACGACACACCGGAGGCCGCCCTCATCGATCTCACGACGGTGCACGTCGAGCAGGAGGAGATGGGCTCGCGAGCGGCGACACTGCTCATCGCGCAGCTCGAGGGTGAGGCGATCACGGATCGGTCGGTGGTCCTGTCCGCCGAGCTTGTCGTCCGCGGCTCGACAGCGCAGCCCTGGGCCGAGAGGCGCATCGCGTGAGCAGCGAACGCATCGTGGTGCAGGGGGCCGGGAAGCACTTCGGTGCGGTCACGGTGTTCGAGGGCCTCGATCTCGCCGTGCGCGATGGCGAGACCGTCTGCATCCTCGGGCCGTCGGGCTGCGGCAAGACCACGCTGCTTCGTGCGATGCACGGGCTCGTGCCGCTCGACGGCGGCAGGGTGCTGGTCGACGACACGGTCGTGTCCGGTCCGCGACGCAATGTGGCGATGGTCTTCCAGCACTTCGGCCTCATGCCATGGAAGCGCGTTCGCGAGAACGTTGCGTACGGCGTGGAGCTCGCGGGTCTGCCGAAGGAGGCGGTCGCGGAGCGCGTGGAGCGGTACATCGCGCTCGTCGGCCTCAAGGGCTTCGAACGGCACTACCCGTACCAGCTGTCTGGCGGCATGCAGCAGCGGGTCGGCCTCGCGCGCGCCCTGGCCCTCGAGCCTGACGTCCTGTTGATGGACGAGCCCTTCGGCTCGCTGGACGCGCTCACCCGCGAGGTCCTCCAGGACGAGCTGCTGCGCATTTACCAGGGCAGTCAGGGCGTCGGCAACGGGAGAAAGACACCGCCGGCGATGGTGTTCATCACGCACTCGATCGAGGAATCGATCGCGCTCGGCGACCGCATCGTCGTGATGAGCGCGCGGCCGGCGCAGGTCCGCGAGATCCTCTCGGTCGACGTCCCGCGGCCGCGGACGGTCGCGTCGGTCGTCGCGCACCCCCGATTCGTCGAGTTGCGCGACCACTGCTGGAGCCTGCTGCGGGAGCGTGTCGCATGACGGTGCGCGAGGCTCGGGCCCAGGTGCCAGGGTCGGCGCGGCGCCGGCTCTTCCGGCCGCGGCCCGGCGACTGGGGCGTGCGCGTCGGGTCGATCGCGGTCCTCCTGCTCATCTGGGAGTTCCTCGCACCCGGCTGGAACCCGCTGATCATCCGGCCGCCCTCGGCGATCGCGAAGGCGTTCGTCGAGCTCGTGCAGAACGGTGAGCTGCAGGCCGCGCTCGTCATCAGCCTGCGCGCCTTCGTCGCGGGGCTCGCCATCGCCATCGTGATCGGCGTGTTCCTGGGCATCGTCACGGGCCGCTGGCGCTTCGCGTACAACGCCTTCGACCCGCTCGTGAGCGCGCTCTACTCGGTGCCGTCGGTCGCGCTTATCCCGCTCATCGGGTTCATCTTCAAGTTCCAGGGTGACGCGCCGCGCGTCGCGGCCGTCGCGCTGTTCTGCGTGTTCCCGGTCCTCATCAACACGCAGCAGGGCGTGCGTAACGTCGACCGCGGGCTGCTCGAGGTCGCGCGCGCCTTCAACACGAGCGAGCGCCGCCTGTGGACCGACGTGATCATCCCGTCATCGCTCCCGTTCATGCTCGCCGGCATCCGCCTCTCGATCGGTCGAGGTCTCATCGGCATGATCGTCGCCGAGTTCTTCATCGGACTGGTCGGACTTGGGTACCTGATCATCCAGTACGGCAACGTCTTCCGGATCGACCGCATGTTCGTCCCGGTCATCGTCGTCGCCGCGCTGGGCATCATCTTCATGGGTCTCGTGCAGTGGCTCGAGGGCCGCGTCGCACCATGGCTGCGACGCGAGCAGTAGCGGGAGGATGGCAATGGGGCATCGGATCCTTGCGTTCGCGTTCATCGTCGCGATGGTCGCGACAAGCTGTTCGAGCGGCACCGGGTCCGGCGGGGCGACGACCCAGCCGAGCGCGGCAGCCGCGAGCCAGACCGCCGCGGCGAAGGCGGTCTGCGCTGCGCAGAAGATCACGATCGCCGTCCCGGTGACGCCGCCGAACGTCGTGCACCTCACGCCGTACGTCGCGGACTCGTTCGGCTACTTCAAGGACGAGAACCTCACCGTCGAGCTCGTGCGCTTCGAGGGTGGCGTCGGCTCGCTCCGCGCCTCCGCCTCGGGCGGCATCACGCTCGCCGGCACCTCGTCCGAGCCCGTCATCGACGGCATCGCGAACGGTGCCGACGTGAAGGTCGTCTACTCGTACGCGCCGGCCGTCGACGTTTCGTTCGTCGTCGGGCCCGGCATCAAGACCCTCGCTGACCTCAAGGGCAAGAAGATGGGCGTCCAGGAGCCGGGTGGCTTCGCCGACGTCATGACGCGCATCGTGCTCAAGAAGGCGGGCATCGATCCGAAGGACGTCACGTTCGTCCAGACCACGACGGCCGGCCGCGTCCAGCAGCTGACCGCAGGCGCCACGGACACGGCGGTCCTGCACATCGACCAGACCAAGACCGTCCAGAAGGCGAACCCGGGCATCTCCGTCCTGGTCAACATGTGGGAGATCCTCTCGGACTACCAGTACTCGGTGTACGTCGCGCCGACACAGGCGATCAAGGACGACGCCAAGACGCTCGAGTGCACCATCCGTGCGCTCATGCGCGCCAACCGCGCGATGTATGACGCGGCCAACAAGCAGAAGATCGTCGACCTCGCCATCAAGGAGGGCAAGATCGACGCAACGATCGCCGCTGACACCTACGACCTCCTCGTGAAAGCCAACGCGTGGCCGCAGAACGAGGGCGTGCCGCAGAAGTTCATCGAAGGCACGATCAAGAGCGAATTGGACTTCGGCAAGATCACAAAGGCGCTGACATTCGACCAGGTCGTCGACCTCTCGATCGCGAAGAAGGTCGTCGACCAGCTCGGGCGGAAGGCGAACTTCCCCTACTGATGGCCATGAAGCTCGTCGACCTCACGCAGCCCTGGGGTGACCGGATGCCGACCTGGCCGCAATTCGAGGCGATCCAGGTGACCGACATCACGACCCACCATCGCGACGGCAAGGCGACCGTGCTCGTCCGGACGAACATGCACACCGGAACGCACATCGACGCGCCCAGCCACTACTGGCCCACGGGCAAGAGCCTCGGCGAGCTTCCGATGCAGGACCTCTATGGCACGGGCTTGGTGATCGACCTCCGGCCGATCACCAAGCCATGGGCCTATTACTCGATCGATGACGTGAAGAAGTGCATCCCGGCAGGGGAGGAGATCCGAAAGGGTGATGTCGTGATCCTCTACACCGGCTGGGACCAGTACAACTGGACGAAGCCGACCCGCAACGACGTCACGTACTTCGACCGCCATCCAGGACCGAAGCCCGAGGTGTGCGACTGGCTGGTCGACAAGGGCATCAAGATGTTCGGCGGGGACCTCGCGTCGATGGACCACTCGCTCCACGTTCGCGTCCGCTACTTCCGGCCTGACCTGGTCAAGGAGTACGAGGCGGAGACCGGAAAGCCCATCGACGAGACGCTCCCGATGAGCGACTTCGAGCACGTCCACTACCACATGGCGAAGGCGAACCTCCCGATGCTGGAGACCCTCGGCGGCGAGCTCGCCGAGGTCGCCGGGAAGCGCGTTGACATCGGCGCGTTCCCGTGGCGTTGGGTGAACGGCGAAGGCTGCATCTGCCGAGTCGTCGCCTTCTTGGAGGAGTAGCGATGCAGGCACTTGTCCTCACCGCGCCGCACGCATTCGAGATCGGCGATATCCCGAAGCCCGAGCCCGAGGAGAACGAGGTCCTCTGCCGCGTCAAGGCCATCGCGATCTGCGGCACGGACGCCGAGATCATCGAAGGCTCGTTCAGAGGCCGTTGGCCGAAGGCCTACCCGTTCACTCCCGGACACGAGTGGTCCGGCGAGGTCGTGAGCGCCGGGCCGGTCGCGCTCGAGTATGGCTTCACGCCCGGGACGCGCGTCGCCGGAACGTCCCATTCGGGTTGCGGGTACTGCCGGATGTGCCGCACCGGTCGGTACAACCTCTGCTTCAACTATGGCCGCGAGGACCTCGGGCACCGCCAATATGGTCACTACACGCAGGGCGCGTACGCCGAGTACGTGGTCCAGACCATCAAGAGCGTGTTCAAGATGCCCGAGGGGATGCCCTTCGACGTCGGCGCGCTGTGCGATACCGCGTCGATCGCGCTCCACTCCGCGAAGCGCGCCGGCGTCGAGCCCGGCGACGTCATCGCCTCCGTCGGCTCCGGCGGCATGGGGATCCTGGTCGCGATGTGCGCGAAGGCGCTCGGCGCCGCAAGGGTCATCGTGGTCGGAGGCGGAAAGCGCCTCGACCGTGCGCGAGAGTTGGGCTTCGAGACGGTCGACTATCACTCCGGCGATCCGGTCGCGAGCGTGCGCGAGCTCACTGGAGGTCGTGGCGTCGATGCGACGGTCGACTCCGCCGGCACGAGCGACTCGATCCACCAGTCGATCGGCGTGCTGCGTAAGGGCGGCCGCGTCGCGTTCACCGGCATCCCGAAGGACCCGGTGCAGATCGATATGCAGAAGATCGTCCTCGAGGAGATCGATATCCACGGCGTTCGAGCGAACCGCAACACGATGGAAGAGGTCATGCCCCTCATGGCCGACGGGCGCATCCCCGCGGCCAAGCTCATCACGCACCACTTCAAGCTCGGCGACTTCGACAAAGCGCTCAAGACGTTCAACGAGCGGGTGGACGGCGCGCTGAAGGTGATCGTCGAGCCGTGATCGCCCGCGATGTGCTGAGCGGCAAGCTGGGTGAGCCGGACCTCGGCGAGATCCACGCGCGCGGCACATGGCGTCAGAAGATGCACGTCGACCTGCGCGCCGGGCGTCATGATTTCATCGCCGACGAGCCGCCCGACCGCGAAGGCGAGGATCATGGGCCCACGCCGCTCGAGTACGTGCTCGCGGGTCTTTGTGCCTGCGAGTCGGTGACGATGAAGCGCACCGCCGACAAGATGCGTATGCAGATCGACTCGTTCGAGATCCAGGCCGACGCGGTCATCGATCGCCGTGGCCGGAAGGGCACCGCCCCGGTGCCCGCGCACTTCCTCCGCGTGCAGCTCCGGGCCATCGTCGGCACGCCCGAATCGGCGGAGCGGGTCCAGCGGCTGCGCGAGCTGACGGAGCGGCACTGCCCGGTCGCGACGCTCCTGCAGGCCGCTCCGCTCGAGTTCGTCTCGGTCTGGGAGAAGGCGTGAGCCTGCCGACAGAGATGACTGCGATCGTGTTCGACCGTCCGAACGAGTTCGCGGTGCGCACCGTGCCGACACCGAAGCCGACGGCCGGCCACGTCCTGGTCAAGGTCGCGGCGTCGATGGTCTGCGCGACCGACCGGAAGATCTTCGCCGGGAAGTTCGCGGGTACGACGTTCCCGCACATCCCTGGTCACGAGTTCGCGGGCGAGATCGTCGCGCTCGGTCCCCAGATCGACGGACCGCCGGCGGGCACGCGTGTCGGTGTCGAGGTCCACGTGGGCTGCGGGACGTGCCCACGCTGCAAGGAGGGGCTCTACAACCTCTGCCTCAACTACGGGAAGCGCGAGGCCGGGCATGCGCACATTGGCTTCACCATCGCGGGGGGCCTCGCGCAGTACGCGAGCGTGCCCGCAGCCGCGCTCCACGTCCTTCCGGCCACCGTCACCCTCGAGGACGGCGCCTGGACGGATAACCTCGGTGTGGCGTTGTGGGCCCTGGAGCGCGGCCGGCTCACGGCCGGCGAGCGTGTCGCGGTGGTCGGCCCGGGGGCCATCGGACTCTGTGCCGCGCAGCTCGCGCGCGCCCTCGGCGCGTCCGAGGTGATCCTCGTCGGGCGAGGCGAACGGCTCGGTCGGGCGAAGCAGTTCGCCGACACGGTGATCGAGGACCCGGCGCCGTTGTTCGGCACCATCGATCTGGTCGTCGAGTTCGCCGGGACCGCGGAGGCGGCGCTTCACGCCATTAAGCTCGCGCGGCGCGGCGGCCGCGTCGTGCTTGGTGGCGCCACCGGTCAGGGCGTCGAGCTCTCAGGTCTCGACCTCTCGACCATCGTTCGCGGCCACCTCGACGTGCTCGGATCCGTCGCCAACCCGAGGCGAGTCTCGGGCAGGGCGCTCGAGCTGCTCGCGGACGGCAGGGTCGATGTGCGCTCGCTCACAACGCATCAGTTCCCGCTCACCCGGTTCGCGGACGCATGGGCCACGTTCACCGAGCGCCGCGATGGCGCGATCCGGGTGATGCTATGCCCGCAGGAGAAGTGATGGACAAGAAGACGGCGCTGCATCTCTATAGGGTCATGCGCGAGATCCGCCGCTTCGAGCAGCGGAGCACGACGCTGTTCGGCGAGAACAAGATCTGGGGCACGATCCACAGTTACGCCGGCGAGGAGGCCATCGCCGCCGGCGTGTGCGAGCACCTGCGTGACGACGACTGGATCACCTCGACCCACCGCGGCCACGGTCATTGCATCGCCAAGCGCGCGGAGCTCGGGAAGATGTTCGCCGAGCTGCTCGGCAAAGAGACCGGCTACTGCCGCGGCCGCGGCGGCTCGATGCACATCGCCGATACCTCGAAGGGCAACCTCGGCGCCAACGGCATCGTTGGAGGAGGTATCCCGATCGCGACCGGCGCCGCGCTCACGGCGAAGCAGCTCGGTACCGATCAGGTGGCCGTGTCGTTCTTCGGCGACGGTGCCGCGAATCAGGGAACGTTCCACGAGTCGCTCAACATCGCGGCGATCTGGAAGCTGCCGGTCATCTACGTGTGCGAGAACAACCAGTACGCCGAGAGCTTTCCGACGAAGAAGGCGTTCGCGATCGAGGACATCGCTATACGCGCTACGAGTTATGGCATGCCGGGCACTCGGGTGGACGGCCGCGATGTGGCGAAGGTCTACGAGGCGGCCGGCGAGGCAATCACACGAGCGCGCGCGGGCGGCGGGCCGACCCTGCTGGTCTGCGAGTCGTACCGGCACGAAGGTCACTACTACGGCGACCCGCGGAAGTATCAGACCAAAGAGGAGATCGAGGGCTGGAAGACGACGTTCGACCCGCTCCTCGACGCTCGCGCCTGGATCATCCGCGACAAGGTCGCCACCGAGGCCGAGCTCGACGCGATCGACAGGGATGTCGACGAAGAGATGGAGCGCGCTGTCGCGTGGGCCGAAGCCGGCCCGCCCGCGTCGCCGCTCACCGCGGAGGAGATCTATGCCAGCAACTAGCGGGACGGCACCGACCACGTCCTCCCCGACCGCGGCGCCAAGCGCCGCCGCCGTTCAGAAGGAGATGTTCTACGCGGAGGCGCTGAACGACGCCCTGCGCATCGAGATGGAGCGCGATCCGCGGGTGATCGTGTTGGGCGAGGACATCGCCGAGCACGGTGGCGCGTTCCAGGTGACTGCGGGCCTGCTCGCGGAGTTCGGGCCGATGCGGATCATGCAGACGCCGATCAGCGAGATCGGTCTCGTCGGGACCGCGGTCGGCGCCGCACTGACCGGCATGCGCCCCGTGGCAGAGCTCATGTACATCGACTTCTCCGGCCTCGCGATCGACCAGATCGTGAATCAGGCCGCGCAGAACCGGTTCATGTTCGGCGGGCAAGCGCGCGTGCCGCTCGTCGTGCGCACGCAGGGCGGGTCCGGCCGCGGCAACGCTGCCCAGCACTCGAAGTCGCTCGAGGCCTGGTTCACCCACGTGGCGGGCCTCAAGGTCGTCATGCCGTCGACGCCCGCGGACGCGAAGGGTCTCCTCGCTTCGGCGATCCGCGATGACGACCCCATCATGTTCATCGAGCACAAGCTGCTGTACCGGACGAAGGGTCTGGTCCCGACCGGCGAGCACCTCGTGCCGCTCGGGAAGGCGGACATCAAGCGCGCGGGGACCGACGTCACGATCGTGACCTGGTCGCGCGAGGTGCTCTTCGCCCTCGAGGCCGCCGCGACCCTCGCCGAAGAGGGGATCAGTGCCGAGGTCGTGGATGTCCGCTCGCTCGTGCCGCTCGACAAGGCGACGATCCTCGCCTCGGTGTGCAAGACGCGCCGCTGCCTCGTCGTGCACGAGGCCATCAAGCGCGGCGGGTACGGCGGCGAGATCGCCGCGCTGGTCGCAGAGGAGGCCTTCGACGATCTCGACGCGCCACCACGCCGGCTCGCGGGCGCGGAGACGCCGATCCCGTACGCGCAGCCGCTCGAGCTCGGTGTCGTCCCGCAGGCGGCCGACATCGTGCGGGCGGCCCGAGAGCTCGTGCGCGGGTGACCGCATACGACGTCGTCGTCGCCGGGGCCGGCCACAACAGCCTGATCTGTGCCGCGTACCTCGCGCGCGCGGGAATGCGCGTGCTGGTGCTCGAGCGCGCGCAGCGTATCGGCGGTGACACGTCGACCGAGGAGGTAACGCTCCCCGGCTTCCGCCACGACCTCTGCGCGAGCGCGCACACCGTGTTCCAGGCGAGCCCGATCGTGCGCAACGACGAGCTGTCCCTCGGAAGCCACGGTCTCCGCTACCTGTTCCCCGAGCCCGCGGTCGTCATGCCATTCGAAGATGGCCGCAGCATCACGATGTTCCGCGACGCGGCGGCCACCCGCCGCGAGATCGCGCGGTTCAGCCTCGAGGACGCGCGCGCGTACGACCAGCTGCTTGCGGACTGGGACGCGATCAAGACCGCCCATGGCCGCTCCCGGTACTCGCCCGCGGGCTCTCCGAGCGAGGCGATCGCGTCGCTCGAGGCGACCGCGCCGGGCGTCGAAGCGGTGCGCTGGCGGTACTCGAGCGCCCTCGACGTCGTGCGGGAGCGCTTCGGCGACGAGCACGTGCGCGCTTTCTTCCTCTGGCTGTCGCTCATGACGATGGCCCAGGTCGATCAGCCCGGTACCGGCCTGAACGCGTTATCGCTGCCCGCCGGCAGGCAGGCGTTCAGCTGGACCACGGCCGAAGGCGGGTCGGTCTCGTTGCCTGATGCGCTCGCGAAGATCGTCGTCGAGCACGGTGGCGAAGTCCGAACCAGCTCCGAGGTGACGCGCGTCATCGTGGAGAATGGCCGCGCGGCCGGCGTGACGACGGCGGATG